>JAWXCJ010000291.1:0-7126 GCA_034408875.1 Actinomycetota bacterium
GCGTGACGCGACGACAACGTTCGCGATCGCCCTGGTCGACGAGTGGGTGCGAGCCGGCGTGACCGACGCCGTGGTCGCACCCGGGTCGCGCTCCGCGCCGCTCGCACTCGCGCTTGCCCGCGACACGCGGATCCGTGTCCACGTCGTGCTCGACGAGCGTTCGGCCGCGTTCCGCGCCCTCGGTATCGGCCTCGGGACGGGCCGGCCCGCGGTGCTGTGCTGCACGTCGGGAACCGCCGCGGTCAACTTCCACCCGGCCGTCGTCGAGGCGCATCACGCGCGGGTGCCGCTCCTCGTGTGCACCGCCGACCGGCCGCCCGAGTTGCGCGACACGGGCGCGGGCCAGACGATCGACCAGACGCACCTGTACGGAACATCGGTCCGCTGGTTCGTCGACCCGAGACCGCCGACCGACGAACCCGGCGCGGGCGCGGTGTGGCGCGCAATCGCGAGTCGCGCCGTCGCCGAGACGCTCGGCTCCCCGAAAGGTCCCGTCCACCTCAACCTTCCCTTCCGCGAGCCGCTGCTCCCGACCGGCGCGCCGCTCGTCGACGCACCGGGCCGAGCCGACGGCCGCCCGTGGACGACGACGGTCGCCGCGCCGCGTACTGCCGACCCGCACGCGTTGGCAGAACTCGTGCGGGCGCACCCGCGCGGACTCCTCGTCGCGGGCTGGGGCGCGCACGTCGACGCGACTGTCGTTGCCCGGTTCGCAGCCGCCGCGGGCTGGCCGGTGCTCGCCGACGCGATTTCGGGCGTGCGGACGGGCGCGCACGCGATCTCCACGTACGAGGCGTTGCTCCGCGTTCCGGAGTTCGCCGACGCACATCGGCCTGATCTCCTCGTGCGCATCGGCGCACCGCTCACGAGCAACGTCGCGAACGCGTGGCTCGATACCGGTATCCCGCAGGTCCTGATCGATCCCGACGGGGTGTGGCTCGACCCGAACCGCGCCGCGAGCGTGCGCATCGTCGCTGACGCCGAGCCGTTGCTCACCACGGTGACGGCCCTGCTCGACCGCCCGTCGTCAGACTGGTTGACTGCGTGGCGCGCCGCCGAGCAGCAGGCGCGCACCGCCATCGACCGCGTCCTCGACACCGCGCCCGAACCGTTCGAAGGGGTCGTCGCGCGCGACCTCGCCGCCGCATTGCCCGACGGCGCCACGCTCGTGGTCGCGTCCAGCCTTCCCGTGCGGGCGTTGGAGTGGTGCATGGCCCCGCGTGCGGGTCTGCGTGTGCTCGCCAACCGCGGCGCGAACGGCATCGACGGATTCGTCTCGACCGTGCTCGGCGTCGCGAACGACGGTGGACCCACGGTCGGTCTGTGTGGCGACTTGTGTTTCCTGCACGACATCAACGGTCTGCTCGGCGCCGACGTGGCCGCGACGTTCGTCGTCGTCGACAACGACGGCGGCGGCATCTTCTCGTTCCTCCCGCAGCACGGCCTTGCCGAGTTCGAAGAACTGTTCGGCACCCCGCACGGCCTCGACCTCGTCGCCGTCGCCCGCGCCCACGGCGCCCAAGGCGAACGCACGGCGGACCTCAGCACGCTGAACGAACCCCACGAAGGCGTCCGCGTCCTGGTAGTGCCGGTCGACAGAGAAAAAAGCGTCGCCCACCACCGCACCCTCTGGGACGCGACGACCACCACCATCGTGCGTCGCTAGAGGCCAAAAGAGGTACCTCTAGCGACGCACCGGTGGTTAGGGGCGGATGAGGGCTCTCAGGATGGGTTCGAGTTTGGCTTGGGTTTCGGTCCACTCGGCGGCGGGGTCGGAACCGGCGACGATGCCCGCGCCGGCGACGAGGCGGGCGGCGGCGCCGTCGATCTCCGCGCCGCGGAGGGCGACGACGAACTCGCCGTCGCCGTGCGCGTCGACCCAGCCGCACGGGCCCGCGTACCGGCCGCGGTCGAAGCGTTCGAGGCGGTTGATCGTGTGCAGTGCGAGTTCGGTGGGCCGGCCGCCGACGGCCGGGGTCGGGTGCAGCATTTGCGCCAGCGCGAGGGCGGACGCGTCGCCCGCGCGCGCGGTGATCGTGGTCGCGAGGTGCGTGATGTCGGCGAAGCGGAGTGCCTCGGGGCCGACGATGTCGAGGTCGGTGCACACGGTTGCGAGTTGCGCGGCGACGGCGTCGACGACGACCTGGTGTTCCCAAGCGTCCTTTGTTGACGCCAGCAGTTGTTCGGGCTGCGTTCCGGTTCCGGCCAACGGCCGGGCCTCGACGCGCGCACCGTGGCGAGTCACCAGGAGTTCGGGACTCGCACCGATGAATCCGCCGTCGGCGTAGACGCGTGAGCCGCGTTGCGCGGTGCGCAGGTAGTCGAGGATGGCGCGCCGGTCGAAGGGACAGTCGGCGTGCACGTCGACTGCCCGGGCGAGGACGACCTTCGCGAGCGCTCCGCTGTCGATCAGCGCGAGTGCCTGGTGGACCGCGCTATCCCAGTCGTCGCGGCTTGATGCCGCGTGCACGTCGAAGCGGGTGGGCTGCCGACGTGCGACGCGGAGCGGGCCGGGCGCCTCGGCCGCGGTGATCGTGGTGCTCCAGGCCTGCCCGTCGGTGTCGCGGGCGACGATGCGCGCGGGGACGACCATGCGCCCGATGCCCTGGAACGGCAGCGCACCGACGGCGCGGGGTCCGGCCGCGGCCGGAGTGTCGGCGCCGACTTCGCGCGCGAGTCCTGCGAGCATGCTTTCGGCCGCGTCGGGCATGACGATCGCGGCGACGCCGGCCGTGACGAACCCGCAGTCTCCGTCGAGCCAGGCGAACCCGCCCGGAGCGAGGTGGTCGAGCAGGTCGCCGAGGTCGGCGAGTGGCTCGCTGCGCGCGGTGAGCTTGGCGCCGGCGGCGACCGAGACGTGGGTCATGCGCGCGTTCCCGTCAGCAGCTGCGCGGCGCCGAAGCCGAGCATCCGCCGTTCGACGTGCGCGAACCCGTGGCCGCCGATGAGCAACAACAGATCCATCGGCCCGGGCAGGTACGCGGTCGACGCGGGGAGATACGCGTAGGCCTGACGGTCGGAGAGCAGGCCGCCGACCATCGGCACGACCTTGCGGAACCAGATGTTGTGCACGGCACGGGCGGCTGCACCCGACGGTTCGGAGACTTCGACGAACGCGATGCGCCCGCCCGGCCGCACGACTCGAGCGCACTCGGCGAAGAACTCGGGAAGCGAGGTGAGATTGCGCAGCGCGAATCCGCAGGTGACGCCCTCGAACGCGGCGTCGGCGAACGGGAGCTGGAGCGCGTCACCGCGCACGAGCGGCGCGTCGGTGCGGGCCGACGCGAGCATGCCGGCCGAGAAGTCGGTCCCGACCGCCGCGAGCCCGTTCGCGCGGAGTTCGCGGCAGAAGTCGCCGGTGCCGCACGCGATGTCGAGCACACGCGCCCCGGCCGGGAGACCGAGCGTTTGCACGGCGGTGCGGCGCCACCCGACGTCCATGCGGAACGTGAGCATCCGGTTCAGGAGGTCGTAGCGCGGCGCGATGCGGTCGAACATGGTCTCGACGGCTTCGCGCTTCTCGGCGGGCGCGGGGAGGGCGTCGGTGCGGGGCGTCATGTCGACCAGTCGTTCTCGACGAGGCGAGCGGCTTCGGCGCTCGCCGCGATCAGCTCCGCGTGTTCGCCCACTTGTTCGAGGTGTTCCTGCGCGACGGTCAGCAGGACGCGCCGGAAGTGGTGGGCGACGAGCGTGCTCACGGCCGGGAGCAACACGCGGAACGCGGCGACGAGTTCGCGCGCCTTCTCGTCGTCGGGCCGGTCGGCGTTGCGCAACGGTTGGCGTACGAACTCGTCGAACAGCGCGACCGCGCGCTCGGCGATGACACGCGTGTCGGCGTTGTGTTCCTGCGCGAGCGCAATGAGTGCGGGCATCGGGAACCCCTGCTCGAGGAGCGCGAGGGCCTGGCGCACGATCGCGACGTCGGCCGACGTGTACTGCGGTACGCCGTCGTGAATAAGGGGGATCAGCAGGCCTTCGCGCGCGATCGTCTCGAGGAGTTCGATCGGCACATCCGCGCGCGTCGCGAGTTCGGGCAGGGTGAAGAACTCCTCGACCGTCTCGGCATCGGCCGCCGCTACTGCAGCCGCGAGCGGCGCGTCGGTCGCGTCGAGGTTCCCGTCGAGGACGCGGCCGATCAGCGCGAGGGTCAGGCCCTGGCCCGCGAGCTCGCGGATGCGCGTGAGCCGGTCGAGGTGGGCGGGCCCGTACCAGGCGACGCGGCCTTCGCGTTCGGGCGGCGAGAGGAGCCGGCGCTTTTGGTAGAAACGGATCGTGTCGACCGAGACATCGGCCCGCAGGGCGAGGTCCTCGACACGCCACTTCTCCACAGGACGCCGATCCACAGGGCGATTGTAGGAGCAATCACTCCCACGGTCCCCACCCGGAGCCGAAATTGCGCCAGAGGGCGACCGAAACGGTCGCCGAGTGGCGCAATTTCGGACGGGCTGGGGGGTTAGCGGCTCTTCCAGACCGGGGGGCGCTTTTCGGCGAAGGCGGTGGCGCCCTCGATGGCGTCGCCGCTCGCGAACACGTCGACCGAGAGCTCGTTGCTGCGCTTCCAGGCCGCGGCCTCGTCGAGGTCGACCGCTTCGCGCACGATCTGGCGCGACATGCGCACCGCGATCGGGGAGTTCTCGGCGATCCGCGCCGCGATGGCGAGGGCCTCGTCGACCACGTCGGCGGCGGGCACGACCCGGTTCACGAGGCCGAGGTCGTACGCCCGACGCGCGTCGATCGGGTCGCCGGTCATCGCCAGCTCGAGCGCGATGGTCACCGAGACCCGCTTCGGCAGGCGAATCAGGCCCCCGGCGACCGCCATCAGGCCCCGTTTCGCCTCGGGGATCCCGAACTTGGCGGTCTCGGCGGCCACGACGATGTCGCACGCGAGCACGATCTCGAAGCCCCCGGCGAGTGCGGGCCCGTTGACCGCGGCGATGAGCGGCTTGGGGAAGTCGCGAGTGACGATGCCGGCGAAATTGCCTTTGACGTTGGCGATGTCCATTGCGCGGCCTGAGGCGACGACCTTCAGGTCGGCTCCGGCGCAGAAGACGTCGCCGGCCCCGGTGAGGACGACGGCCCGGACCTCGTCGTCGGCCTCGGCCGCGTCGAGGATCTCGACCATGGCCCGGCTGACCTCGGGGCTGATCGCGTTGCGAGCCTCCGGGCGGTTGAGCGTCACCAGGGCGGTGGCGCCCCTCCGTTCGACTTCGATCAACGCCATTTCGGTCCTCCCCGTCGCCTGGAACTGCGGACGCTACCGCCCGGCCCCGGACTTGAGCCTTGAGCCTTAACCCTTGAGTTGCGGTTCGGGTGGCCGACAATTGGGAACTGACGCGCAAGGATGCGCGGCCGGGAGGACGGATCCATGACCCAGGTAGTCGAGCCAGTCACGTTCGAACCCGTCGACCGCGAAGCGCGGCCCGAGTTCGGGTCCGACAAACGCCTCGCGATCGCCGTCATCGTCACCGGCCTCGTCGCGTACTTCGGGTCGGTCGCACTCGAACCGCCGCTGCACCACGAGGCAGGTGCGTGGGTCGCGATTGCCGATGTCGGCGCGACGGT
Source organism: Actinomycetota bacterium (assembly GCA_034408875.1). GTDB lineage: Bacteria > Actinomycetota > Acidimicrobiia > IMCC26256 > PALSA-610 > JANNHK01. Next base: position 5,563 of record JAWXCJ010000291.1, read on the forward strand.
GTTCCTCGGGCTCGCGTTCTACGGCGCGTACTCCCTCATGCGCGGCCGCCAGCGCATCGGGTACGCCGCGACCACCGGCGCCGCGTGGACGCTTGTCGCGCTCGTGGTCGGGTGTCCGGCGTCGGGCCACCACACGCTCGGCGCGTGGTGGGGCGGGCAGATGGCGTTGTCGCTCGCGTTCGCAACCGTCAGCACGGTCGCGTTCAAGCTGCAACCGCGGGACTCACGTCCAGCGGCCGAGTAATCCCCGGCCGCACCACGCGCGTCCCCAGCACGACGACGGCAAGCAACACGGCCGCGCCCGCGGTCGTCGCCCGCAGGCCGATCGAGTCGGCCAGGCGGCCCTGGATGAGCGCGCCGAGCGGATACAGCGAACCGAGAATCAGGTTGTGTACGGCGAGCACGCGCCCGCGTAGGTGCGCGGGCGCGCGCAGCTGCGCGATCGTCGTGAACGACGACAGTGCGCCGAGGTAGAACGCGCCCACGAACACGAGCGTGACCGCCGACACAGCTAATACCGGCGCGTACGCGTACGCGATCAGTGCCGGTGGGAGCGCGACGAGCATCGTGTTCACGACGCGGCGAGAGCCGTAGCGATGCGTGATCGACCCGAGCATCAGACCCATCGTCACCGCCCCGACACCTTGCGCGGTGACGAGGACCGACGTGCCCTTGGCGCCGCGGTCGAACACCTTCTCGGCCATCGCGGGCACGAGCGCGATGAACGGCGCCGCGAGGAACGTGTTGACGCTCATCGCGCTCACGCTGACGCGCAGTCCCGGGTCGCGCCGCACGAAGCGTGCGCCTTCGACGATCGCCATCCCGATCGACTGCTTGTCGCGCGGTGGGGGCGGCGGGATTGTGACGACGAGCAGCACGCCGACGACGGCGAGGAAGCTCAACGAGTTGATGCCGAGCGCCCAGGAGAACCCGGCGAAGTGGATCACGAGGCCCGCGAGGGCAGGACCGACGACGCGTCCGAGGTTCCACTGCGCCGACGAAAGTCCCATCGCTCCGGGGACGTCCTCCTCGGGCACGAGGTCGGGCAGCATGGCCATGAACGCGGGGAAACCGAGCGCGGCGCCGACGCCGCCGCCGAACACGCACAAGGTGACGATCGCGGGCGACGGGTCGCCGATGACGAACAGGATCGTGAGCAACACGGCGAACGCGGTCTGCACGAGCGTGGTCGTCATCAACAGGGTCTTGCGCGACATCCGGTCGGCGAGGGCCCCGCCGAGCGGCGCGAACAAGGCGATGGGAACGAACCCGGCCGCGGCTACCGCGCCCGTCCACGTGGCCCGGCCCGTGGTCTCGGTGACGTAGGCCCCGATCGAGACCGTCTCCATCCACGTCCCGATGTTCGAGATGAACGCGCCCGACCACAGCAACGCGTAGTTGCGGTGGCGCAGCGGGGCGAGGGAGAGAAGGGCCACGATTCCGCCGACGGTATCCGGCCTGCGAGAATGTCGGTCATGACCTCGTGGGGCCCGTCGCGGCCGGAAGGGCCGCAGCCGCCCGGGCCGCCCGGTCAGCCGTGGGGTCAACCGCAGTGGGGTCAACC
>JAWXCJ010000292.1:0-12511 GCA_034408875.1 Actinomycetota bacterium
GCTAGGTCACCCGACCCCGTTGCGCCGCCGGGCGGTGTCCCTCCCGGGGTGGAGACCACCTCTGTCCCCGGGCGTAGGCGTCCTCGCCGGTGCGCCACCCAACATCTGGCCATTTCGCAGATGCGACTGGTGCATGACAACCGCTTCACTGCCTACTCGGATGTCCTGAGGTCGCGTCGGTCGTCCTGAATTTTGGATCCAGGTTGTCCATCGGAGGGACGAAATGCGGGCGCGACGGCTGTGCATCTGGGGTTGGCTCTGACGTTAATCGTCGGCGGAAGCGGCACAAGCTCCGCCGCCGCGGCGACCGGTGACACTGCGGAATCGACAGCAAGTACTCGGGCACGTTCTGCCCGAGTTCACCCACAGTCTGTTGGCCGTGGCAGACGAGCCTTCGGTAGGAACCTAAGAACCATGAACATCGCCAAGGAGAGCACGTGCGCGTAAAAAACCTTCTCATCGTCGCGACGGCACTGTCGTTCGTTGTCGGCAGCGTCGGTCTGAGCGCGGCCGCAGCGACAACGACCACAGCGGACCCGCAAGCGACGACGACCGTGCCGCAAGCCGTCGCCGAACCGGAGGCGGCAGCGGCCGCGCCGGTGTGCCCGACGGGTTGGGCTCGGCCCGTGGCCATACCTGTGACCTCGTACACGAGCCCGGGCCACGGGTTCTTCCCGCCGACGACGATCTCGACGCCGGGCTTGTGCGCGTGGAGCTTCCAGAACCGGTGGTACCTCCTCTCGCGGCCGTATGACCAGCCAAGGGAGAAGTGCGTCAACCCGGTGCGGCAACTCGAAACGGAGGTGTCTGCGCCGACCTGGAAGGGGGACAGCCGCACGTCGAACATCACTGTGCGCTGCGACGTGTACTACAGGGATACGCAGGGCGTCCGCACGTGGATCTATGCCGTGAAGATTCGGGTGCGGGTGAAGCACCGGTGCGCGGAGGGCGTCTGCACGCCGTACCTCGATGCTCGCTACTGGGGAACGTTGTGCGTCGCGGCAAACGTGCCGTGCCGCGCTTGGTCTGTGGGCGTTCGCTAGTCGATCGGCGCGAGTGGCACCGAGCGAAGGCGCGGGGTTCGTTCGGCGACGAAACCCTCGCGTCGCGCCGTTCGGATCGCGAGATCGATCGTCACGGCGATGCCGACGCCGATGATCGCCCAGCCGACGAGCGGTTTCACCGCGACATACGTCGCCAGCGGGAGCCACAGCAGGAGCGTCAGTGTGGCCGCGGCCGTCAGGATGTTGACGGCGGCCCACAGGAACGTGAGACCGCGCAACAACCGGAGCACCGCGGGGCGGGCCATCTGTTCCGGTGTGATCGCCCAGAACTCGAGCGCAAGCCGCTCGACCATGGGGCGGCCGATGAAGATCGAACCGAGGAACACCGTGCCCATCACGACGGAGCCGAGCACGGGCTGGGCGAAGTAGAAGAAGCTGCTGCCGCTCGCGACCGCAATCATCGTGCGGACCGTGATGCCGATGGCTGCGAGTACGACCATCGGCGGGACGGGTCGCCCGCGCAGGAGGCGCGCCGCGACCGCCGCGTACAGCCAGCACAGCGCGGCAGCATACGCGGCCCCGAGACCGACGAACACGAGGCAGCAGTAGAAGAGGGCGGTCGGAATGAGTGATGCCTCGACGAGCCGCGGTGCGGCCCGGCGCACGACGGTCCCGAACACGCCCAGCTTCGAGAGCACGATGGGCGCGTCGACGACTGCGGCAACAGCCGGAATCTCGGCCAGGTCGGCCGTGTACGTCGCAACCACACCTACTCCTCGGCTTCTTCCGTGCCGGACCGAAGTGAGGAGCCGCGCGTTGTGAAGTCGGCAGGGCGCTACTACCGCCTGACCAGCCACTCTGCGTGACTGGTGCGTGGGGGCGGCTAAGCGAACGGTGACGGGTGCGGCCGCTGCGGTGGTGTCGCGAGGAACGATGCGACGACGCCGTCCATGAGGTCGTCGACGATCGCCTTGCCGTCAGGATCGCCGGCCAGATTGCGGTCTTCGTTCGGGTCCTTGTGCAGGTCGAACAGTTGGCACGCGGCACTGCGATCTTCGTCGACGACGAGCTTGTAGCGATCGGTTTCGAACGAGGCGAAGCCCCAGTTCTCGCTGACCGCCACCGCGCGCGGTTCGGGATCGTCGCCGTCGATGTAGCCGATCAGCGATCGGCCGGCGCTCTCGGGTACCGCGGGTGCGTTGACGACCCCGCGGATGGTTGCCGAGACGTCGACGTGCTCGACGAGATCGGCGACGACGCGCGCCTCGCACCCTCCCGGCGGGTGAACGATGAGCGGAACTCTCACGGCCCCGTCGTACAGCAGGCACTTCGACATCAGGCCGTGATCGCCGGCCATCTCGCCGTGGTCGCTCGTGTAGACGATCCACGTGTCGTCGAGGAGGCCCCGTTGCTCGAGGGCGTCGACGATGCGGCCGACCGCGTGGTCGATCACGGAGATGTTCGCGAAGTACGCGCGCCGCATGCCCGCAATCGCGTCCTCGGTCATCGTGTCGGTGTCGGAGAGTTGCAACATGCCGCGCACGAGTTTCCCGTAGCTGCCGAGACCTTCGAGGTCCGGGCGCACGGTTGTCCGGGGCGACGTCGGTGTCGCCGGCCCGTAGCGCTCGACTGCCTCGCGCGGTGCGTCCCACGGGTCGTGCGGGCCGGGAAAGCCGACGAAGAGAAAGAAGGGCTGGCCGCTCGTGTAGTCGTCGATCCAGCGGACGGCCGCGTCGCCGTGCCAACTGTCGATGTAGTCGGTGAGCGGGAGCGGTGACGGCGTCGCATCCCACATGGGGACACGCTTCGTCGCGTTGGCGCCGCGCTCGCCCTCGCCGTGGTAACTGCGGTCGGCGATGTGCTGCCGGTACGCGCCGAGCAGGCCACGCTCGGCCAGATGATCGGTGTACGGCGTCGAGATCGTCGTCGTGAACTTGTCGCCGGTCTCGATCACCTCGGTGAAGCCGCGGGCGGCCAGCAACGGCGCGAGTTCGTCGACCCGGGTAACGGCGAGCTCGTCGTCACGCGTGAGGTGGGCCTTGCCGACCATCGCGGTGTGAACTCCGGCGGCCTGCAGCGCGTGGAGGTACGTCGGTGTTCCGGGGTCGACTTCGGCCCAGTTCGTGTAGACGCCGTGGTCACGTACGTACCGCTCGGTGAGGAACGACGCGCGGGCCGGCATACACAGCGGTCCCTGGCAGCTCACACGCGCGAAGCGCACTCCCGTTGCAGCCAGTGCATCGAGGTGCGGCGTACGCACCGAAGCGTCGCCCGCGCACCCCATCGCGTCGGCGCGGTGCTGGTCGGCCATCACCACGACGACGTTGGGAGTTCGCGGCATGCCGGGAATCGTAACGAGCGCGGCCGAGGTCGGTGACGGAGTCGAGCGGGACGGTCATGAGGTCGGCGTCCTGGTAGAAGCCGTTTGCGGTCGCGCATGCGAGCTGTGTCGTGCCGAGACCGGTTGCCATTGCTTGCGGCGTCGCCATGGTGTGGGCGCCGCCGTCGGGCGAGTACACCGACGCCGGCGCGTGGTCGATGACGACATTCGCAGGGAGCGCGATCAGGTCACAGCTGACGGTCCCCATCAGGTTGTAGGTCCCGATGACGACGTTTCCGGTGACGTACCGCCTCGACGGACCCGTGCTCGCGTCAGCCCGGCTAATTGTCGAAACCTTCGTACGCGTCGGAGTCGAAGCCGTCGTCTCCGCCGGCACGCGCCGCACACCCGAAGTTGGCGGCGACGTGCCGACGACCTGGACGACTGCTCCCTGACTACGGGGTGTTGGTCGCGAGGTTGTACGAGACGACCTGCTCGGTGGTTCCGATGGTCGAGCGGTACGTGATCTTCGTGAAGTTCAGCGAAATCGACTCGGTGGGCTTGTCGCCGCCCGAACTCATGCTGAACCCGCTGATGAGGACGTTCTCCAGTTCGATCTGGAGGTAGTTCGCATTCGGCTTGTTCTTCGTGTCGGTGAAGTAGAGCACCACGTTGTGGCCTTCACCGGTGAGCGATTCCTGGAACAGCGACGCGCTGGACGTGTCCATCTGCTTGGTGACGGTGATTTCCGAAAGGCTCGGTGCCGACGCCTCCCGGTTGCTCGGGCCGCCACCCCCGGGGCCGATTCCCCGACCGACGCCGAACTGGAACGAGTCGAGGGTGATGTGGTTGGTGTGATCGAGCGGGTTCGGAGGGCCGGTGATCCCGTCGTACGACATGGTGATGCCGTTCTTGGCTTTCACCGCGATCAGCAACAGTTCGTCGAGCGTGAGCTCCTCCGGCGCGGCTGTTGCGCTTTCCGGGCTCGACGGCTCCGGCGACGCGTTGACGGCGCCGCGGAGCAGGAATCCCCCGACGAGCGCCGCGATGACGAGAACGACGACGAACACACGCGTCGGCAAACGACGCTGGACAACATCCATGGACCTGCTTCTCCCCCGCGGAGCGTTCGCTCCGACACACGTAACGTAGTCGGACGCTGTCCGACTAGGTGCGACGCCAGGTTGCACTGTTGTCGCTTACTCCCGGGACTGCGCGGCGTACGTCGGCGATCGTGAAGGTCGTCGGCGCGTGCAGGAGCACGTAGTCGCGCACGCGGTCCTGTTTTGTCCCGCCGCCGAACGGGTGGATACAGAGGAGGTCGAGTACGAACGCCGCAGTGCGCAGGAGCGGATGGTGTTCGCCCCGCTCGAGCGCGTCCTGCGTGCGGGCGACGAGCTCCTCCACGAAGAATGGAGTCTCTTGTGCGGACACGGGCTCGAACCGCACGGTTGTGGTGCCGTCCGGGTTGCGGTCTACGACAAGGTTGTCTTCAGTCTTGAAGGAGCCGCCGCGCCCGTCGGTGAAGGAGAACAGCAGCCGGTGTAGGTGCAGCACCAACCCGATGTTGAACTCGCCCGGGTCCTCTTGTTGGAGGTAGTCGAGGGCGGCTCGATAGCCGGCGAACTCCGCCTCGCTCTGGTTTCGGAAGCGCTCCGAGCCCCCCGAGACGAGTCGCGGAACCCGAGAATCGGTCAGGCATCGCCGAACTTCGGGCTCGTGTACGACACCGACCGGACCGAGACGCCGCGGAGGCCGTAGCCGTTCGGGCACGGCGGCGCGGCCGCCGTGGTGTCGAGTTGCATCGTGCGCCGGCGACGAGCGCGAGCGCAACAGCACACAAGACAGACTTTCGTGCCGGGCAACCGATCAGATCAACCGAGCAAACGCGTCGTCGAGGCACTCGAGCAAGATCGCCGGTTCGGTGATCGCGGCGGGGTCGAGCGCTATTCCCACATCGAGCCGGTCTCGGTTGCCGAACGCAGTGAGGTTCACTGGGCAACCGAGCCGCGGCCCGAACGGGTAGCTGGTTTCGATACGAGCACCGCAGATGTGACCCGACCCGCGGAGGCCGGGAATAGCGGTTGCGGCGAAGTCGACGGTGCGCGCTTGCGCGTGCAAAGCCGGAATGAGCACTTGCGCGGGAAGGTAACTCATCGTCGACGCCATTGCGGGGGCAAACCGCAGCGCCGGCTCCATACGCGCGCGGGTCAACCGGTCGGCGACGGTCTCGAAGTGCAGCGCGTCGGGTCCGGCGGTGGTCGGCACCGAGACGCGCGCGGGGGCAAACCAGTTGCCGCCGACATCGTGGCCGCGCCGTTGACTGGTGGGTGTCGAGAGCCGAAGTTCGTCACACGGAACGCCGAGGCGCTCGTGGTACAGACCGAGCCCGGACGCGGCGGCGGCAACGAGCAAATCGTTCCTGCTGCCACCGAGGGCGAGTGCTGCTGCGCGCGCGCCCGGCACCGAGATGACTTCGAAACGGGTCGTCATGGATTCGTCGACCAGCAATGGCGAGAGCGAGCCGCCGGTGATGACCACCTGCCGGGAGACGGACGTCGCGAGATCCACCACTTGCTGGAGACCACGAACGATGACATTGACCGTGTCCGGGTCGCGCACCGCGTTCACTGCTACCTGCAACGGACGGAGTGCCGCCGTCAGATCGATCGTCGGGATGCCCGATCGGCCGCCGCGCACCGGTGCGGTCTCTTCGCGCAGGTCGATCTCGTCGCCGTCGAGGAACCGACCCGCGAGACGGAGCCCGGCCAACCCGTCGGTGACGACGTGGTGGGCGCGCATGTACAGCGCGGCGCGGCCACCCTCGAGACCCTCGATCAGCGTGCCGTCCCACGGTGCTCGGTTGGGATCGAAGGGAACCGGTTCGAACAAACCCACGAGGTCGAGCAGTTGGCGCAGCGTTCCCGGCCGGCTGACTGCCGCAGTCCGCACGTGATGCTCGGCGCCAAGCGCGTCGTCTTCGACCCACTGCGGTCGCGCGTGGGCGAACGACGAATCACCGGGCCGCGATTGCAACCTCGGCGAACGCTTGATGACCGCGGCGAAGCGTTCTACCAGCGCGTCGTAGCTGGGGGCGCGATCGAGCACCATCATGAGCCCGACCGTCATGCGCAGCGTCGGGTCTTGTCCGGCCTTCCACATGATGGCTTCGATGGGACTGAGACGGTCGTCCACCGCCTGAGTCTCGCACCTTCGTGCTTCGGCGTCTGCACCGCGGTCAGCGCGGGTAGTTTGTCCGCGCGAATGGTGGTCTTCTCGGGGTGATTCGAGAAACTGCGGCCGAGCTGATCGAGCGGGGCGAGTTCGAAGATGGCGACCGCATGAACGTGTTCGCGAGTCCACCCGCGCGCGGTCAACGTGCGGCCTCGGACGTCGAGGCCGATCGCCACGCGGTCGCCGTGCTCGGCGATGACGCGGGCGCACCACTCGGGCGATTCGAGCGCGACGGTACCGATGTTGATCCGGGTCTCCGTAGACGCGCTCGGAACCGGCGACGCCCTGGGTGAGCTGGACGGCGCGGCCCTCGGTGACGTCGACGGCGGGCAGGGGCTGGAGGTACGACGTCACGGAACTCACTTCCGAAGCACACCCCCACCCGTCGGCCACGAGGTGACGCGCTCGCAGGGAACCCGCCGGCACGGTCGTCGCGGTGAACTCCGGAGTGGTGCGCACCCACTCGACCGTTGACGGAAGTTGGTCCGGCTGCGACACGGAAGCGTGTCTAGCAAAGGGCGCGTTTCGAGGCCGCTACTCAGCCATTGTGCCCGGAGGCCGCGAAACGGCCCTCAAGCGCCCTCGGAAAATGCCCGATTCGCAGGGGATGGCTCCTCGTCGGTTGGCGCGCTCGCTCGCGATGCTTGCGGCCGCAGTCGTGCTGGTTGCGGGATGCAGCGACTCGAAGGCCGAGGAGACGGCGTCGGCTCCGGACGCCGACGTCAGCGCGACGGCCGACGACATCGTCACCGGAACCGCCACGCGGATGCACCACGGCGACACGACGGTGTTCGCGAGCCGATCCACGTTCGACGCGCGCGTGTCGGTGCCCGACGCGGCCCTCGGCGCCGATCTCGAGTCGGACGACATCTCGGCGCACGTGCTCGCGCTGGAGAGCACCGAGGACGATGCCTCGGCCATTGCCTTCGTACTCGGGCCCGACGGCGCGGAGTTCTCGGAACCGGTGCTCCTCGAATGGGACGGACCGTGGGCACCCGACTTCGACTTCACCTTGTCCGCGACCACGGGCGACGGCGAGCCGATCGCCGACGAGCAGAGCCCGACGAGCAACTCGATCGTTGCCCTGCGGGTCGAACCGACGTCGGAAACGACCGCGCACTACACGTTGCCGATCGACCACTTCAGCGTGTGGTCGGTCTACATGAGCACGACGCTGTTTGGTGTAGACGTCGAGTTCACTGCCAGCGCCGAGAAACCAGAAGCGGTCGTTGTCAACCAGCCGACGACCGTCGACGTGATACTGACGGGCGAGACCATCATCGGTGCGGAGGCCTGCGGTAACGGGGTCATCGGATCGGTCGACGGCCCGCTGCGTGCTTCGTTCGCGTCGAAAGTCGCGGAATGCGCGTACACGCTGGGCCGGAAGGTAACTGTGCACCGGCCGCTCGCGATCGAGTGTTCGAGTGTGGGTACGGGCCGGGTCAACGCCACCCTCTACGGCCTGGTGCTGTTTAATTTCCAAGAGCTCGACGCAACTCGCGTGAAGCAGATGCGCGCGTTGATGCTGCGCAAGAGCTACGACCTGGTGCAGACGCCGGGTGGCGCCAAGGTCCAGATCAGCGATTCAGCGAAAGGCAACTTCGGCGGGATGTTCGCCGCGTCGCTGAGCTTGTCCGTCACCTGTGTCGCCACGGCGCCGGCGACGACAACGACGGTGGCGAGTTCGACTTCGGTCCCGCGCCCGACCACCAGCAGCCTGCCGGATACGACGACGACGACGACGTCTGCACCCCCGGCGACGACAACCCCGTCGACGCCACCCGTCACGTCCGCGCCGACGACTACGACGACCACCGCTCCCTCCCCGCCCACGACTTGGGGCGTGGAAGGCGATTGGGCCTTCAACGACTACGACACGTGCGACTGGAACGGCAGCGGCGGTTGCGGCTGGTACTTCGGGAGTACGCACGGCGAATACCTCATGGGCCCCATCGGTTGCCCCGGGGTGAGGCTGGCCGGCGACGTGCGTGAAGTGTCACGCATGACTGGCTGCTAACAGCCACGGACTCGGTGGCCGGCGCACAACGGGCAGCGAATGTCGTCGAGTCAGCTACCCCGGCAATGTCCTCGCGGTTACGGCGGAGAAAGCCCGTCACGAGAGACGAGACGCTTCGGCCTTGCCTGGTCCGGACCCGGACGGACGCGTGCTCGGCTCTGACCGTCGAGCGCGAGGTTGTACTGAAAGAGCCGTTGCGAGCAGAGGCATGAGGCCTCGACGAGCCGTTCGACAGTACTTGGATTGGTGCGCATCTCCCACTCGATCTCGGAATGCATCGAGCGCACTGTCAGTGCGGACTCGGGGAGCTCGCTGAGCGGGTGAGTCTCGGGCCAGGCGAGCGCGTCGTAGTGCCCGACCTCGTATTGATGACGCTCATCGAGCCATCCCGACGACTCGATGAGGTAACCCACTCGCCTCGCGTGAAGAGCACGTCTCGCCGTACGTACGGCAACTGTTCGCCCCGCCGCGTGAGGGGCCGCCGGCGAAGGCTCGCACAGCCGCCTGCACGGCGCCCTGCGCTTCAACTCTGCACGCTACGAGGTTGGCGTCACATGACCCGGCCACCGGCGCAGATCGACAGGCGCCGCCCGGCCCGAGCTACCCGGCGCGCCTGACCCCGAGTCGCACCGGGCGGGAGTGATGCAGCAGGCTCACCCGATGCAAGTCGTTCACCTGGTTCGCCATGGCCGCACCGCGTGGAACGTGCAGCGTCGGGTGATGGGCTGGCTCGACGAGGGCGTGGAGCCCGTTGGCCGCCGCGACGCGGAGGCCGTGGCCGACGCGCTGGCAGGCGAGGACGTGGCTGCGATCCTTTCGAGCCCGCTGCGCCGGGCGCTGCAGACGGCAGGTCCCTTGGCGAATCGGGTCGGTATCGAGCCGCGCCTCGACGACCGCGTCGGCGAACTGCGGGTAGGCCCGTGGGAGGGACTCACCGAGGAGGAGATCGCCGAACGATGGCCCGAGGAGTGGCGCCGTTGGCGGAACGAGCCGCACACCCTGGCGCTCGAGGGTCGCGAGACGCTGCGCGAACTGAACGCCCGGGTCGCCGCGATGCTGGACGAACTCGCCTGTGGCTCAGCCGACTCGGGCGCGGCCGTGGTGTACACCCATGATGCCGTAGTGCGAGCCGCGATCGCCTGGGCGCTTCGGACGGGACCCGAGGTCTACCGGCACGTCGAGGTCGCCAACTGTTCAATCACGACGGTACGCGTCCTCGACGGCGTGCGCCGGCTGGTGCGGGCCAATGAGGTCGGCCACCTCGAACGGCGCGGTCGCGAGGGTTACTAACGGGTCGGGCGCGGACGGGCCGACCTCGCCTCTCGGGATCGTGACGGTCACCGGCGAGCGGCGAGCGCACGCGACGAGCCGGGCGAGGTCCGGGAGCGACGTCACCACGGGAACGCCGCTCCCCGCGAACGCGTCCGGGTGGCCGGGACGAGAGAGCCCGACGAAGCGGACCCCCGCGGCCCGGGCGATCGCAACGTCACGCAGCGCGTCGCCGACGAACAGGACGTCGTTGGGAGCGACGCCGATCGCGGCCGCCCAGGCCCGGAGCTGCATCACCTTGGGATGGTCCGACCGCCAGCCGTCGACCGCAGCTGCGCGCTGGGCCAGCCCGTGGCGCCGGCAAAACTCCCGGACAAGCTCAGCGCGCGTGCTGCTGCAGACGAGGACGGGGACGTCGGCGCGCCCGAGGCGCTCGATGGCCGCTCCCGCGTCCGCGAACGGTAGGCAACCTCCCATGAGGCCCTCCTTGGCGGCTTCGAAACCGGCGGCGATCTCGTCGAGGCACGGGTGGCCGTACGCGATGACGTCGAGCTGGGTCCGGAAGTCGTCGCCCGCGGTCGCGAGGTAGCGGCTCGTGGCTTCGTCGCGCGACATGTCGAGCTCGAGCGAGAGCAGCTCGGCCGCGAGCTTCGCGAGCATCCCCATGGAGTCCGCCACCGTGCCGTCGAAGTCGAACGCCACGGCTCGCACCCCCATGTAGTGGGCACCCGGTCCGCCGGCCCACCACGACGCCCGCAGCCGCACGCTCACGATGCCCGCGCAGAGGACGGCCACGACGGCGAGCGCGGCCAGCAGCGAGCCGGCATGCACTGCCGCGCCCAAAGCGCCGAGCGTCAGGATCAGCAGTCGCAGGTCGCGCCCGCGGCCGCCCGCGACGAGGACACCGTGGTACCTGTGGCCCAGGTCGACGGCAGCCTTGGCCGTGGTGTAGCTGACGAGCAAATGCCCGACGAGCGCCAGGCCGGCGACGGCTATCACGACCGGCACCTGGGCCGACCCAAGCCGGCCGGCGAGGTCCCCCGAGGTCGCGAGGTAGATCGCCGCGCCGGTGAAGAGCAGGCCGTCCGCCGCCCGGTCGAGGACCGCGTCGAAGAACGCGCCGAAGCGCGACGAGCGGTGCGCGAGGCGGGCCATCTCGCCGTCGCTGCCGTCCAGCACGCTTGCCGCCATGATAAGGACCGCGGCTACCACCGGGGCGTGGGCGGCCAGGGCCGCCGCGGCGGCGAACGCGACGGCGAACGCGACCATCGTGACCTGGTTCGGCGTGATCGAGGGGAAGACACCGAGCAGCACCGGGGTCACGAAGCGCTGCGAAACCGCGCGGTTCAGGCGCGTCGCCACGGCGCCGTCGAGCGCCTTACCGGTGCTTCGGAACAGGTACCGGCTGCCGCGGCGATAGTCAGTCGGGGTGTCGACGTCAAACCACCATTCGTCGTCCTCGAGCGGCAGCGCGCGTGCCGTGCCGAGGCCGGCGAGCACTTGCACGGCACCCGCGAACGCGGTGTCGCCACACGCAGCGACCTCCTCGACCGCGTCGAACACCGCCGCGCTGCAGACGAAGGCGCCCACGTCGAACGCGTCGTAAGCGGGCAGCACCTTGCTGATGGCCTCGACGCGGTCGCCGGCGAGTCGAACCTTCATAGCGTCGGTAGGGTCGACACCGGCGGCTCGTCCGAGCGAACGGTCCACGGCGACGACGATCTCGCCCGGCCGCACCGATGTCGCCCGGAGCCGGCGCAGCAGTGCCAACGCGAAGACGTGATCGGCCATCACCAGCGCGAACGGTGCGTCGCCGAGGACGTCCTTCGCCGTGAGGACGGAGAGTCCGTTGCCCTCCCGATAGCGCGCGTTGTGGACGACGGCCACGCGCACCCCTCGGCAACGGCTCACGTCGAGGGCCTCCCGGGCGACACGTTCGTGTTCGTGGCCGGTGATGACGACGACGTCATCGAAACCGGCCTCGTGCGCCGCGACGATTGACCGTTCCAGGAGCGTCATACCCCCGACCCGCACCAGAGGTTTCGCACCCACCTTGGGCTCAAGGCGAGACCCAACCCCGGCGGCAAGCAGCACAAGCCGGGACGGCGTCATACTTCTCGATCTCCTTCTTGCTGTAGTCCCGAGTGAACCGCCCCGGGCTTGTAGCGGCTCGGGCTATTGGATGACCGCCTCGATAGCGGGTGTTACTTGACCATAGTGGCTCGCTTCGAACCCGCGAGCGACCACTGCCCGAGCCGCGATCGTGCGCGGGCGGCGCGCCCTCCCAGGCACCGAAGTCCTCTCCCGAGCACCCATACGTCACGCGACCCTGGACTCGCCGTCGACTGCCGACGGGCGAATCACCTCCCTGATGAGAACGGTGTGGCGACGGAGCGCGGTCGGACAGCCCCGCCAACGCCAAGGTGACCGAGGGACGCCAGCACGCTGACCGCGACGCCCAGTTCCGGTATCTCAACGACATGGCCGTCGGGTGCCACACGCACCTGAAGACGGCTGCCCCAATCGAGAGAGGGCTCGACGGCTTTCAGCTTCTTCGTATCGGCGCTGAAGGCACCCTCGTCGATCAGCCTGCCGGCACCCCCGACGGCACCGTGGTCGATGTCCCCACCGGCGCGCTTCTCGCCGGCGGTCTTGTGGAGTCCGGCC
>JAWXCJ010000293.1:0-14205 GCA_034408875.1 Actinomycetota bacterium
CCACATCCTGCACCCGGGCGACGAGGTCGGGAACGGGCTCGTGCGGCACTGCACGTTCCCCGTACCGAAGTGGTTGATGTCAGGCGGCGTCGGCCGGTCGTGGGAATGGCTGACCCAGGTCACACCGCACGAGTCGTGGCGGTACGACGCGATCGGTAAGCCGTTGTGGTCGCGCGCGACGGGATGGACCCGATTCGAAGATCTGGGCGGCGGCCGCACGCGCGTGCACTTCACCGAGGAGTACGAGGCGTTCAACCCGATCATGCGTCTGCTGTTCGAGAAGCGCGTGCACGAGTCGCTGTCGCGCGACAACGACACCATCCTCGCCGCGCTCGAGGGCGGGGTGCGCTGGCACCGCAAGCGGCGCGCCCGCGAATCCGCGGAGTGAACGTCACGCTCTTCGTGTACGGGACCCTCGGCCCCGGCGAACCCGCGTGGCCGTTGCTCGAACCGCACGCCCGCGCCGTGTGGCCGGCCGCGGTTCCGGCCCGCCGGTACGATCGAAACCACGGACGGGGCTCCGGTGCAGGCCTACGCCGGGCGGGCACCGCTCACGACCTGCACCCTCATCTCGGGCGGCCGACGGCCGATTCAGGACGCATGAGTGAAGGCATCGCCGGGGTACACGCGCGGATCGCCGAGATCCAGCAGCGGTTCGGTCCGGCGCCGACCGCGCCCCTCGTTGCCTCGACTGCGCTGAGCGCTGCCATGCCGACCGGCACCGAGGACTTCGCGTCGCTGCTCGCCGACGCGACGGACACGCGCCCGGGCACCGCAACGACGACCGCCACGATTCCGACTACCGCGCCGGCGAGCGGCGCCACTCAGACATTCCTCGATGCTGCGTTGGGCCAAGCGGGCGACCCCTACGTGTGGGGTTCGAGTGCGGCGCCGACCGACGCCGACCCCGACGCCTTCGACTGCTCGGAACTCGTGAAGTGGGCGGGCCGGCGGGCGGGCGTCACCCTGCCCGACGGGTCGTGGCTCCAGTACCTCAAGCTCAAGGAGCAGGGCGCGCTGATTCCGGTCGACCAGGCGATGCAGACTCCGGGCGCGCTGCTGTTCTCGTTCTCGTCCGAGCCGCAGGCCGGGCAGGGGCGTCCGAACCAGGCCCACGTGGCGATCAGCCTCGGCGACGGCCGCACCATCGAAGCCCGGGGCAAGGAGTACGGCGTCGGCACGTTCGAGGCCGCCGACCGTTTCGAATACGGAGCGATCATCCCGGGTTTGTAGCCTGCGCGCGTGGCGAGTCCTCGCGAGTCCGGTCATTCGTTCGCACGTTCCTGGCGCACGGTCGCCGAGTTGGCCTCCGACCGAGTCGCGATCGTGTGCAACGACCGGCACGTGACCTTCGGCGAGTTCGATGCCCGGGCCGAACGCCTGGCGCACGTCTTGCGCGACGCGGGCGTCGAACCGGGCGACAAAGTCGCGATCGACTGCGTGAACGGGCCCGAGTACCTCGAAGTGTTCTTCGCCGCGCAGAAACTCGGCGCGGTACCCGTCAACGTCAACTACCGCTACGTCGGTGCCGAACTCGCGTACCTGTTCGACAACTCCGATTCAGTGGCGTTCGTGTACCACGACGAGTTCGCACCGGTCGTTGCCGACGCGATCGCGCAGATCCCCGCGGAACGGACCCCGCGCGCTCTCATCCAGGTCGCGCACGCCGGTTCGGGTGAGCTGTTGCCGGGCGCACGCGACTACGAGGAAGCGATCGCGAGCGCGCCGTCCGGGCCCGCTACCGACCGGGAGCCGTCGGGCGACGACCTCATGTTCCTCTACACGGGCGGCACGACCGGCTACCCCAAAGCCGTCATGTGGCGCAGCGACGACCTGGCGGTCGCGCTGTGGCAGATGGCGCGCCCGGGCACCATGCCGCCCGACGTCGCGGCCACGATCGCCGCGGGGAAGCGGGCCGCGACGGTGCTCCCCGCGTGCCCGCTCATGCACGGCACCGGACTGTTCATCGCGCTGTCGACCCTGTCGGGTGGTGGGACGGTCGTGCTCCTCGACACACCCCGCCTCGACCCCGTCGCGGTGTTCGCCGCGATCGAACGCGAGCGCGTGCAGGCGCTGACCATCGTCGGCGATGCGTTCGCGCGCCCGCTGCTCGACACGCTCGACGCCGACCCCGACCGCTTCGACCTGTCGAGCCTGAAAGCGATCACGTCGTCGGGTGTCACGTGGAGCCCGGAAAACAAGCGCGGGTTGCTCCGCCACCTTCCCGGCGTCCTACTCATCGACTCGCTCGGCGCGTCGGAGGGCATCATGACGCGCACCGAAACGCGCGAAGGCGACGACATCGCGCCCGCGCGTTTCAAGCTGAGCGACCGTCTCGTGGTCGTCACCGACGACGGCGAGGTCGTGCAACCGGGCGACGGCAAGATCGGGCTCCTCGGCGTCGGCGGCGCGATCCCGCTCGGCTACTACAAGGACGACGAGAAGACCGCGACCACGTTCCGTATCGTCGCCGGCCGCCGGTATTCGATACCGGGCGACTACGCGACAGTCGAGACCGACGGCACGATCACGCTGCTGGGACGCGGGTCGGCGTGCATCAACACCGGCGGCGAAAAGGTGTACCCGGAAGAAGTCGAACTCGCGCTGCGCGCCCACCCCGACGTTCTCGACTGCGTCGTCGTCGGGCTGCCCGACCCCAAGTGGGGCGAGATGGTCGTCGCGATCATCGAGGGACGCAACGGTGTCGACGAAGCCGCCCTCGCCGCGCACTGTCGTTCGACGTTGGCCGGATACAAGGTGCCCAAGCGGTTCCTCGGCGTCCCGTCGCTGCAACGTTCACCCGCGGGGAAGGCCGACTACAAGCTCCTGCGCACCATCGCCGCCGAAGGCATCGGCGCCACAGCAACGGAAGGAAACGCGTGAGCACGTTCCACCAGAACGAGATCCCCGAGACCACGGTCGATGACGCGGGGTCGGGGTCGGCCGAAGGCGTGCTCCTCGACGTCCGCAACGCCGACGAGTGGGAAGCGGGCCACGCGCCGGGCGCGCTGTGGGTTCCGCTGCCCGACCTCGAGCAGGTCCGCATGCAACTTCCGTTCAACCGGCCCGTGCAGTGCATCTGCCGGTCGGGCCAGCGTTCGGCGCGCGCCGCCGAGGTCCTGATCGGCTGGGGATTTGACGCGTCGAACGTCGTCGGTGGGATGACGGCATGGGCCGCAGCCGGTCTACCGGTCGTACGCGACGACGGCAGTGCCGGGACGGTCATATGACGGCGACGTCCGTCCGTCCGCTCGCGGACACACCGGACGACGTTGCGCTCGGCAAGGCGTTGGTGCGCGAGTACGTCGTCGCGACCGCCGAGGAAACCGATCAGGACGTCGAGTTGATCCTGACGCTCATCCCCGACGTCGCCGACTTCGCCGGTCGTTTCCTGCGGGGCGGCGGGTTTCTCGTCGCCGAGGTCGACGGCGCCGCCTCGGGCGGGGTCGGCATCACTCCATCCGACGACGGCGACTGCGAGATGAACCGGCTGTGGATCCGGCCCGAGTTTCGCCGCCTCGGACTCGGACGCATCCTCTCGGAAACCGCGCTCGCCCACGCTCGTGAGCTCGGTTTCACTCGCATGGTGCTCGATGTGGTGCCGTCGCGGACGGGCGCGATCGCGCTGTATCAGTCGCTGGGATTCGTGCGCATCTCGCCGTTCCACGACTACCCGTTCGAGATGGTCGCGTTCGCCAAGGATCTCGGAGGTACTCCCCGGTAACCTGTCGCGGTGAGCTTCGACCGCGCCGACGCCCTGCGCCGCTTTGCGAACGAGCAGTTCGACGTGCTCGTCGTCGGCGGCGGCATCACGGGTGCCGGCGTTGCGCTCGACGCCGCCACGCGCGGGCTCAAGGTCGCGCTCGTCGACAAGGGCGACTTCGCGTCGGGCACGTCGTCGAAGTCGTCGAAGCTCGTGCACGGGGGCATCCGTTACCTCCAGCAGAAGGAAATACGCCTGGTCTACGAAGCGCTGGCCGAGCGCCAGACGCTGCGCAAGACCGCGCCGCACCTCGTGCGCGTGCTGCCGTTCCTGTTGCCCGTGTTCACGAAGGACGGCATCCTGCCGAGCAAGCTCGCGCGCGCCCTCGGTGGGATGATGTGGATGTACGACCTCACCGGCGGGTTGCGAATCGGCAAGGTGCACAAGCGCGTCACGAAGGAACAAGCGGTCGAGTACATGCCGACGCTGCCGGTCGAGCGGCTGGCCGCGTCGTACATCTACTACGACGCCCGCGCCGACGACGCCCGCCTCACGCTCGCCATCGCCCGCACCGCCGCCGACCACGGCGCCGCGGTCGCGAACTACGCGACCCTCACCGGCCTGTTGAAGGACGGCGCGAAGGTGTGTGGCGCGACGGTCACCGTCGACGGCAAACCGATCGAGATCCGCGCCCGGACCGTCGTCAACGCGACCGGCGTGTGGGCCGACGAAGTACGCGCCATCGACGAGGGCTCGGAGCCGGACAGCATCCGGCCCGCGAAGGGCATTCACATCACGGTGCCGTGGTCGCTGGTACGCAACAGCATCGCGGTTGTCGTGCCGGTGCCCAAGGACCGCCGTTCGGTGTTCGTGGTGCCCTGGGGCGACGACGGCACCGGCGACTACCAGTTCACGTACATCGGCACGACCGACACCGACTACGAAGGCCCGCTCGACGACCCGCAGTGCACGCCCGAAGACATCGCGTACCTGTTGCGCGCGATCAACGCGTCGGTGACGAGCACCATCACCGAACAAGACGTGCTCGGCACCTGGGCCGGGCTGCGGCCGCTGGTGAAGGCGGCGAGCAGCGAACGCACCGCCGATCTGTCGCGCCGCCACTCGGTGAAGACATCGGCCGGCGGCGTCATCACCGTGACCGGCGGCAAGCTCACGACCTACCGGCGCATGGCGGCCGACGCAACCGACGTGGTGGTCGACCAACTGGGGCTGGGCGGCAAGAGCCGCACCAAGCGAGTGACGTTGCACGGCACGACCGGGTGGGACGCCGCCGGCGTCTCCGAACACCTCTCGTCGCGCTACGGCGGCGACGCGCGCGAAGTGCTCGCACTCGCGGCCGACGCCGACCTCGCCCGCCCGATCGCACCCGGGCTCCCCTACCTGCGCGCCGAGGTCGTCTACGCGGTCCGCAACGAGATGGCCTGCACCGTCGACGACGTGCTCTCCCGGCGTACGCGGGCCCGACTGTTGGCGCGTGACACCTCGGCGGACATCGCAGCCGACGTCGCCGAACTCATGGCGCCCGAACTCGGCTGGGACGCGGACGAGCGTCGGCGCCAGGTCGAGCACTACCGTGCGCTCGTGACTACCGAACGACAGGCGGCCGGACTTCCGGAGACCGCGCTCGACGCGTCGATCGACAGGTCGTAGCCGCGATGGCGATGAAAACCAACCGCGGCGCGCCGACGCCGCCGATCGCGTTCCCCAATGGCGCCGCCAAAGTCGAGAGCCGGCTCACGACGCCACCGGTCGAAGTCGACGGCGCGCTCGAAGACCAACTCGCGAGCACCGGCGCGACGCTCACGCGCGCACCCGAAGTCATCGGCGAGGCCAGCCGCGACTGGTGGCCCCTGGCGATGATCTGGGCGCTCGACAACCAGGTCGCCGCCCGCGCCGCCGTCGTCGTGCGGCCCAATGCCGTCGACCAGGTCAGCGCGATCCTGCGGTACTGCAACGAAGCCCGCGTGCCGGTCACCGCCGCCGCGGGCCGCAGCGGGGTGTGCGGCGCGAGCGTGCCCGTGTTCGGCGGCGTGTTGCTCGACCTGACCGGCCTGGCGGGAATTGTCGACGTCGACACGAAGTCGATGCTCGTCGACGTGCTCCCGGGCACGTTCGGCGACGTGTTCGAAGACGAACTGCGCGCCGAGTACTCGGTCACGTGCGGGCACTGGCCGCAGTCGATCGCGCTGTCGACGGTCGGCGGCTGGATCGCGTGCCGCGGCGCCGGCCAGCTCTCGACGCGCTACGGCAAGATCGAGGACATAGTCGAAGGCCTCGACGTCGTCCTCGCCGACGGGCGCCGGATAACGACGGGTGGCGTACCGCGCGCCGCGGTCGGGCCCGACCTCACGCAGCTCTTCGTCGGTTCCGAGGGCACCCTGGGCGTCATCGTCGGATCGCGACTGCGGCTCCACCCGAGCCCGGCCGCCGAATCGCGCGCCGCATACGCGTTCACGTCGTTCCGCGACGGGCTCGACGCAATGCGCCGCATCGTGCAGCGCGGCGCGACCCCTGCAGTGCTGCGGCTCTACGACAACATCGAAGCCGACCGCTCCTACAAGACCGGCGAGGCGCACCTGCTGCTCGTGCTCGACGAGGGCGACGCGCACCTGGTCGAGGCCACGATGCACATCGTCGCCGAGGAATGCGCCCCGGCCGAACCGATGGACGTGGCGCTGGTCGACCAGTGGCTCCAGCACCGCAACGACGTGTCCGCGCTCGAGGCGTTGATTTCGCGCGGGCTGGTCGTGGACACGATGGAAGTCTCGGCGCCGTGGCGTGCCGTCGACACGATCTACGCGCGCGCGACCGAGGCGATCCGCAACGTCGATCACACCCTCGTCGCGTCGGCGCATCAGAGCCACTCGTACACCGACGGCGCCTGCCTGTACTTCACGTTCGCGGGCCGGCCGCCCGAGGACCAACGTGAGGCGTATTACCAAGCTGTGTGGGACGCGGGCCAGCGCGCCGTCATCGAGAACGGTGGCGCACTCAGTCATCACCACGGCGTCGGGTTGAATCGGTCGCGGTTCGTGCACGACGCGCTCGGCGACTCGTTCGACGTTCTGGCCGCGGTGAAGCAGGCGCTCGACCCGAACGGCATCCTGAACCCGGGCAAGCTCGGCCTCGCGAGCCCGTTCGGTGACGTCGCCTGGCCATGACGGGCCAGGCGCAAGCCGCAGGTGCGGAAATGCCTCCGACGCTCAGTGGAGATGGAGCGCCGGAGGCTGTAGCCGCATGAACGGGTCAGTTCTTGTCATCGACGTCGGCACGAGCAGTGTGCGCGCGGCGGTCGTGCGCGACGACGCGACGTTCGCCGCCGATGTCGCCCGGGAACTGCTCCCCGATTCCCCGGCCGACGGGTTGGTGCAGTTCGACGCGCGCGTCATGGCCGACGCGTCGCTCGCCGTCGCGCGCGCCGCGCTCGACGCCGCGGGTCCCGTCGACGCGGTCGGCATCTCGAACCAGCGGGCGTCGACGATCGTGTGGGACCGGGCCACCGGCGAACCCATCGGACCCGGGCTCGGCTGGCAGGACCTCCGCACGATCGGTGCGTGCCTGGCGCTACGCAGCGAGGGGTTGCGGCTCGCGCCCAACGCGTCGGCGACCAAGCTCCAGTGGCTGCTCGACACGTTCGACGCCGCCCGCGACCGTGACCTGTGTTTCGGCACCGTCGACACGTGGATCGCGTGGACGCTGAGCGAAGGTGCGCTGCACGTCACCGACGCGACGAACGCGGCGGTCACCGGGCTACAGCACCCGCGTTCGCCGACCGAGTGGAACGCCCGCACGCTCGGAATCCTGAACGTCCCCGAAGCGATGCTGCCGCGCATCGTCGACACCGACGCGATCGTCGGCCCCGCGACCGCGTTGCCCGGCGCACCGCCGATCACGTGCCTGCTCGGCGACCAGCAGGCGTCGCTCATCGGGCAGCGCTGCGTGCACCCGGGCGACGCCAAGATCACGTTCGGCACCGGCGGCATGCTCGACGTCGTGCTCGGCCCGGAGCCGCCGCCATTCGACAACCGCGGCCCGGCGGGCACGTTCCCGATCGTCACGTGGCGCCGCGCCGGCCGGGTCACATGGGGTATCGAGGCCGTCATGCTCGCGGCGGGCACCAACGTGCAGTGGCTGCGCGACGACCTCGGGCTCATCGCGTCGTCGGCGGAATCCGACGCGCTCGCCGCGTCGTGCGCCGACTCGGGCGGCGTCGTCTTCGTGCCCGCGCCACTCGGACTCGGCACGCCGGTGTGGGACTACGGGGCGCGCGGCGCGCTCTTCGGGCTCACGCGCGGCACAGGACGCGCCCACATCGTGCGAGCGGTACTCGAAGGTGTCGCACAGCGCGGCGCGGATCTCGTCGACGCGGCCGAGGCCGACGCCGGGCTCGAGATCGCGACGTTGCGTGTCGACGGCGGCATGACCGACAACGCGACGTTCGTGCAGGCCCTGGCCGACGCCGCGCAGCGCCCGGTCGAGGTGTCACCGGTGCGCGAGGCGACAACGATCGGTGCCGCGCTCATGGCCGGGCTCGCCGTCGGCCACCACGACGACCTCGACGACGTCGCCGGCGCGTGGACGCCGCGGGTCCGGGTGGAACCGAGCCGCGTGCTCGACCGCGACCAGTGGCGCGAAGCGATCAGCCGATCGCGCCGGTGGATCAGCGACCTGTCGAGTATCGACTTCTAGTCGTCGGCGGCAGCGAGCGCCTTGCGCTCGTCGGCCATCATCCGGGCGCACAACATGCCGGTGGCCGCGCCGCTCGCGGCCGTGAACGCGTTGAGTGCGCGTCGCACCGGCGGACCGGGGGCCATCAGCAATGCGGCCACGTCGACGGCATCGCTGATCGCACCCATGCCTACCCACTCGGCGTCCTGCGTGTGTTCCTTCACCGAGGTGATCGCACCGACGCCGAGCACGATCTCCCGGGCGCCGAGCATGCGCAGCAACGTGCGGCCCTCGCGTGAGCTCGCGCCGAACGCGACCCGCCCGGCCGGCCCGGGTAGCACCAGCATCGTGATGCCGAGGACGACACGCCCGCGTGCGATGCCGAGGGCCGTGGTGCGGGGGTCGAATTCCATGGCGCGCATCCTCGCGCGCCGGTCGCCCCCACCCCGAAATTGCGCCACACGGCGACCGTTTCGGTCGTCGGATGGCGCAATTTCGGTTAGGTGGGGTCGAACCAGGTGGACCAGCCGACCCCGGATTCACTCCCGATCGTGTATTGGCACAGGGCCCGGGCCAGCGGTGCCCCCGGCGCGAGCATCACGGGCGCGAGGCCGAGCACCTCGATGTCGATCTCCCACTCGTCGGCGACGACACACCGCCCCGCGACCGGGAGCCCATCAGTGTTCCGGTGCGTTTCCATGCGCGCCTTCTCGACTGCTCGGTCTCCGACGAACCCGTCCGTGGTGCCTCCGGTCTGGGCGACGTGGAACGTGAGATCACCGACCTCGCCCGCGACGGTCCAGCACGGTGCCGTGAAGTCGCGAACACCCCACGAACGCCGTCGCTCGCCCGTGCAGTCGAGTTCGATGCGACTGCGGCCCAACAACACTTCGCCGTGCACGATGCCCGGCTGTACGAAACCCTCGACCGGCCACACCGCGGCGCGGGTGTGCGGCGCGCCGGCGGCTTCCCATTCGATGTCGAGCCCGACCGGAACGCGTTCGCCGATCTCCTCGCGCAACGCGTCGGCGGGGTCGTCGAGACGCAAGCCGAACGCTTCGAGTCCGTAGGTCCAGTGGTCGAGCGGCGCTTCGCACCACAACTCGACCCACAACCCTTCGGCGCGCACTTCGAGTCCCTGGCGCGGAAGCGGTACCTCGTGGTCGCGCACGACGACCGGGCCGGGCCGGTCGGGCAACACGAGGTACGTCCAGACCCACGCGACGTTCTGGTTCGGGAAGCATTCGAGCCGCACGGTGAGGCCGGTGCCGTCGGCGCTCGCCGCGTCGAGGTGCCACGCCTCCGACCACCACGGGTCGGCCCCGGGTGGATGCGGTGCGTCGGGGTTCACGGGATCCGTGCGTAATAGTCCGCGGGAACCTGGTCGATCGGCGTGGGCACACTGCCGTCGATGAGTTCGAGGAACGGGTACAGATCCATGCTGGCGCGCGGCACGGTCCAGTCGAGTTCCACTCCGGCCAGCTCCGCGAACGGACGCAGGAACGTGAAATACACGTACGCGCCCGCGTTGATCTTGTCGCGCCGTTCCATCGCCGCGATGTTGCGGTACAGCTGTTTCGTCGCGGTCTTCGCGGCGACGGCCAACGCGTCGACACCGTTGTCGTCGATCGGCACGAGCCCACCCGACGCGGTGTCGAACAGGCCGAACTCCACGACGTGCGGCAGGTAGTCCTCGGGGTGCGTCACCGACGTGCCGAAGTCGGTCACCGTCAGGTCGACGCCGTCGAGCACGAACGCGCCGAGCACGTCGGAGTACGGCATCTCGCTCCCGACCGCCGCGCTCCACGGGAAGTGCGACACGCCGAGCCGCCCGAACGAGCGCAGCAACATCACGCGTCCGTCGTCGAGGACGTACGGGCCGGTGTCCTGGTAGCCGGAGCGGGTGTCGAACCAAAGCAGGAACAAGTACGAGGTCAGGAGGGCGTTCA
Source organism: Actinomycetota bacterium (assembly GCA_034408875.1). Taxonomy (GTDB): domain Bacteria; phylum Actinomycetota; class Acidimicrobiia; order IMCC26256; family PALSA-610; genus JANNHK01. The sequence goes on from JAWXCJ010000293.1 coordinate 10,342, forward strand.
GCCGCGTGATCTGCTTGCGGTGCGAGTCGTCGCGCACCGGCACACAGCCCGCGCGCACCTTGTCGACGTGGGCTCGGTACGGCGTTGCGTGCCCGCCCGCGTCCCACGCCTGGTGCGTACCGTCTTCGAAGCGGTACGCGCTCGCGGCGCGCTGCCAGAAATCGAACACCGGGGCCATGCGCGCCGCGTCGGCGTCGAAATCGAGCACGCCCGCGCCGCCGAGTACGACGCGCCCGACCAACGGGAAGTTCGGCACGGACCAGAGGTGCACGTTGTCGATCTGCGTCGCGAACTCGTGCCCGGCCCGCCCCAACTCTTCGGGCGGCATCGCGTCGGCGATCTGCTGCACCATCTCGGGGTAGCGCCGGTAGCACTCGACCGCGGCAATCGTGATGTACGCGGTCACAGGGATCAGCGCCGACTCGAGCGCGGTGCGTTGCGTCGTGAGCGTGTACGAGATCTCACCGTGGTACTGGATCCACCGGTTGACATCTTTTTTGGAGAACCCGGAACCGAGCGCCGCGCTCATGCGACGCTCCGGACGACGCCCTCGGCGCCGCTGCAGTCGACCTCGACCGCGTCGCCGTCGGCGGGCTCCGAACCGAGCACCGCGGCCATGATGCACGGCACCTGGTACTCGCGGCTGACGATGCCGATGTGCGACATCGGCGTGCCCGACAGGCACACGATGGCCGTGAGCTCGTCGAAGATCGGCGCCAGGAACGTGGCCCCCGCGTCGGCCACGCAGGCAACGACGCCTTCGGCGGTCGTGTCCATCAACGTCAGGACGTCGTCGGGCGACGACAGCCGCCGCCACGACCCCCGCACCGGCGCCGCCTCCAAAACCTTGGTTCCCCGACCGATCTCCATCTCGCCGACGCTAACCGAGTGTCAGCGCGCGTAGCATCGGACGCCGTGACGCTGCCCGACGAGTGCTACGTGATCCTGCACGACGTTCGCCTGCGCGGACTCGTGGAGATGGACGACGACCCCACGGTCGTCGCGCTGCTCGACGCCGGGCTGGTGGCCCGCGCCCGCACCGCACTGCGCATCACCGTCGAGGGCCGCGACCTCCACACCGCCTGGGCGCGGGTACCGGTGGGCAGCGACGCCGAACAGGTCGCGACCCGGGCCTACGAGCAGTTCCTCGACCTCAACCGGGAACTGATCCGGATCTGCCACGACTGGCAGGTTCGCCCGGGCGACGTGCCCAATGACCACGGCGACGTGCGCTACGACTGGGCGGTCATCGACCGGCTGCGCGGACTCGACGAACGCACCCACCCCGTCGTCCGCCGCCTGGGCCGAGACGTCGAGCGCTTCACGCCCTACCCGACCCGACTGCGCACGGCCCTCGTACAGGTCGAGGAGGGCGAGGCCGCCTGGCTCACGTCGCCCCGCATCGACTCGTACCACACCGTCTGGATGCAGCTGCACGAGGACCTGCTCCTGGCCCTCGGCATCGAGCGTGCATCCGAACCCGAGTAACGGCGTCAGAATGGTGGCGCCATGGTGACGCAGACGGGCGACGGCGACATTCTTGCAAGGGCGGTCGGCGAGTTCGTGCAACGCATGCGGCCGATCGTGCTCACGTGGCCCGAAGCCAAAGGTGCCGATCCCACCGCCGTGGGCCACGGCCTGATGGTCGAGGCCCGCCGACTCACGGCCGGGTTCCTGTGCTCCGACGGGCGCCTCGGCGACCGCGAACTGCTCGGTTTCCGCCGTTCGTTCGGAGCAATCGAGCCCGAGGTCGCGAACGGGCCGTTGACCCACTTGCGCGAGAACAACGTCGTCACCCGCGATGGCGACTTCGTGAAGCAGCCGTCGGCGCTGTTCATCCAGCTCGTCTCGATGGACCGCGAGAGCCACGCCGCAAACGCGTGGGTGTACTACGAGGCCGCGCTCGGCATCGGTCACGCCGCCTGCGCGCTCGCCGACTACCCGACGCGCGATTCGCTCGCCGCGCTCGACGAGTACCGGCGCGTCCTGCTCGACCAGCTCCGGACGAGCAACATCGACCGGCCCGCGCCGCCGCTCGGTGTCGCCGTCACCAATCCGAACGAATTGGGCGGACTCCCCGGCGAGGCGCCCGCGACCGCGCCGACACTCGACGCGCTCCTCGAGGAACTCGAGGACCTGGTCGGGTTGGCCGGCGTGAAACGCGAAGTTCGACTTCTGGTGAACCTCACCCGGGTCGAGAAGTTGCGCGAGCAGCACAACCTGCCGGTCCCCGAGCGGAGCCACCACCTCGTGTTCGTCGGCAACCCGGGTACGGGTAAGACGACCGTCGCCCGCATCATGTCGCGCATCTACGGCGTGCTCGGGCTACTCGACGAAGGCCACCTGGTCGAAACCGATCGCGGCGGCATGGTCTCGGGCTACGTCGGGCAGACCGCGACGAAGGTCAAAGAAGTCGTGACCTCGGCGCTGAACGGCACGTTGTTCATCGACGAGGCGTACGCGCTGTGGGTCGACAGCGCCGAAGACTTCGGGCGCGAAGCAATCGCCACGCTGCTCAAGCTCATGGAGGACGAACGCGACCGGCTCGTCGTCGTCGTCGCGGGCTACCCCGTGCCGATGGAGGCGTTCCTCGACGCCAACCCGGGGCTCCGGTCGCGGTTCCCGAAGACCATCGACTTCCCCGACTACACGAGCGACGAACTCGCACAGATCTTCAAGAGTCTCGGCGAGCAGAATCAGTACCTCGCTTCTGACGAAGCACTGGCGCGCGTGCGGTCGTACCTCGACGCGCAGCAGCGCGGCCCGACGTTCGGGAACGCGCGTGTCGTCCGCAACTTGTTCGAGGCGGCCATCGAGCTGCACGCGACACGCGTCGTCGAGCACAAGGCGCCGTCGAAGGACGAACTGAGCCGGTTCGCGCCCGACGACATTCCCGCGCCCGGCGACACGTTGCCCGCGAGCACCGCGTGATCATCACGGAGCCGCCCCGCCGGCGGTTCATGGGACCACTCCTGGCGCTCATCGCCGCGATCGTGATGGTCGGGGCCTCGTTCGCCATCCGCCAACTCGTCATCGAAGGCGACGACGACGACAGCAGCAGCACGACCGATACGCCGTCGTCCGACGAGCTGTCGATCGTGTGCGCGGTCGAGCTGGCCGACGTGTGCGCCCGGCTCGACGTCGGCATCACACTCGAACCCGCGGGGACGACCGCGGCGAAGATCGCCGCGGGCGACGAACTTGGGTACGACGCGTGGGTCACGTTCGCGCCGATGACCTCGACCGTCGAGCCGGAGGGCCGCACGCCGCTCATACTCGCGGCGCGCACCGACCGGGCCGAGGTGCTGACGGCGCACTGCGGTGGCACAGTGACGTGGACGTGCATCGGCGAAGTCGCCGGTGAGCCGTGGTCGGCCATCGGCGGCGAAGAAACCTGGGGCGACGTGAAACCCGCGCACGCCGACCCGGTCTCGTCGGGTGTCGGCCGCCTTGTGCTCGGCCAGGCCGTGGCGTCGTTCCTCGCTACCGAGGACTTCTCGCTCATCGACTGGCAGTCGAACGACGCGTTTCCGGGCTGGTTCCAGCAGCTGAAGCAAGGCGTGCCGGCGTCCGCGTTCGCGGTGAACGCCGACCCGTTCGACGCCTGGCTGCGCCAGCGGCTAGCCGGATTCGACATCGTCGCGACCACCGAGGCTCAGGCTGTGACCGAGCTCGCCACCGTCGCCCCCGACCTTCGGGACCGGGTCGCGTTGATCTACCCTGCGCCTGTGGCCACCGCCGATGTGGTGCTCGCACCGCTCGCCGGCGGCGACGACCCAAGCGCCCTCGCAGACGACCTGCGCGACGCGCTCGAAGCGCAGAACTATCGCGTCGACGACGCCCCACCGGCGGGTGCACCCGCCG
>JAWXCJ010000294.1:0-3819 GCA_034408875.1 Actinomycetota bacterium
CGGGACGCGCGACCAAGTGGGTGGGATGAACATGGGCCTGCTCGACGGGCGGGTTGCGATCGTCACGGGTGCCGGACGCGGGATCGGCCGCGAGTTTGCGTTGTGCTTCGCCCGTGAGGGTGCATACGTCGTAGTGAACGACGTGGGTGCGTCGCTCGATGGTCAGGGCCGCGAAGAGGACCCGGCCGCGCAGGTGTGCAAGGAGATCGAGGCGCTGGGCTCGAAGGCAGTGCCGAACTACGACTCGGTCACCGACTTCGACGGCGCGCGCAACATTGTCAAGACGGCCGTCGATGCATTCGGGACGCTCGACATCCTCGTGAACAACGCCGGAATCGTGCGCGACCGAACACTGCTGAAGATGGACGAGGGCGACTATGACGCGGTCGTCGCCGTGCACCAGAAGGGCACGTTCAACTGCACGCGCCACGCGGCCGAGGTGATGAAGGAAAAGGGATACGGCCGCATCGTCAACATCACGTCGTCGGCGGGGATCCGTGGCAACTTCGGGCAGACGAACTACGGCGCGGCCAAGGCCGCGATCATGGGCATGACGTTCGTGTGGTCGATGGAACTCGGCCGGTACGGCATCACGGTCAACGCGGTTGCGCCCGCCGGCGCGACGCGTATGACCGCGGCACTCTTCGAGCGCACGGGCGCGGCGCCGCCGCCCGAGGAAGACCCGGCGCTGAACGCGCCATTGGTCGCGTACCTCGCGTCGGAGGAGGCCGGGCACGTGAACGGTCAGATCCTCGGCCGCACCGAGTACGCGTACACCATTTTCCAGCAACCGAAGCAGGTCGCGTGGATGTGGCGCGACGGCGGGTGGACCGCTGCCGAGGTCGCACGCGACTTCGATAAGACCCTCGGTCAGCACCTGCAGCAAGTCGGCATGGTGATGCCGAAGTCCATGCAGAAGTAGGCGCCGGCAATGCGCTGGCCGCTCGGCGTCGTCGACATCGTGTACGCGCGTCGAGGCGACGTGCCCGCGCGGTCGCAAGCAGCGGCCGCCGACGGGTACGCGCACATCGACCCCGTCCTCGGTACCGACGCGGGCGCGCTCGCGTTACCGATCGGGTGCCCCACCGCGTTCCCGAAGCCGCGGGCCACGTGGTGCGCGACGCCGGCGCCGAGCGCGGGCGACGGCATGTGGGACCGCGCCGTCCGTTGGTGGCGCGCGGCACCGGAAGCACTGCTCGAACCGTGGGCGGGCGCGGTCGTCAACTCCATCGAGACCGTGCGCGCGTTTCGCGAAGCGGTACCGGGCGTTCGGCTCCTGGTCGACACGGGTCACGTCGCCGACTGGGGCGGCGACCCGCTCGAACTGCTCGAGTACGCCGACCACGTGCAGGTCCGCCAGGGAAGAGCCGGGCACACCCAGGTCCACGTCGACGATCCGGCCGGAGTCGTCGACTTCGCCGCCGTGTTCCGCCGCCTCGACCAACTCGGCTACTCGGGCCGTCTCAGCGTCGAGTACTTCGACCTGCCGGAAATGGGGTGGGCGCTCGCCGACCCCGAGCAGTGGGGCCGGGACCTGGCGCGCGTCCTGCGTACTCTCTGAACGCGGTTTCTCGTTTACGGATTGTCACGGGCTCTAGCGTTCTGTAGGTCGTTCTACCTATACTCCCGCCGGTTACTCGCGCGTAGCGCGTTCCAACAACTACCAAGTGGGGAGAACAAGGTGGCCAAGACGTTCATGGCGCGAACCCTGGCCGGTGCGCTGGCATGCTCGACTCTTGTAATCGCGACACCGGCTCAGGCCGATGTCGACCGCGGTTACGTCGAGATCGTGGGCTCGGGGGCCACGATCACGGTGCGGGACCTGACCAAGGTCGGATCCGACAACGATCCGATCACCGACATCGACGGCGCCGCCCAACCCGGCGAACGCATTCAGTTCGTCGTGCAGCACAAGGCGGTTGCGACCGGCACCTGCCGGATCCAAGGCATCCCGACAACCGACGACATGACAACCGTCGTGTGCGATCCGGCGACGGTGGTCAACGCCGAACTCGGCGACCGGCGCGACAAGTTCGTGTTCACGTCCCGCCGCCCGATCGACTTCACCGTCGACTCGGGGACCGGCAACGACAAGGTCAACGTCTTCGTCTATGGCCAAGTGTCCGACGTCTCGGTGACGGCGGGCCAGGGCAAGGACGTCGTGAACGTCGAGCAGCGCCAAGGTGGCACTGTCAACGGCACGCTGCGCGGTGGCGGTCTCAACGACCGGCTCACCCTGAAGGGCACCGGCTTCGTCGCCGGCGACAACGGCAACGACGTCGTCAACGTGAAGAACGGTCGGCCGAACACGGTCGATTGCGGCGGCTTCAACGACCGTCTCACCATCGACGTGGGTCTCGACACCCTCGTCAACTGCCCCTGAACCACTACCCCCTGAGTCGGGGGAACACGACCTCGAGGCGGGCGGTTCCGGCCGCCCGCCTCGTTCGCGTCCGGCCTGGCGTACCGTCTGGGCTCGATGACCATCACCGTGATCAACCAGATGGGCCCGGCGGTTGCCGAGGCCGTGCGCGCGCTCGACGGGGTCGAGACGATCGACTTCGAGCCCGGTGATCCGCCGGACGGTCTGCATGCCGACGTGTTCTTCGGCGGCTACGCCGGGTGGGAAGCGCCGCTGCGGTGGATCGAAGCGGGCGGCGTGCGTTGGGTGCAGCTCTCGGGAACCGGCGTCGACTCCGTCCCGCCCGCGTTGTACGACGGAGGACGCACGGTCACATGCGCGCGGGGTGCGAGCGCGGTGCCGATTTCGGAGTGGGTGATGGCGGCCGTGCTCGCGTGGGCCAAGCGCTTCCCCGACATCTTCCTGCACGAGCCGCCGAAGCACTGGAACTTCCCGGCGCCCGCGTTCGAACCGGTCGCGGGCCGGACGCTCGCGATTCTCGGGATGGGCGGCATCGGTGCCGCCGTTGCCGAACGGGCGCTGCCGTTCGGGATGAAGGTCACCGCGATGCGCCGAACGGCCGCGCCGAGCCCGGTGCCGGGGGTCGAGATGGTGACGACAATCGAGGATCTCGTCGCCGATGCCGATCATCTCGTGCTCTGCGCGCCCGCCACGGCGCGCACCCGCCACCTCGTCGACGCCGACGTGCTCGCGCGGGTCAAGCCCGGGCTGCACCTCGTGAACATCGCGCGCGGGTCGCTCGTCGACCAAGACGCGTTGCGCGTCGCACTCGACGACGGGCGGGTCGCGATGGCCACGCTCGATACGGTCAGTCCCGAGCCACTTCCGGCCGGACACTGGATGTACTCGCACCCGCAGGTCCGGGTCGCCGCGCACGTGTCCTGGTACAACCCCACCATGCTCGGTGAGGCGATCGCGATCTTCGTCGACAATCTCGGACGCTTCGTGCGCGGTGAGTCGTTGTTGCACGTCGTGGACCCGGCGGAGGGGTATTAGTGCACAAGGCAGTCGAGCAAGGCAGTCGAGCGCGTTCACCACGACTCGCCGTAGCGCTCGCGGTGCGTGTGCTCGGAGAACGGCTCGCGTCTGGGCGGGCCGAGCGGGCGCGCCGGATGACCGAGCGGGACGACCGCGACGGGAACGACGGGCTCGGGGAGTGCGAGGAGGGCGCGCAGTTCGGCGCGGTACCCGACCATGATCGTCGTCAGAGCGCCGGCGAGCCCGAGGGCGGTAGCCGCGAGCAAGAGGTTCTGGGTGGCCGGGAAGATCGACGAGGGCACGGTCTGTTCGAGGCCGCGCTCGATGTCGGCGCAGACGACGACGAGGACCGGTGCCGCGGCGATGCCACCGGTCGCGCCCTGTTCGACGTCGGCGAGCATCTTCGGTGAGAGGCGGGA
>JAWXCJ010000295.1:0-3115 GCA_034408875.1 Actinomycetota bacterium
CCGAGCGGCAACGGGTACTGGCTCGTCGCCTCCGACGGCGGCATCTTCTCCTTCGGTGACGCCAAGTTCCAGGGCAGCACCGGCGCCATCCGGCTGAACTCGCCCATCGTGGGCATGGCCGGGACACCGAGCGGCAACGGGTACTGGCTCGTCGCGGCCGACGGCGGCATCTTCGGCTTCGGTGACGCCAAGTTCTACGGCGGAATGGCCGGCAAGGCGCTGGTCTCGCCGATCACCGGGATCGCCGCGACCGGCGACGGCGGCGGCTACTGGATGGTCGCCGAAGACGGCGGCATCTTCACCTTCGGTACGGCCAAGTTCCTCGGCGCTGCCACCGGCGCGCCGCCGCAAACGACGGTCGACATCGCCCCCTCCCCCGCCGGCGGGTACTTCATGGCGACGACGTTCGGCGCCGTCCACGTCGCGAACGAGAACGGCGTGTTCCTCGTCGACCCGAACCTCGCGGGCCGCAACCCGGCCGAGTCGATCGCGACCGAGTTGGTCGCCCGCATCAACGCCGAACGCCGCGCCCGCAACATGGCGCCGGTCACCTGGCACCCGCAGCTCGCCGACGCCGCGCGCGGTTGGGCTCAGCAGCTGGCGGACACGAACGGGTTCTCGCACCAGGACCTCAACGCACTCATCAACTCGTACGGCGGGTCGCACATCTACCTCGCCGAGAACATCTACACCGGAACCGGCGGCGCATCCGACAGCGGTTCGGCGCACGCGGCGTTGATGCGATCCGACCCGCACCGCACGACGATGTTGACGCCGCAGTTGCAGTACATCGGAATCGGTGTGGTCTGTGTGGGCAACAAGGTCGTCGTCGTCGAGGACTTCTCGATCGGGGCCGGCGCGCCGACGCCGGCATCGCACCCGACTCCGCCGGTCACGCCGTTCGTCTCGGCCGACGAGACCGGCACGGCCTGCGGCTAGGGAAACGACAGCGGAGCCGGACGCCCAGCCCGGAACCTGCGTCAACCAGCCGGTACAACGACCACGCCCACCTGTTCTCGTGACTCCGCTGCGGCTCACCGACATCTCGCTCACGCTCGGCGACCACGAGGTGCTCACCGACGTCTCGTGGACGGTCGGCGCCGACGAACGCTGGGTGATCCTCGGACCGAACGGCGCGGGCAAGACGACGCTGCTGCGCGTCGCGGCGCTGTACCAGCACCCGTCGTCGGGCACAGTCGAGGTGCTCGGTCAGCGCCTGGGCCGCTGCGACGTGCGCACGTTGCGCGAGCGCATCGCGTTCTCCTCCCCCGCCCTCGCCGCCGCGCTGGAACCGACGATGACGTCACGCCAGGTCGTGACGACGGCCCGCTACGCGGCGCTGGCGCCGTGGTGGCACACCTACACCGACGCCGACCGCGCCCGCGCCGACCAATTGCTCGACCAGTTCTCGGTTTCGCACGTCGCCGGCCAGGCGTTCCCGACCCTCTCGGCCGGTGAACGCCAGCGGGTGCTGCTGGCTCGCACGCTCATGAACGACCCCGGCATCGTGCTCCTCGACGAACCGACCGCCGGCCTCGATGTCGGCGGCCGCGAGGAACTGGTGGCCGACTTGGCCGCGTGGTCCGGTCCGCCGCTGGTGTTGGTGACCCACCATCTGGAAGAGATCCCACCGGGATTCACGCACGCGCTCGTGCTCAAGGCCGGGCGCGTGCTCGCCTCCGGCCCGGTGCGCGACACGGTCACGTCAACGATCCTGAGCACGGCGTTCGGCTTACCGCTTGTGGTCGAGGAGTCGCACGGTAGGTACACGGCACGACTTGTTTGAAGCTAGGTGGCCGCTGAGCGGCCACTTGGCTTCAAACACGACTCACGCGCTGCGGCGGGATTCGTCTTCTTCGGTGATGAGCGCCGGGGTCGACTTGCGGGCCACGACGTCGCCGTCGACGACGCACTTCGTCACGTCGGTACGCGACGGGAGCTCGTACATCACCTCGAGCAGGACCTCTTCGAGGATGGCGCGCAAGCCGCGAGCGCCGGTGCCGCGCTTGAGCGCTTCGTCAGCGATCTTGACGAGCGCGTCGTCGGAGAAGACCAACTCGACGTCGTCGAAGTGGAAAAACTTCTGGTACTGCTTGATGAGCGCGTTCCGCGGCTCGATGAGGATGCGCATCAGCGCGTCCTTGTCGAGGTTGTGCACCACGCCCGTGACGGGCAGGCGGCCCACGAACTCGGGGATCAAGCCGAACTTCAGCAAGTCTTCGGGCAACACGCCCGAAAGCAACTCGCCGAGGTTCTTCTCGTCGGCGCGGCGCACGTCGGCACCGAAGCCGACACCGCGGCTGCCCACCCGACCCTCGATGATCTTGTCGAGGCCCGAGAACGCACCACCACAGATGAACAGGATGTTCGTGGTGTCGATCTGGATGAACTCCTGGTGCGGGTGCTTGCGCCCGCCCTGCGGCGGCACCGACGCCGTCGTGCCTTCGAGGATCTTCAGCAGCGCCTGCTGCACGCCCTCGCCGGACACGTCACGCGTGATCGACGGGTTCTCGGCCTTGCGGGCGATCTTGTCGATCTCGTCGATGTAGATGATGCCGGTCTCGGCCTTCTTGACGTCGTAGTCGGCGGCCTGGATCAGCTTCAGGAGAATGTTCTCGACGTCTTCGCCGACGTAGCCCGCTTCGGTGAGCGCGGTCGCGTCGGCAATCGCGAACGGCACCTTCAGCATGCGGGCGAGCGTCTGCGCGAGCAGCGTCTTGCCGCAACCGGTCGGGCCGATGAGCAAGATGTTCGACTTCTGCAGTTCGACTTCGGTGTCGCCGTACGAACCGGCCTGCACCCGCTTGTAGTGGTTGTACACCGCGACCGCGAGAATCTTCTTCGCCTGTTCCTGCCCGATGATGTAGTCGTTCAGGTAGCCGTAGATCTCGCGGGGCTTGGGAAGATCGTCGAAGCGGACCTCGGTGTTCTGCGAGAGCTCTTCTTCGATGATCTCGTTGCAGAGATCGATGCACTCGTCACAGATGTAGACACCCGGACCGGCAATCAGCTTCTTGACCTGCTTCTGGCTCTTTCCGCAGAACGAGCACTTCAGCAGATCCCCGCCGTCACCGAACTTCGCCACGACCGACCCCTTTCCCCCAATGCCTCATCA
>JAWXCJ010000296.1:0-2701 GCA_034408875.1 Actinomycetota bacterium
CCACGGTGGCGACGACTACGACGACTCGGCCTGCGGTCGGCGCGCCGACGGTCGTGATCCAGAGCCCGCAGGCCGGTGTGGTGAGCGGCATGGTGTCGATCCGGGCGAGCGCGACCGACGACGGCACGGTGAAGACGATCGAGGTGTACGTCGACGGGAAGCGCCTCGTCCGCAAGCAGGGCGGGTCGGCAGTACGGAGTTGGAATTCGAACTCGGCGTCGGTGAAGCCCGGGCCGCACACGATCACCGTGAAGGCCTACGACGAGCAAGGCAACGTCGGGACGTCGTCGGTCGTCGTGACGAAATAGTTACACGACCGCGCCGAGGATCGCGTCGATGCTCGCGGCGTCGCCGGGGCGGGCGAACAGGTACCCCTGCGCGAGGTCGCAGCGCAGCGCGCGGAGCTCGTCGAGCTGCACGTCTTCTTCGACGCCTTCGGCGAGCGCGACGACCCCCAGCGCGTGCGCGAGGCCGATGACGGCCGCGACGATGACGGTGTCGTCGGCGTCGCTTCCGAGCCCCGCGACGAACGCGGCGTCGATTTTCAGTTGGTCGACCGGGAACCGCTTGAGGTGGGCGAGTGACGCGTAGCCGGTGCCGAAGTCGTCGATCGCGACGCGCACGCCGAGCTCGCGCACCGCGTGCAACGGGGCGGCGATGTCGCGGGTATCGGTCAGCACCGACTCGGAAACTTCGAGGCACAACGCGTCGGGGGCCAGACCCGACTCGGCCAACGTCTCCTTCACGAGTTCGTGCAGTTCGGCGTCGACGAGCTGGCGGGCGGAGACGTTGACCGATACTCGGAGCGGCCGCCCGAACCGTGCGCACCAACCCTGCGCGTCGTGGCACGCCCGGCGGAGGATCCACGCGCCGAACGGCACGATCAATCCCGTCTCTTCCGCGGTCTTGAGGAACGCGCCGGGCGGGAGCAGGCCGCGCTCGGGGTGTTGCCAGGCGAGCAACGCCTCGATGCCGACGATCGCCCCGGAGTCGATGTCGACCTGTGGTTGATAGAGCACGACCAACTCGTCGCGCTCGAGCGCCCGGTGCATTGCGGCTTCTTCGGCGAGGCGGTCGACCGTGCTCTGGTGCACGTGTTCTTCGAACAACACCGACCGGGCCCGGCCCTGATCCTTCGCCGTGTACATCGCCGCGTCGGCGTCGCGCAGCAACGTGTCGGGCGTGTCGGACTCGGGGTCGGCGATGGTCATGCCGACGCTCGCGGTCACGAAGACTTCCCGGCCCTCGACGCGGAACGGAGCCGTAAGCGTCGCCGCGAGGCGATCCGCGATCTGGCGGCACTCGACTTCGTCGACGACGTTCTCGGCGAGCACGACGAACTCGTCGCCGCCGAACCGCGCGACGACGTCGCCCGGGCGCGTTGCCATGCGCAGGCGCTCGGCGACCTGCACGAGGAGGTCGTCGCCCGCCCGGTGGCCGAGGCTGTCGTTGACCAGCTTGAATCGGTCGAGGTCGACGAACAACACCGCCGTGTGCCCGCGGTTCCCGGGCGTGCGGCCGAGGGCTTCGGTCAGACGGCCGAGGAGCAGCGAGCGGTTGGGGAGACCCGTGAGTGAGTCGTGGGTTGCCTGCTCCTCGAGATCCTCTTGGAACGCGACGCGCTCGGTGACGTCGCGCGAATTGACGACGATGCCGCGGCCCGCCGGATCGTCGTGGAGCGACGACATCGTCGACTCGAGGTACCGCCAACCCCCGTGGGCGTGTTGTACCCGCATGAGCAGGGTCTCGCCGTCGAACTCGTGGCCCGTGGCGATCGAATCCAGCGCCTCGCGTACCGGGGCCCCGTCGTCGGGGTGCACGAGCGTGCGCACGTCGGCCCCGACGAGGTCGGCTTCTTCGTACCCGAGCACACGGTTGATCGCGGGACTGATGTAGCGGAGGCGCCCCGCGGCGTCGACGACCGTCACGAGATCGCTCGAGTTGGCGACCAAGGCGCGGAAGTGCCGCTCCTTGCGGGAAAGTTCGCGGGTGGCTTCGTCGACCATCCGTTGCGCGCGGGCCTCGCCGCGATCGAGCACCAGAACGAGGGCGAACAGCAATGCCGTCGCGATGCCGCCGACGACGAGGATCGCGAGCCACATCGCCGACGGTCCCGTGGGGTTGCGGTCGGTGAACCGCACGCTCCACTCCTGATCCCAGAGATCGAGCGACATCGTCCGAACTCGGCCGAGGCCCTCGGCCCCGCCGTTCGCCGACGCGATCAACGAGTCGTCGTCCTGCGAACTGTGCTCGAACACCTCGATGCGGTAGCCGGTACCCGCGCCGCCGGCACCTTGCGCGAGGTAGATCTCGGCGTCGACGACTGCGACCTCGGTCCCACTGGAAGTCGGCAGGACGATCGCGAATGCGGGTCCTTCGCGGTCGCCGTCGACGGGCATCTCGAACGGGTCGCTGACGACGACGACGCGGCTCTCGACAGCTTCGAGGCGCGCGTCTGCGATCTCCGGTGTGTCGGCGGGGACGGAGAGCAGACCCGGAAAGACGTCGGTGCCCGCCTCGCCGCCGCGCAGCACGGCTTCGTAGCCGCGTAATGTGGATTCGAGCTGCTCCATCGCGGCGTCGGTCTCGGCAACGATCCGGGCCCGCTCTTTCTGGGTCTCGGCCCGCTCGCGGTACGCGTAGGCGCCGAAGGTGCACGTCATGCCGACGATCAGCACCAGCCAGGGCGCGGCGCGCCGCG
>JAWXCJ010000297.1:0-6709 GCA_034408875.1 Actinomycetota bacterium
GAAGAATTATCGCGACAGCGTCGACGACCCGTCCGATGTCACCGTGTTGTGCGCCGAGGTTCCGGGTGATGTCGACGACCCCGGTCCGCGTGTCGTCGATGCGCTGCGGCGCAACGACCTCCCGTGCCCCGAACCGATACACGTGGAGGTGCGACGGGTTCCGCGCGCCTATCCCGTGTATCGAGTCGGCTTCGAAGCCGCGCTCGCGACGCTCGATGCGTGGGCGCTCGCGGTTCCCAACGTGCTCAGCTTCGGCCGCCAAGGGCTCTTCGCCCACGACAACACCCACCATGCACTCGCGATGGCGTGGGCGGCGGCCGATGCCGCGTCAGGTGGCGCGGTCGACCGGGTGGAGTGGGCCGAGGTCCGCCGGAGTTTCCTCGCGCACGTCGTGGAGGACTGACCGACCGGTTCGCACCGCGCGGTATACGGCGGGAATGACGTGGCGCAGGTACGGGATGAGGCGCACGAACGACCGGCCCGTGTCACGGAACGTGTACGTGATGGGCACCTCGGCGTACCGGTACCCCTTCGCCAACAAATCGAGGGTCAGTACCTGCGCGTAGTTGTAGTCGTGGTTCACGTGCGCGGCGCGGGCCGCCGCGGGTGAGAGCGCCCGGTAGCCGCTTTGCCCGTCGGTGATCGGCGCACGAGCGATACGGGCCAGCACCACCGTGAGCACGCGGTTGCCGAAGCGGCGATGCGGGTGCATGCGCCGGATCTCGCCGGAGAAGCGCGATCCGACGACATAGTCGGCGCGGCCTTCGAGGATCGGCGCAACTATCTGCTCGAGTTCCTCGGGCGCGTACTCGCCGTCGGCGTCGCAAAACGCGACGGCAGCCGGATCGAGTTCCAGGGCTTGGGCCAGCCCGATGCGAACCGCGGCACCGAGGCCGAGACCCGGGGTCGAGACGACGGTCGCGCCCGCCTCGCGCGCGCGTTCGGCCGTGGTGTCGTGCGACCCGTCGTCGACCACGAGGCAGTGGACCGGGTGGCCGGCCACCTGGTCAGGGACCCGACAGACCACCGCACCGACCGCGGCTTCCTCGTCGCGCGCGGGGAGGAACAGCACGACCGGCTTCACGCAGCCCAACCTAACTTTGGTCAGGTTGCCCTGACAAGCCCAGACGCGCGAGCATGGCGCAATGTTGAGGCATATTTCTGTCCCGCTCCTGGTGGGAGCCGTCGCCCTCGCGCCTCTCGCCGGCTGCGGAAGCGGTGGCGGCGACGAACTGGTCATCTACTCGGGGCGCAACCAGGAGCTCGTCGGGTCGCTGCTCGACGACTTCTCCGAGGAAACGGGCATCTCGATCGCCGTGCGCTACGGCGACTCGGGCGACCTCGCGGTGCTGATCGACACCGAGGGTGACGAATCGCCCGCCGACGTGTTCCTCTCGCAGAGCCCGGGCGCGATCGGGTTCCTCGACGGTGAAGACCGCCTCGTCGAGCTTCCGGCCGACGTCCTCGACCAGGTCCCTGCACACTTCCGTGCGAGCGACGGCGACTGGGTCGGTCTCTCGGGGCGTGTACGCGTCATCGTCTACAACGCCGACGAGATCGACGAGAGTGAGGTGCCGAATTCCGTGTTCGACCTCACGGCGCCCGAGTACGAGGGCCGGGTCGGCCTCGCACCGAGCAACGGCTCGTTCCAAGACTTCGTAACGATCATGCGCTCGATGCGGGGCGACGACGAGACGCTCGAATGGTTGACCGCCATGCGCGAGAACGGCGTGCGCACGTACGAGAACAACATCGCGATTCGCGAAGCGGTCGCGCGCGGCGAGATCGACTTCGGTTTGGTCAACCACTACTACAACGAACAGGCCAAGGCCGAGGATCCCGACACGCCGACCGAGAACCACTTCCTCGACGGCGACGATCCCGGAGCGGCCATCCTCACGACCGCGGTCGGCGTGCTCGACACGGCCGGTGGACAGGCTGAGAACGCCGAACGGCTCGCCGAGTTCCTGTTGACCCGCGAGGCACAGGAGTACTTCGCGACCGAGACGTTCGAATACCCGCTCGCGGCGGGCGTCGATCCTCCGTCCGACCTTCCTGCGCTCGATTCGCCGGCGTCACCCGAGATCGACTTTTCGGCGTTGGGTGGCGGGCTGCAGCGCACTCGGGAGCTGATCCGCGACAGCGGGCTCGAAAGCGCGTGACGGCAGTCGTGATTCCGGTGCGGGTCCGGCGGTTCCGTGGCGGGCCGCCGATCGGGCTCTCGGTCGCCGGCATCGTCGTGGCCGCGTTCTTCGCGCTGCCGCTCGCGTACCTCCTGTGGCACAACATCGGGGTCGGACGCGACCTCGTCGACGTCTTGCGCGCCGAGAACTTCCTCGATCCGTTGCGGCGCACCCTCACTCTGGCGGTCATCGTCTCGTTCGGTGCAACCGCGCTCGGAACCGCGTTGGCGTGGTTGCTCACGCGAACGGATCTTCCGGGACGCTGGTTCTGGCGCATCGTCGTTCCCCTTCCGCTGGTCATGCCGAGCTTCGTCGGTGCGTTCGCGCTCGTGGCCGCGTTCACGCGCGGCGGACTCGTCGACTCGCTGTTCGGCATCGAGCAACTGCCGCGCATCGAAGGCCTGTGGGCCGCATCGCTCGTCCTCACGCTGTTGACGTATCCCTACGTGTACCTACCGGTTTCGGCTCGCCTGGAGTCCCTGCCCCGCTCGCTCGAAGAGAGCGCGCGTGCATTGGGTCGCTCGCCGCGCGAAGTGTTCCGCACGGTCGTGCTTCCCCAATGCACCGGTGCGATGTGGGCAGGAACCCTGCTCGTGTTCCTCTACTGCCTCGCCGAGTTCGGCGCCGTGCAGATCCTGCACTACGACACGCTGACTCGCGCGATCTATTCGTCGAAGTTGTACGACCGTGACGTCGCGCTCTCACTGAGCCTGATCCTCGCTGTGACCGCGCTCGCAGTCGTGTTTGTCGAGCGGCGCCACGCCCGGCGGCGGGTGCAGACCGAGGCGATCGCGCCGACCGCCCGCATCGTGCAGAACAACCTCGGCGCCTGGCGTTATCCCGCGCTCGGGTTCGTTGTGTTGATCGTCGGCTTCGCGCTGGCTGTCCCCATCGCGGTGCTCGCCCAGTGGACGGCGCGCGGCATCTTCGGCACCGCCGAGCTCACCGCCCGAGATGTCGTACGGCCGGCGATCACCACCGCGGGTCTCGGGTTGGGCACGGCGTTCGTCGCCGTCGCCGTCGTGCTGCCGATCGCATTCCTGACCGTCCGGTACCGGTCGACCTCCGGAGAGGTGGCGAACGGAGTGATCGTCAGCGGGTTTGCGCTCCCCGGCATCGTCATTGCGATCGCGATCGTGTTCTTCGTCGTGCGGCTCCCGAACTACGAGGAACTCTCGCGGAGCATCGGTCTGCTCGTGTTCGCGTACGTCGTGCACTTCGGCTCGCAGTCACTGCGAGCGGGTCAGGTCGCGGTCGGCGGAGTTCCGCGCCGGGTCGAGGACGCGGCCCGATCGTTGGGCGTTGGGCGCGTGCGCCGGCTGGTCACCGTCCAGCTGCCACTGATGCGCGCGGGGTTGCTCGCCGGGGCCGGGCTCGTATTGCTGTCGACGATGAAGGAGTTGCCCGCCACGTTGATCCTGGCGCCGATCGGGACCGAGACGCTCGCGACCGAGATCTGGACTTCGCAGTCCGAGGGCTTCTTCGCCGAAGCCGGCCTGGCGTCGCTCGTGCTCATCGCGTTGTCAGGTGTGTTGACGTGGTTGCTCACCATCCGGCCGAGCCGGGCGCGCTCGTGAGCGCCAAGGTCCTCGTGATCGTCGGCATCGTGGTCGCGGCGTGGGCCGCGCTCGGCATCACCGGACCCGCATCGCCCGGCGGCCAGTTGACTGCCGACGAACCGCAGTACGTGCTGAGCGCGATCAGCCTCGGCGAAGACCGCGACCTCGACATCGCGGACGAACTTGCCGAGGAGCGGTATCGCTTCTTCCATCGCGCGAACCTGCCCGTGCAGACCGAGGTGCAGGACGACGCCATCCAGGTGAGTCCGCACGATCCGTTGCTGCCGACGCTGCTCGCGGCGCCGGTGTTCGTCGGCGGGTGGATCGGCGGGAAGCTCGCACTGGCGCTCCTGGCGGGTGTCCTCGCGGCCGCGATGGTGTGGGTCGCCGTCGTTCGTTTCGCGGTTCCCGTACGGGTCGCGGTCGTCACGGTGCTGGCATTCTCGATGTCGGCGCCGCTCGTGTTCTACGGGACGATGGTGTACCCCGAGGTTCCCGCGGCGCTCGCGGTCACGCTTGCGATCGCGGCCATCACCGGACCGCTCGAGCGGCGCGGGCTGCTTCTCGCCGGAGCAGCGGTGGTGGCCCTCCCGTGGTTGTCGGTGAAGTACGTGCCGGTCGCGGCGGCGCTCGCCGTGTGTGTGCTTTGGCGGCGGCGGTCGCCCGCATTTGCCGGCGCGCTCGCGATTGCCGGTGTCGTGTTCGCGGGCGCGCACCTGGCTTGGTACGGCGGGCTCACGCCGTACGCGACCGGCGACCACTTCGTGGGCGGCGAGTTCACCGCGGTCGGGAACAACCCCGACTACCTCGGACGTTCGATCCGGCTCGTCGGGCTGTTGCTGGACCGCGACTTCGGTTTGGTCGCGTGGCAGCCCGCGTTCCTTCTTGCGCTGCCCGCCGCGTTCGTCCTCGTCCGCCAACAGCCGCGTTCCTGGTGGGTGCTGGCCATCCCGTTCGCCGCGGGCTGGTTCAACGCCGCGTTCATCGCGTTCACGATGCACGGCTGGTGGTGGCCGGGCCGCCAGACAGTGGTGATCCTGCCGTGCGTTGTCGTCACGGTCGCGTGGTGGGCTGCGACGCGTCCGTATGCCGTACGCGCGCTTGGTGTCCTGGGCGGGTTCGGCGCGTCGGTGTACGCCTGGCTCGTGGCCCAGGCCGCGATCGGTGACCTGACGATCGTCACCCGCTTCGAAACGATCTCGTACCCGCTCGTGAACGCGTGGCGGTTCCTCTTGCCCGATTATCGCGAGTTGGACGCGCGCGACTGGGCGCTGCACGCCGTGTGGCTGACGGGCATCGCGCTGCTGGGCATCGTCGCCCTCGCGCGCCCGCGTCTCGATTCCGTTCGGCAGTCCTCGCCATCCGAATCTCGAATACAAGGAGCAACATCCACATGAAGCGATTGGTGGTCCTCGTTGCGGCCGGGGCGCTTGCCCTTGCCGCGTGTGGAGACGATGACGGCGGCGGCGTTCGCGAGATCGACAACGGCTGCGACAGCTCGTCGGCGTCGGCGAGTGGATCGACGTCCGACACGACGAGTGCCGCGAGCGCGTCGGGTTCGGGCAGCGGGTCCGGCTGTGCGTCGTCGGGGTCTGCTTCCGGCAACGGCAGCGGAATCTCGGAGGAGGATGTCGCCGGCTCGTCCGACGACGCCCTCGTGCTGGAGGCCGTCGAGTAGTACCAGACCTACGTCACCGAACAGGTCGACGAGATGATCGCGGCGACCGACGAGGACGAGGAGTTCGACTTCGCCGACGCGAATCGGATCCTGCGGCGAGGCTTCAGCTACTCGCGCGGGTTCGACGGGGCCGGCCGGCTCGACCAAGGCCTGCTCTTCGGGTCATTCCAGGCCGGCCTCGAGGCGGGTTTCCTCGCCGTCCAGGAACGCCTGGCCGGAGAACCGCTCGAGGAGTCCATCCAGCCCGAGGGCGGTGGGTTCTTCTACGGCGATGGCCGGCGTCAAGAGTCCTGTACATGCGACGGACGCCCACCACAGCACGCGACTGGGCGTGAAGAGCCCGACGACGAGTGGCAGCAGTCCGTACCGCGCGACTGACGCCATCACGTGCCCGCTCGGAAACGAATGGCCGGTGCCGTTGACCAAGCGTTCGAGATCGGGGCGGTCCCGACAATGCGAGGAACGCGAAGCCGATTCCCATCGCAACCAGGAGGACCGGTCTCGCCCTGTAGAAGGATGACGGTGTGACCGGCGGGTGGCAATGCAGGCAGGGTCGGGCGGTGGCCATCTCGGCGCCAGATTGCCGCGGGCAGGCTGAAGCGCGGCTGAACTGGCTGGTCGCGTGATTTCGGTGGTGAGCCGGGCGCTTCCGAGCTCGGCCTCGCCGGCTGCGGCCACCGTCGTACTCGCGCGCACCTTGCGAGGTTTCGCCGACGGGTTCGTGAGTGTGTTGCTCGCGCAGTATCTCCTCGGACTCGGGTTCTCGGCGGTCGCAGTCGGCGCGATCGTCACCGCGACCCTCCTGGGTTCGGCGGCGATGACCCTGTGGTTCGGGCTCACCGCGCACCGCACGGGCCTGGTCACCCTGCTGACCGGCGCGTGTGTCCTGATGGCCCTGACCGGCATCGGGTTCGCCACGTTCACAACCGTCGGCCCACTGCTCGTGGTCGCCGCCCTCGGAACGCTGAACCCGACGGCCGGCGACGTCAGCGTCTTTCTCCCGACCGAACAAGCGCTCATCGCGGGCGAGGTCGACGACGCGGAGCGGCCGCGCCTCTTCGCGGTCTACAACGTCGGCGGCGCGATCGCCGGCGCGCTCGGCGCGCTTGCTTCGGGGCTGCCCTATGCCTTCGCGCACTGGTTCGACTGGGATCTCCTCACCGTGCAGCGCTTCGGGTTCTTCCTCTACGCCGCGATCGCGGTCGTGGTCTTTGTGTTGTTCCGAAGGCTTCCGCGCCGGCACCAGCGGCTGACGCCGGAGACGCCGGAGACGCCGGAGACGCCGGAGA
>JAWXCJ010000298.1:0-3800 GCA_034408875.1 Actinomycetota bacterium
CACGCTCGTGTACCTGTGGGCCCGCCCGGTACGCCGGGTCGAACTCACCCTTGCCGCGCTGGGTGCGGCGCTCACGGTGTCACTGCCGTGCGTCCTCGCGACGATGCTCGCCATGAGCCTGTTGCTCGGCGTCGACGCGGCCTTCGTCGTCGGTACGCTCGTGGCCGCGACGGCATCCACGGTTGCGTACTCCGCCTTGTTCGTCGGGTTCGGGGCGCGCGTGCCCCGGGCGTTGGTGTGGGGCCTCGTGTACATCGCCGTGTGGGAAGGCATCGTCGCCAGCGTCGGGTCGGGCCTCGCCCGCACGTCGTTGCGCCTCTACTCCGAATCGCTGTTGCGTTCGATCGCCGGCGTCGACCCCGAACGGTTCGCCGTCGGTCCCGGCGTGGCGGCGATCGTGCTGATCGCCGTGACCGCCGTCGGCATCGCCCTGACGACCGTCATCCTCGAACGCGCCGACGTCGCCTGACGACCTCGGACCCCGCGGTACACTTGGTGAAAATCCAATCTCACCAAGTAGGTCTCCCCTCATGAGAACCGAGACGTTCAGAGTGTCGTCATCAGGGCAGATGAGCTTGCCCGCGGCCGTCCGGCGCCGGTGGAACCTCGACCGAGGCGGACATGTCGACGTCCTGGATCTGGGCTTTGGCGTGCTCACCGTGCCGGCGGGCACCGCCCAGCGACTCCTCGACGAAATCCTCCCGGCCGACGCCCACTACGCAGCCGTCGAGAGCGACGACGACCCCGACCTTGCGACGACGTGACGGTCGTACTCGACGACCACCTGATCCGCGATTGGATGACGGGCCGAGACGAAGCACTCGTCGACGCGGTCGCCGACGAGACCGTAGCCACAACAAACCTCTGGTACGTGCGTCTGTGCAAGAGCGCAGCGCGCGCAACCGGCGGAGCGATCCTGCGCGGATGGAACGAGGCCGACCGGCGCGCTCTCATCGCCGGCCTGGTGGCCCTTCCCGATGACATCTCCGTAGTGCCCATGCGCCAACTTGCGTGGAAGATGGCCGAACTGACGGTTGGGCACAACGGATTGTCGGCGCTGGGCGCGGAAGCGGTAGCCGCGGCGATTGCATTGCCTGCGCGCGTGCTCGTGTCGACACGAGACGACGGTCCCGGGATCCGTCAGTGTTGCGCGACGGTCGGGGTCGTGTACGACGCACTCCCACGATGAGGCCGACTCGCGCCGTGGACACGAGGAACGAAAGCACCGGCGTCACAATTCGCGCGGAACGGCAGGACGACGCCGCGGCGATCGCGTCGGTTGTCGAAGCCGCGTTCACATCCTCCGTCGAGGCGCGACTCGTCGAGGCAATCCGGGCCTCGGCGGAGTACATCCCCGAACTGGCACTCGTCGCCGAGATCGACGGCCGCGTCGTCGGGCACGTCATGTTCAGCGGTGCGGTGATCGAACTCAAGGGGGAGCGCATTCCGATCGTCATGTTGTCGCCGCTCGCCGTAGTTCCCGAGTTCCAGAAACGTGGGATCGGTTCCGCACTCGTGCGCGACGTGACCGCCGAGGCCGACCGGCGCGGGCATCCGTTCGTGATCCTCGAAGGCAGCCCGGTGTACTACGGCCGCTTCGGTTGCGTACCTATGACCCCGCGGTGCGGGGCCGCGTCGTCTATCCGCCCGCGTTCGACGAGGCCGTCGAGCACTGACGGAGACGGTCACGTCACGGGCGTGATCCGCATCTCCTGTGCGACCGAGATGACGACGTTGCCGTCGAGGTCGCGCATCGCGCCGCGCAACAGGCCGCGACCACCGGCGTTCACGAGCGAGTGCACGTCGTAGAACAACCACTCGTCGGCGCGCGCGGTGCGATGGAACCAGACGGCATGGTCGAGGCTCACCATGCCCGTGGTGTCGTCGTCGAGGTGGAGCGGACGGCCGCCGGTGCCGGTCCAGTCGGTGGCGAACCCGAGCAGCGCGGTGTGTACCAACTCGTCGTCGGGCAATCGCATCGGGACGCGGAACCACATGCGGTGCGTCGACTCACGAGTGCCGTCTTCGTTGGCCGGCGTCGGGCCGATGAATCGCGCCGCCCACGGACCCGGACCGATCTCCTCCGCGAGATCGTCGGGCGGCGGCACCGGGCGACCCGATGGCGAGTCGTACACGTAGCCGTCGGCGTCCGCCGTGAAGGAGCACGACATCTCGAGCACGGGTTTGCCGGCCTGGCTCGCTTCCAGGTGGCGCGAACTGAACGACCGGCCGTCGCGTATCGGTCGTACCCGGTACTCGATCGGTCCCGCCGTCGTCGCGGGCCGCAAGAAATAGGCGTGAAGTGAATGGATGCGGCGGTCCTCGGGCGCATCCTGGGCCGCCGCGATGATCGCCTGCGCGATGACGAAACCACCGAAGAGAAATTCGCCGAACCACGCGGGCGGCCGGCCGACGAACGCGCCCGGTTCGTCGCCACTCGGTCGGACAGTCAGGAACTCGAGCGTCTCCTCGACGAGCGCTTCGATGTCGGGTGTCGCGTCGTTCCCCATCGGCCCGGAGCCTAGGGCGGGCTGGTGGGCGGAACCGCGCGAGCAATTCGCGCACGTCATGCATCGACGGGTACCGCTTGACGCGCAGCCGTGCTGGAATCGCGCCATGGATGTCGCGCCGTGCCTCGTCGAGCTGTACGGGCGTATCCCGCCGCTGGCCGACGACGCGGTTTCCGGCGCCGATCTCGCGACCCTGACCCGCGCGCCGGAACCGGGTACGAACCCGATCCCGACAACACCGGCTACGGCCACTCCGAAAGCGATGTCGCGGCGGTACAGATCGGCGATCACGACTGGCCCGACTGAGTCAGGGGTAACGGCCCGGCGCACCGCTCGTCTGGGTACGCGTACACGCCCGATCTCGCGGATACACGTACCCAGAAGCGGGTGGGTAGGGCTTGCGTCGGACAATCTGCGCGGCGAATGGTCAGACTGACGTGATGGTGCGAACCGGCGCGCGAGCACATGCCCTGAATCGATGCTTGCTCGATGCCGGCTTTCGGCGCGCGCCTACCGCTCCGCAGCCGCCCCGGTTGCAGGATCTGGCGCCCGATCTCGCCGACTCGATCATGCAATCGTGTGCAGGGCTCGGTGGCGTCGCCGAGCCCGAGCAGCTCCGGCCCAGCGCGTGGGACCTCGCGTACGAGGGCGGTGTCGTCGTCGAACTCGACGAAGAGCTGCACTTCAACCGCTACCGGCTCGTCACGTTCGAGGCACCGTGGACGGCGTCGCTGCCGTGGCGAATCTCGTACCGGCAGTACTGCGACGCGCACGAGGCCGAGTGCCTGACCGCCGGCGGGTGGGGTCAGCGGTGGACGAATCCGTCGTGCGAAGCGATGTTCGGCGCCGCCGACAACCCGGGCGTGTTCGGTGCCGTCGGCGCGCCGCGCTGGAAGCAGCGGGCGCTGTACGACTCCATCAAGGACGCCTACGCGCGCAGCACCGGCGTTCGCCTTGCGCGCATCTCGGTGCACGACCACGTAGGCGGAGTAGAGATCGGCCGCGGGTTGCAAGGGGCCGAGACACTCAACGTCGACGCGCTACGTGCATTCGTCGAGCAGCGCACGACCCGGCCTACGTGACGGTGTAGCCCAGCGCGCCGCGGATGAACGCATCTCCGAGGCACAGACACGCGTCCTCGGACGCGTATATTTTCGGTTTCTACGCGACGGTCGGAAGGCGTTGGCGTCGTGCCCGGCTGAACAAGCCACGTCCCCAAGGGAGCTGTCATGGCGAAGGTAGGTGTCCACAACATCTCGATGTCGCTCGACGGGTACGCGGCCGGGCCCG
>JAWXCJ010000299.1:0-3040 GCA_034408875.1 Actinomycetota bacterium
ATCCCCGGCAGCGACTCGCTGATGCTCGTGCCGGAGTCTCGGGGCGTGACGTGCGTGTCCGTCGGTCGAGAACCGACGGGCGTGCCCGACGGTGTCATCGCACTCGGCCGCGGGCCGGACCGCTTCGTCGAAATCCTGGTCGACCAACTGCGCCGGCGCGAGCGCGGCGACGTTCCCGAGCTCGACATCGCACCCGGGTGGACGCTGACCTTCGACGGTATCGATCACGAGCGCGAGCGCGCCGTCGAAGCGGTACTGACGCTCGCCGACGGGACGATCGGCACATCGGGCGCACCGTTGTGTGGTCACGAGTCTGCAACACCGGGCGTGGTAATGGCGGGGGTGTACCGAGGTGACGACGCGGCCGCCGACCTGCTCGACGCACCGCGCTGGGACCGACTCGAGCGGCACTCGGGCGCCGACGACGACATCACTCGCACACTCGACCTGCACACCGGCGTTCTGGCCGAACGGGTCGACGACACCACCGACCTCAGCAGTATCCGCTTCTCGTCACTGGCCCGCCCCGGCACCGCCGTGCTGCGCGTCAGAACGCCGCACGCGACGCGGCCGGGCACGGCGCTCTCCTCGACCGACACCGAGTTCGACGACATTCGCCGGGACGGCTCGGTGGAGTGGTCGATGCTCCGGGGTAAGACCCGGGCGGCATGCGCCGCCGCGACACAAGAACTCCGCGACGGCCGGCTCGATCGCTTCGCCGTCTACGAAGCACTCGACGGACCCGGGAGCGCACACGAAGGCACGATGGCCCGGCTATTCGACGCGCGCGCCGCGGGCGTCGACGTCCTGCTCGCCGAACATCGCCGCGCCTGGGCACAGCGATGGGCGGAGGCCGACATCGTCGTTGCCGGCGACGACGACCTCCAGCTCGCAACGCGCGTTGCCCTGTTCCACCTGATGGCGTCGGTCGCGACTTCCGGAGACGCGACAGTGGGCGCGCGTGGACTCACCGGTCACGGGTATCGCGGTCACGTTTTCTGGGACTCGGACGTTTTCGTGTTGCCGTTTCTCGCCGCGACGCACCCGGCCGCGGCGCGCGCAATGCTCGAATATCGCGTGCGCCGTCTCCCGATTGCACAGGACGCGGCGCGCGCCGAGGGGCGCCTCGGTGCTCGGTTCCCGTGGGAGTCCGCAACGTTCGGCGACGACGTGACTCCGCACTCGGTGCGCGACGCGACGGGTCAGGTCGTACCGATCCGGACGGGCACGGCCGAGGCCCACATCGTGGCCGACGTCGCCTGGGCCGCGGCCCACTATGTCGACTGGACGGGCGACGCCGAGTTCGCCGCCGGCGGTTGTCATCTGCTGCTGGTCGAAACGGCGCGCTACTGGGCGTCGCGGGTGCGCGTCGAGCACGGCGGCGCCCACGTGTACGGGGTCATCGGGCCCGACGAGTACCACGAACCCGTCGACGACAACATGTTCACCAACGTGCTCGCGCGATGGAATCTGCGCCGGGCTGCCGCGTCCGCGAAGCAATACGGCGGCGTCGCCACAGACGAACAAAAGCGGTGGCTCGATCTCGCCGACGCGCTCGTCGACGGCTACGACCCCGAAACCCGCGTCTACGAACAGTTCGCCGGGTTCCACAAGCTCGAGCCGTTGCTCATCTCGCAGGTCGCGCCCCGCCGGCCGATCGTCGCCGACCTTCTCCTCGGTCGCGACCGGGTGCGCGCCGCGCAGGTCGTGAAGCAGGCCGACGTGTTGATGGCCCACCATCTCGTCCCGGACGAGTGCGCGCCGTCGTCGCTCGAACCCAATCTCGACTTCTACGAACCGAGGACGGCCCACGGCAGCTCGCTCTCCCCGGGAGTCCATGCATCGCTCCTCGCGCGCGCGGGACGGCTCGACGACGCGCTTGCCTTGTTGCGACTCTCGGCCCGCGTCGACCTCGACGACGTGACGCAGACGACCGCGGGCGGTGTGCACCTCGCGACGATGGGCAGCGTGTGGCAGGCGCTCGCGTGGGGCTTCGGCGGCATACGCGCGCTTCCCGCGGCCCTCGGCATCGACCCGCGGCTTCCACCGGGCCTGGACACGCTCGAGTTGCGCGTGCAGTTCCGCGGGGTTCCAGTGCGCATCCAGATCGGCAGGGACGCGACGACGATCGTCGCCTCGCGGCCGGTCGCCGTCGCATTCGGCGTCGACCAGATCGCGTACGAAGCCGGGCCGGACGGCATCACCGTGGGGACCGACGAAAGGGCCCGTGATGGGTGAATGCATCGCAGCCATCGACGAATCCGCCTCGGCCAGACCCGTGCTCGTCGCCGCGATCGAATGCGCCCGCCTGTTCGGCGACGAGGTCGTCGCGCTCACCGTGCGCGAGGACGGCCGGGGACCGATCACCGTCGACACCGCGGCCGCGCTCGGTGTGCCCCTTCGGGTGCGACGCGGGAAGGCAGTCCCCGAGATCGTCGACACCGCCGAGGCCGCGGAGGTCACCGCGGTCGTGGTCGGGAGCCGCGGGCTGCCGTCGACCCGCCGGCCGGTCGGAAGTACCGCGCTCGCGCTCATCCAAACGCTCGCCAAGCCGGTCGTGGTCGTACCGCCGACCACGCGCATCGAGCCCGCGCGGGTGCGCCGCGTCCTCGTACCGCTCGACGGCACCGGCGAGACCGCCGCCGCGGTCCAGGAACAGCTCCGCCGGCTCCGCCCCGGCACTCAACTCGACGTCGTCGCGCTGCACGTCTTCGACGCGGATGACATCCCCGCGTTCTCCGACCAGCCGGGACACGAGACCGCGGCGTGGGGCGAGGAGTTCCTCCGGCGTTGGCTCCCGATCGACAACGTCAACGTGCGGCTCGAAACGCGCGTCGGGCGCCCGGCCGACGTCGTGTGCGCGGTCGCACGCGAGATCAACGCCGACGCCGTCGCCGTCGGCTGGAAGCAGGACCTCTCGTTGGGCCGGGCGCAGGTCGTGACCGCGTTGCTCGCAGAATCGCGGGTACTCGCGGTGCTTTTGCCGGTCGCCTCGTGAGCGTCGCTATTCACGCACGGGCCGAACGGGCGGGTGCGCCGC
>JAWXCJ010000300.1:0-4283 GCA_034408875.1 Actinomycetota bacterium
AGCCGATCCGGGAAAGTGAGAGCGTCAGCGGAGCCGGCCCGAACCGGTGAAGTCACACCGGCGATGGCAGGCGGAGCGCAAGCCGATCCGGGAAAGTGACGCGCGCGTTCGTTGCAGTCCACCCGCCCGAATCCGTACTCGACGCGGTTGCGGCGCGCGTCGAGTCCGTCGAACTGCCCGAGGCCCGGCGCACGGCGCGCGACCAGTGGCATCTCACGTTGCAGTTCCTCGGCAATCACGTCGACATCGATGCCGTCGCGGGTGCGCTCGACGGGTTGTCGGTCGCACCGGGTCCGGCGCGCGTCGGCGGCGCCGGCACGTTCCCGAACCCACGCCGCGGTCGCGTCCTGTGGCTGGGCATCGCCGAAGGGACGGAACTCCTGCAGGAACTTGCGGCCGCAGTCGCGGCGCGGCTGGCCCCGCTCGGCTACGAGCGCGACGGGCGCGCCTATCACCCGCACCTCACGCTGGCCCGGTGCAAGACGCCGGCCGATCTGCGCGGCGCGGTCGCCGCGTTGGGCGATGCTCCGGTCGGCGACGCGTGGACGGTGGGCGGGGTCGTCGTCTACGAGAGCGTGCCGGCGCGCGACGGCGCGCAGTACACGCCGCGGGCGTCGATCACGCTCTCTCGTTGAGGGTGAAGCGGGGGAGCGTTCCGGTCGTCGGGGTCGCGGCTGCCCCGGTCATGAGGTACGTGGCGAGCCCGATGTCGGCCTCGGTCGGCAGATCGCCGTCGTTCGCGGCGTTGCAGAACGGGCTGCCCAGGCCGCCGTACTCGCCCTGACTCCAGTACTCGAGGTGGCAGGTGACGAGGTTCTGGACCCCTTCGTCGACGTTCTCGTTCCAGCGCGCCGCGAACAGGAGCCACCACACCTGCGTCTGACTCACGCTCGAGGTGTCGAACCACCCGTGAATCGCGTAGGGCTGCGGGCCCGACGCGCCGTCGCTCGCGTACCCGTTGAACTGGAACTCCTCGGGTTCGCCGAACAGCGGGATGCTGCCCGATGCGTCGCTCGGCGCGACGCCGTCGAGTTCCTTGTCCTCGGCGAAGATCATCTCGCCCGTGTTCACGACCCGCACGATGTTGTAGAAGGCCTCTTCCGCCGAACGCGTGTGGCGGGCAAGGTGCGCAACCATGTAGTTGAAGATCCCGCCTGCGAGCGCCGGGCTGATCGACGTCTTGAACCCGAAGAACGCGCGCGCCATGATCGATTCGCGCAACGCCGGTGCGTTGTCGAGTTCGCAGGCCGCCGCGTAGACGAGCGAATGCGAGAAGTCGGCACCTTGTTGGCTGCGCAACCACTGCCAGAAGCCGGGTCCGACCGCCGCGAACCACACGACGCCCTCGGGCACCTTCATCTCGGTCTCGATGCTCATCATCGACAGCGCGTCCGGCGTCTCGACAAGCGAGGCGTAACCCTCGTCGCGTAGTTTCTGCTGCAGCGCCTCGAACGTTTCGTGCGCGGCGTCCCAGTCGTCGTCTGCTGCGAGCTGGTCGCCGGCAAGCAGGTAGCCGTTGCTCGTGCCGTGCGACTGCAACAGCACGAATCCGGGATTCTTGTGCTCGGTGAACGCTTCGACGAGGCAGAGCACGCACGCCTTCTCGTCTTCGTAGCGGGCGACGTCGTAACCCCGGTCGGTGAGCGTCTGCTCGGCGCCGTCGAGATCGAACGGGTCGGACGTCGTGCCGACGATGCCGGTGTCGCGCGCGGAGTTGGTGAGGCGGTCCCACCAGTCGTTGATGCGGCCCGTCTTCAACGGAACCACGAACATTGCCGTCTTGTTCGCGGGGTCGTCCTGCGTGTGCGCACTCGGCTGCATGTTGAGGTGCACGCGCGGGTCGCCCGCCAGCGCGCCCGTGGTGAGGATGAGCGGGTCGGGCCCCGGCGGCGCCCACCCGAACACGAGCACCTGCGCGGACGTGCCGTCGGAGTACTCGATCTCGATGCCGTTGACCAGCGACCCCGCACGTACCGGTACCGCGCTCGTGGGGTCGGTTGCGGCTCGGGCCCGGCCCCCGGTCGCGGGGCCCTCGAGATCGATGAGTGCCTGCGCGTACGCCGTGGCACGGTCGATGCCGTCGGCGGTTTCCCGCGGGTCGGTGTCGTCGAGGACCGCAGCGCGGAAGATCGGACGGAGGTCGGCCACCGGGTCGGCGGCGCGGCGGGTCCATTCGGAACTGCCCTCGGTGCCGCCGTCCAGGAGTCGGAACGGGAACGTAATGGTGTCGACGTCGAGATCGAACGGCACGACCGTGTCGACCGTCAGTTGCTCGTGCGAGAAGCTGAGCGCCAGTTCGCCGTCGGTGTACGACCACGAACCGTGCGCCACGAACGTGGTGTCGTCGTCGGCTTGGATGTAGAGCGTCGCGACGGCCTCGGGCTCGAAGAACAGTTGCACGTCGGTGCCTTCGGCGGGCTCGTCGTTGTCGTCGGCGACAAGCGTGAGCACGTTCCCGACGGGTGACGACCCGCTCGCGTTCGTCTCCGTCGCTGCCTCTACGGCCGGTTGGGCCTCGTCGGGCGCGTCGGTGCCCGACTCCGTTTGCGAATCGGACCCGGAACCGCCGCTACTGCAGGCCGCCACGGTGAGCGCGAATACGGCCGCCATCGCTCGTCGTCGCACGGTGCCCCATCGGACGAAATCGGCGCGCTCTGAGGCCCTTGACGCAGGGGCCCGCCGGGGACAAGGGTCAGGCCATGTTCGTCCAGGTGATCCGAGGCCCCGTACAGGACGTCGAGGGGTTGCAGCGGCTACGGGAACGGTGGACCGAGGAGCTGAAACCGGGCGCCGAGGGCTATCTCGGCACGACTTCCGGTGTGACTCCGGGTGGCGAGTTCGTCGCGCTGGTGCGATTCCGTGACGAGACCGCCGGAGTCGCGAACGCGCAACGCCCGGAGCAATCGGCGTGGTGGTCCGAGGTCGAGAAGTGCTTCTCCGCGCCGCCGGTGTTCGCCGGTACCGACGACGTCACGTTGTATCTCGACGGCGGCACCGACAGCGCGGGATTCGTGCAAGTGATGATCGGCCGGTGCGTCGACCGGGCCAAGGCGGAAGCCCTCGAACGCGAATGGGTGCCGAAGCTGGCGCCGCTGCGTCCCGACCTCATGGGCGGCTTCACCGCGTGGCACGCCGACGGCACGTTCACCGAAGTCGCGTACTTCACATCGGAGGCCGAAGCGCGTTTGGGTGAAGCGCTGGAGTTGCCGGAAGCGGTGACGAACGCGTTGGCCGAGAGCAACGATTGCTACGCGGATATCTCGTACTTCGACTTGTCGGATCCCTGGCTGGCCTGAAGAGCAGTGAGCTCGGCGAACCCGACGATGCCGACGATCACGCCTTCAGCGACGACGATGACGGGCATGCCGCGAGACAGCGCAGCGCGCAGCGGCGTGTCCGGAGGGACGGAGGGGAGGCGCACCAACGGGATGGCCCGCTCGCGCAGTTCGGTCGCCGCGGTCGCGTTGCGCAGTGCGGCGCGTTCGAGGAGGGCGCCGGGTGCGCCGCCGAAGTCGGTGAGCACGACATGCGGAGGCGCGATCTCGCCCGTGAGCGCCTGGAGTTGGCCGACGGTGGCCCAGGCGTGGGCGCGGGGCGGAGCCGGCGACATGATGTCGGCCACGGTGCGGTCGTCGAGGTTGCGGGCGATGCGGGCTTGCATCTCTTCCGCCTTCGATGCTTCGACGATGAAGTATCCGATCAGCGCGGTCCAGATGCTGCCGTAGTCGTTCCCGGCGACGACTGCGTAGACACCGAGCGCGATCAACCCGTAGCCGATGACGCGTCCGACGCGAGCCGCGACGATCTGCGCGGCTCGGCGGTCCTTGCGCCACATCCACACGAGCGCGCTGAGCACGCGCCCGCCGTCGAGCGGCGCGCCGGGGAGCATGTTGAAGACGGCGAGCACGATGTTCAGCACGCCCAGCCACGCGGCGACCGTCGGCAACAGGCTGCCGTCGGACAACACAGTGTCGAGTCCGTACGCGGCGCCGATGAACGCGGCACCGAGCGCGAGGCTCGTTGCCGGGCCGGCGAGCGCGACCAGGAGTTCGCTGCGCGCGTCGCGTGCTTCGTCCTTGAGTCGGGCCACGCCGCCGAAGAGCCAGAGCGTGATGCCCTCGACGCGTTGACCGCGCCGAATCGCGACGACGGAGTGGGCGAGTTCGTGGGCGAGGATCGAGGCGAAGAACGCCGTAACTCCGAGGACCGCCGCGGCCCAGTAGGAACCGCCCGCGTCGGGCTGGAGCGCGGGCAGGGTGTCGGTGGCGAGCGACATGGTGACC
>JAWXCJ010000301.1:0-7238 GCA_034408875.1 Actinomycetota bacterium
ATCCGCCGATCGCGCCGCACTCAAATCACGCCGCAACCCGAACCACCCGCCACGCGACCCGCAGCCGGGCGACCCCGGTCACCGATCGGTGGATCGAGGCTAAGTTTCCCGGATGCCTTCGGACCGAGAACGGGGCCGGGCGGAGGTGGTCCGGCGACGGTTCACTACGGCGGCCGTCGAACGCGTAGCGCGTGTGGGCTTTGCCAACACGCCCGTGTCCGTGGTGCCCAGGGCGCGCGGTCACCTCCAGCGGTTCTTTTCCGACACGTCGTGGACCGTCGACGACGACGTCGCGCTCGCGGCCGCGGTCGGGCCCGGCACCGGTTGGTTCACCGACGCACTCGAACCCGACCTGGTCGTTTCGTTCGGATGGCGTGGCGGCCGGTTCAAGGTCGACGTCGAGTTCACGAGCGATGCGGAGACCGCAGCCGAGGAAACCACCGCCGATGCTGCACCCGCGCATTCGCGCACACTCGGCGACACGTTCGACGACACGATGGTGATGGAAGTGGGCGGGCTTCCCACCGAGGTCCGGTTCCTCACTGGTCCCGGAACCGGCGGGAACGCGACCGTCGGCCGCACGTCGCCCGGAACCGACGCGCGCGTCGTCGCGCTGTTCGACCGGTTCCCCGACGTCATGTCGGTGCAACTCGCACCGGGAATCGTGGCGGTCACGATCGCCGACGCGGAACACTGGCACGAAGTGTTGCTCCCGCTGTTCGACGAGGTGAGGTCCGGCTTCGTACCGGAGCGCCCGCCGGTCCCCGATCGGCAACTCGAACGGGCGCGCGCCGAGTTGGGCGACATCCGCCCCGACGACCGCGGACTCGCGAAGCTCATCAGCGCCGCGTCGTCTCCCGACGCGGCGCAGCGCCGGGTCGCGGTAGCGCGCTTCGAGGGCGGCGACATCACGGCCGCGCGCGGACCGTGGACCGCGGCCCTCGACGACCAGTCGCGCGCCGTGCGGCGGGCCGCGGCGCGGGCGATGGCCTACGCCCGGCGCTCGGAGCTGCGCGACCTGTTGGAGCGGGCCCTCGACGACAAAGACGCGTGTGTGCGCTACTACGGCCTCCGGGGCCTCGCCGCGATCGCCCCGTCGACCGGCGTCGACCCGAGCCTGACCAAGATCGAAAAGCGCCGCCATGACGACGACCTGCGGGTCCGCGTCGCCGCCGCCTGGGCCCGAGTCGGCCAAACCCCCCCGTAATTCTCGGTCGGGTTCCGACTGTGGGGCTCGCCGGCGCTCGCGCGTGAGATCGTCACCACTCCGGCGAGCTCCCGGCGACGCCGAGGCTTAGGCGGTGCGCTTCTTCTTGGCCGGGGCCTTGGCCGCCTTCTTGGTGGCCTTGGTCGCGCTGGGGTAACGGTCCTTGGCGGTGTCGGCCTTGGCGAGTGACGCTTCGAGCGCCGCGACGAGGTCGAGCACCTTGGCCGGTGCCTCCACCTCGGGCGCGGCGGTGATCTCCTCGCCCGCGGCCTTGCGCTCGATGAGATCCATCAGCTGGATGCGGTACTCGTCGTGGTACTTCTCGGGGTCGAAGTGATCGACGGCGAGTGACTCGATGAGCTGCTCGGCCATGAGCTTCTCGCGGTCGGTCAACTCGACGTCGACGTCGGCAATGAGGTCTTCGCGTGCGACGACCTCGTCGGCGTAACGCATCGTCTCGACGCACAGCATGCCGTCGACGGGACGGATCGCGACGAGCCGTTCCTTGCTGCGCATGATGACGCGGCCGATCGCTACCTTGTTCCGGTCGGCCATCGCCTGGGCTAGCAGCTTGTACGGCTTGGCGCCCCGATCGTCGGGCACGAGGTAGTACGGCTGCTCGAAGTAGATCGGGTCGATCTCGGCGAGGTCGACGAACTCTTCGATCTCGATCGTGTGCGTGCCCTTGGGCTTGAGCACGTCGAGCTCGTCGCCTTCGACGATGACGTACCGGCCCTTCGAGATCTCGTAGCCGCGCCGGATCTTGTCGGCCGGTACTTCTTCGCCGGTCGCATCCGACACCTTGCGGTAGCGGATGCGGGCGCCGGTGCCTGCTTCGAGCTGGTTGAAGCTCACGTCCTTGCTGCGGGTGGCAGTCACCATGCGGACGGGAACCTGGACGAGACCGAAGCTGATCGCCCCGGTCCAGATCGCACTGGGCATAGGGTCCATTGTAGGTATGGCAGGGAGAACGACGGTCGAGGTCGAGGGCCGGGAGCTGGTGCTCTCGAATCTCGACAAGGTGTTGTTTCCGGCTTCAGGGTCTTGGGGGAACGGCTTCACCAAAGGCCAGGTCATCGACTACTACCGCCGCATCGCCCCGGTGCTGCTCCCCCATCTCGCGGGGCGGCCGCCGACGCTGGTGCGGGCCCCCGACGGCGTCGGGGGCGAGCGCTTCTTCGAGAAGCGGTGCCCACCTCACCATCCCGACTGGGTGCGCACCGAAACGGTCGTCGGCGGCGGCGGCCACCAGGGGTGCATGATCGAGGAACTGCCCGCGCTCATCTGGCTCGCGAACCTGGCCGCACTCGAGCTGCACACGCACCAGTGGACGGTCGCCGACCCGACGCACCCGACCGCCGTCGTGATCGACCTCGACCCGGGACCCAAGGCGTCGGTGCTCGACTGTGCGCGCGTCGCGCTCGAACTGCGCGACATCGTCGAGCAGCTCGGCCTCGAACTCTTGGCCAAGACGTCGGGCGGCAAGGGCATGCACCTCTCGATTCCGTTGAACACGGGCATCGCCAATGACGACGAGACGAAACGGTTCGCGCTCGCGCTCGGCCGGCTGCTCGAGTCGCGCGATCCCAAGCGCGTGACGGTCGACATGGCCAAGGACAAGCGACCCGGCCGCGTGTTCGTCGACTGGAGCCAGAACGACTCGGCCAAGACGACCGTGTCCGTGTACTCGATGCGCATCCAGGAACGGCCGCGGGTCTCGGCGCCTGTCACGTGGAACGAGGTCGACGACGCGCTCGCGGCGGGCGACCCCGACGCGCTCACCTTCGAAGCGCCGGACGCGCTGGAACGTATGGAGGCCGACGGCGACCTCTACGAGGGCAACCTCACCGTGCACCAAGAGCTCCCCGCGCTCTAGCTTCGGTCGATGGACCTCGCCGGCAAGATCGCCATCGTCACCGGAGCCAGCCGTGGTGTGGGCGCGGCCACGGCCGTGTTGCTCGCGGAGCACGGGTGCAAGGTGGTGTGCGCGGCCCGGGCGACCGACGCCGCGCCGCTCCCCATCCCGGGCACCATCGACGACACCGTGCGCCGTATCACCGACGCGGGCGGCGACGCGCTCGCGGTGCCTACCAACCTCGCGCACGACGCCGAGATCGACGGCATGGTCGAGCGCACGGTCGCGTACTTCGGGGGCATCGACATCCTCGTCAACAACGCGGCGATCACCTTCCCCGGCGACCTCGAACTCGCGATGAAACGCTTCGATCTGGTGATGCAGGTCGACATGCGCGCGCCGCTCGTCGCGACGATCGCCGTCGTCCCGCACATGAAGGCTCGAGGCGGCGGCGCGATCGTGAACGTGTCGTCGCTGGCCGCGCTCACCTACTTCCCGGGCCTCATGGCGTACGGCATGGCCAAGGTCGCGATGGAGCACATGACGATGTCGACCGCGGTCCAGCTGGCACCAGACAACATCGCGGTGAACACGTTCCGCATTGACCAACCGGTCGCGTCGGAAGGGTTCCTCTACAACGCGCCCGAACTCGACCATTCGAGTTGGCTGCCGTCGGAACTCGCCGCGCGCGGGATCGCGTGGATGATCGAACAGCCCGTGTCGTACACCGGCAACAACGCCGGCATGGCCGAGCTGCGCAAGCAGTACGAGTAGTCGCTCTACTTGCGTACGAGGTCGAGGACGTCCTTGTACATGTCCAGGGCCGACCGCAGCGCGGCGATGTTGGCACCGTGCATGTGACTCGCGACCATCATCGTGACCATTTGGTCGGCCACGTCGACGCCGGTATCGCGTGGTGGCGTATTCACCGGCGACTCGTCCGGGCCGGGCGCCGGTGTCTCAGGACCGCTCGGCTCCATCGGCAACATGGCGCTCGACAGCGCCACCGCGGCGTCGTCGAACACCCCGCGCGCACGCGCCGCGCCGGAAACCAGTGAACCAATGGCGTCGGTCATGAGCTGTACGCCCTCCGAGCGGATGCGACGGTCGACGGAGTCGCCGTCGCGTGTTCGAAGCGCAACATGGCCCCAACTCGATCCACCGCGGCCGACTTCGCCATGATCGGCGGCGGTTCGGGCAAGCGGATCTCGGCGATCGCCTGCGCCACCGCCTGTGCCACCTCTTCGCGCGGGCTCCCGGCGGCGGCGCGCGCGATCGTGACCGCCGGCGCTCTGCTGGTGATATCGGCAATGCGTGTCAGAGCCGCGCTCCTCGGGAACCCAAGCCCACCCGCATCGAATTCGACCGTAACCGGCCCGGCCTTGAGGCCGGGCCGGTCTGGCTGACTCAGGCCGGACAGGCCGCCGGGCGGGGTGCGTTCACGCCCGCGAAGCGCGAGTTCGCGACAAATGTCACACGACCGCCGAAGCGGGCGCAGAAGTTCTCGTTGCCGATCGACAACACGACCGTGACCGGTCCCGGGTTACTCGCGAGCGTCGGGAGCTGCGTGCCCTTGCCCGTCACGACGAGTTCGCCCCTGGTGGTGAAGATCTTCACCTTGGTCACGGTCCCGCCCGCGTCGAGGTAGCGGTAGCTGCCCGACAAACGCGTCCAGCCTCCGCTCGGGAGGTCGAAGGTCTTGTCGGTCGTGGCGGTGATGATGCGCACCGAGCCGCCCTCGGCGCGCGGGTCGGTTTCGAGTTGCTTCAAAACGGGGTCGTTGCTGTTCACGGTCAGCGTGCGCACCGAACCCGAAGCGTTGGTCGTGAGCAGCCCGCGGCGTCCGGTGATCTGGTGGTCGACGACGCGCGGCGTCGCCACGACGTCCACTGCCAGTGTGACCTGGCCGGGCGTGCTGCCCCCGCCCTCGAGCCCGAGGGAGCTGTTGATGATCCCCGCAATCCCCGGTCCACCGCACGCGGGGATGCCGGGGACCGCAGACAGCACGAGTTGGTTGTCCGCCAGCGACGCCTCACCCGTGGCTTCGTCGTAGCCGTTGGGCGTCGAGAGCGAGATGAAGGTCGGGCCGATCGGGCAGTCGTTCACCCCGGCCGCGGGCACCGACATCTTGGCGAGCAACGCACCGGAGACGTCCAGTGCACCGGTGTCGGGATTGATGACCCCGGCGAGATCGCCGGCGGCCTCGAGCGAGATGAAGACGTCGAGACCCTGGAACTGCGACTGGTTCCCCGCGAGCACGACGCCCGACGCCGGCAGTTCGATGTCGTGACCCGCGATCGTTCCCGAAGCCGATCCGTCGATCGGGATCGTGAACAGGCCACCGGGCGTTTCGAGTGTCAGTCCGCCCGAGAGGGTGAACGTGATCGGACGGCTTCCGGCGGGCGCGGCGCCCGCCGGCCCGGGTACGAGTGTTGTAGTTACCAATACCGCGCCGAGTAGCGCAGCGAACGCGTGCCGAACCTTGTTTCCGGTCCAGCCCCCCGAAATCGAATCCATGACGTACCACTCCGTTTCTGTGCGTGACAACGCGGTGACGGAGTGAGGCTAGGCCTTTTGGCCCTACTAGTACGATTCGGGAAATTCTGGCAGTACGGACCGCCGAGTCCTACAGGCGCTCGATGATCATCGCCATGCCCTGGCCGCCACCGACGCACATGGTCTCGAGGCCGTAGCGCGAGCCGTCGGTCTGGAGGCCGTTGATGAGCGTCGTCATGATGCGGGCACCGGTCATGCCGAACGGGTGGCCGAGTGCAATGGCCCCGCCCCGGGCGTTGAGCTTCTCGTAGGGAATGCCGAGGTGCTTCGCGCTCGGGATGACCTGGGCCGCGAACGCCTCGTTGATTTCGACGAGGTCGATGTCGTCCATCGTGAGGCTCGCCCGCTTCAACGCCTGGCGGCTCGCCTCGATCGGACCGAGGCCCATGATCTCGGGATTCAACGCGCTCACACCGCTCGCGACGATGCGCGCCAACGGGGTGATGCCGAGCTGGCTCGCCTTCGTGTCGCTCATGACGACCACCGCGGCCGCGCCGTCGTTCAGCGGGCACGCGTTGCCGGCCGTGACCTTGCCGTCGGGCCGGAACACGGGCTTCAGCTGCGAGAGCTTCTCGACGGTCGTGCCGGCGCGGGGGCCGTCGTCCTTGGTCACGACCGTGCCGTCGGCAAGGGTGACGGGCGTGATCTCGCGCTCGAAGTAGCCGCTTTCCTGCGCCTCGACCGCGCGTTGCTGCGAGCGGGCGCCCCACTCGTCCATCTCTTCGCGCGACACGTTCTCGGCTTCGACGACGTTCTCGGCCGTCTGGCCCATGGCGATGTACACGTCGGGCAGGCCCGCGCCGGGCGTCCACGGGCCCTGGCCGCCCTCGTTGCGCGCCTTGGTGCGGCCGCGGGCATCGCCGAACTTCTCGTTGGGACCACCGGAGTCGGCGGCACCCATCGCGAAGCGGCTGACGGTTTCGACACCACCGGCGACGAACACGTCACCCTCGCCCGCCTTGATCGCGTGCGCGGCCATGCGGATCGTCTGCAGCGACGACGAGCAGTACCGGTTGACGGTCACGCCGGGCACGTCGACACCGGCGATGATCGCGGCGACACGCGCCACGTTGAACCCGGCCTCACCGGCGGGCTGGCCACAGCCCCAGATGACGTCTTCGACCGTCTGTCGGTCGAGCTGCGGGACCTTGTCGAGCACCGCGCCGAGGATCAGCGCCGACAGGTCGTCGGGGCGGCACTCGACGAGCGAACCCTTGTTGGCGCGCCCGATAGGCGTGCGGGCGGTCGCGACGATCACGGCTTCGGGCATTGCAGCCTCCGGTACTCACAGCTTTTGGTCGGCCCGCACAGTACCTTCCCGCGAATGGAGACTCCTCGTGGGGCTCATCCCATTGGCCCGGAACACCACCGAAGCCACAGGTCTGGGTGGCTACGCGCCGCCGTACTGGGAGCCAACGACGGCATCGTCTCGACCGCGAGCCTCGTGATCGGTGTGGCCGCGGCCGACAGCTCGCGAGCGGCAGTGTTCACCGCCGCGGCGGCCGGACTCGTCGCGGGCGCGATGTCGATGGCCGCGGGCGAGTACATCTCCGTCAGTTCGCAGCGTGACGCGGAACGCGCCGACGAATCCCTCGAGGCGGCGGCAATCGAGGAGAACCA
>JAWXCJ010000302.1:0-3107 GCA_034408875.1 Actinomycetota bacterium
GCAGAAGGAAATCGAGGAGCGGGCCGCCAAGGCCAAGGCCGAAGCCGAAGCCGCCCCCGAACCGGAACCCGAACCGGAGCCCGAAGCCGCGCCCGAGACGGCCGCCCCGGCCGAAGTACCGGCAGAGACTGAGACAGGCGAGACAAGTACCGATGGCTGACATTTCCGCGAAGGACGTCGCCGCGCTGCGCAAGATGACGGGCGCGGGGATGATGGACTGCAAGAAGGCGCTCGAGGAGTCGAACGGCGACATCGACGCGGCGAAGGACTGGCTGCGCGAGAAGGGCCTGGCCGGCGCGGCCAAGCGTCTCGGGCGGGCCAACGACCAGGGCACCATCGAAATCGCGGTCACCGATACGGGTCAAGGGGGCACCGTCGGCGCGATCGTCGAACTCAACTGCGAGACCGACTTCGTGGCCAAGGGCGACGTGTTCAAGGACGCGCTCGACAAGCTGACGAAGCTCGTCGTCGAGCACGGCGAAGACATCGCGGGGCTGCCCTTCGAGGGCGGCACCGTCGACGAGTTCGTGAAGGGCATGGCGGGCACGCTGGGCGAGAACATCCAGCTCGGCCGCATCGTGCGTTACGACAGCCCCGACGGCCTGGTCGACGTGTACAAGCACGTACAGAACGAGCGCGGTGTCGTGGGTGTGCTCGTCGAACTCGGTGGTGTCGACACGAACGACGCCAAGGCCCGCGAGGTCGCGCACGACATCGCGCTGCACATCGCCAGCGCGGTGCCGCGCTACGTCAGCCGCGACGATGTCCCGGCCGACGAGGTCGAGCGCGAGCGGGGCATCCTCGAAGCGCAGACGAAGGAAGAGGGCAAGCCCGAGCAGGCCTGGCCCAAGATCATCGAGGGCAAGCTCAACGGCTTCTTCAAGACGGTGACGTTGCTCGAGCAGTCGTTCGTGAAGGACCAGAAGACGACGATCCGGCAGCTGGTCTCGGGACTCGGTGGCGACGCCACGGTGCGGCGCTTCGCGCGGGTGAAGATCGGGGAGGAATAACTACCGTGCGGACGCAGTGGAGGCCCGCTTGCCGCAGGCGTCTCGGCCGTGAACGTAGGGAGTCATAGTTATGAGCGGGAGCAGCAGCAAGTACCGGCGAGTGGTGCTGAAGCTCTCGGGTGAGGCCTTTGCCGATCGCACGACCTCGTACGGCATCGACGCCGAAGTGGTCAGCCGCATCGCGGGCGAGGTCGCCAAGGCCCGCACCGACCTCGCGGTCGAGATCGCGATCGTCGTGGGCGGCGGCAACATCTTCCGCGGCATGAGCGGCGCGACGCGCGGCATGGACCGCGCCCGTGCCGACTACATGGGCATGCTCGCCACGGTCATCAACGCGCTCGCGTTGCAGGACGCGTTCGAGTCGCTCGGCCAACCCACGCGCGTGCAGACCGCGATCACCATGTCGCAGGTCGCCGAGCCGTACATTCCGCTACGCGCGATCCGGCACCTCGAAAAGGGCCGCATCGTCATCTTCGCGGCCGGGAACGGCAACCCGTTCTTCACGACCGACACGACGGCGGCCCTGCGCGCGGCCGAGATCGGTGCGGAGGCGGTGCTGAAGGGCACGCACTCTGGTGTCGACGGCGTGTACAGCGCCGACCCCCGTCTCGACCCCGACGCGGTGAAGCTCACGGAGGTCACACACTTCGAAGTGCTCAACCGGGGCCTCAAGGTGATGGACTCGACGGCCATCACGTTTTGCATGGACAACCAGCTCCCGATCATCGTGTTCGACGTGACGCAGTCGGGCAACATCCATCGTGCCCTCGTCGGCGACCCGATCGGGACGCTCGTCAGCACGCCACTCGATCGTTCGGGGGAGACCGGCTGATGCATCCCAAACTCGACGATGCCCGCACCAAGATGCACAGCGCAGTCGCGCACCTGAAGGACGAGTTCGGGACCGTGCGCACCGGGCGCGCCTCGCCCGCGCTGGTCGAGCGGATCAAGGTCGACTATTACGGCAGCGAGTCGACGCTCCAACAACTCGCCGGTTTCTCGGTGCCCGAGCCGCGCGTGCTCATCGTGTCGCCGTACGACAAGTCGGCGATCAAGGCGATCGAGAAGGCACTCCAGACGAGCGACCTCGGCGTCAACCCGTCGAACGACGGCGCCGTGATCCGCCTCACCTTCCCCGAGCTGACGGCCGACCGCAGGAAGGAAATGGTCAAGGTCGTGAAGGCCAAGGCGGAGGACGGCCGGGTCGCCGTGCGTAACGTGCGCCGCCATGCCCGCCAGGAACTCGAGCACATGGAGAAAGACGGCGAGATCTCCCGCGACGAACTCGACCGGGTCGAAAAGGACCTCGAGAAGCTCACCCACGACGTCGTCGCCGAGATCGACACCCTGCTCGCCCACAAGGAAAAGGAACTCCTCGAGGTCTAGGGTGACCGGCCGGGGAGGGGACGCAGGGTGACCGATCGCAACGACAGCGACAGCCGCATAGGCAGCCAGACCGAGGGCGTGCGCATTCTCGGTGCCGAGGAGGCGCGGGCCGCGTTGGGTGAACGCGCCCCCGATTCGGCACCGGGGGTCGACGCCGAAATCGTCGACGATTCCCTCGAAGTCATCGAGGCCACCGATGCCGCGCCGGCCGAACCGCGCACCATCGTTCGCTTCCCGAACGACGGCCCGACATGGACGGGCGGCGGCGAGACTGCCGGTGCCACGCCAGAGCCGGGTGATGTGACGGACGAAGAACCGACGGGTGAGATCCCGCCGCTGCCGCACTGGACCGAGCCACCCACGGGCACGATGCCCGCGATCTTCGCCGACGACGGAGGCGAGGCGAGCTCCGAAGACGGCGAAGCCGACGCGTGGGCGGCCATCAGTGGCAGTCAGCCCCGGTTCCGCGCCGAAGGTTCCGACTGGGCCGAGGCCGACTTCTCCGACGAAGGACTCATCGACGAGGCCGTGAAGATCGGCGCGCTCGCCGAAGCAACCCCCGTCGACGAGGACGAAGCGTTCGAAGAGGAACTCGAGCAGCGCCGCCGCCGCACCCCGCGCGGCCGCGCACCCCGCACCGTTGTGACCACCTCTCCCGATACGCCACCGCGGCCCGACGCGCCCCGCACACCGCGGCCCCGCCCGGAGAAC
>JAWXCJ010000303.1:0-3914 GCA_034408875.1 Actinomycetota bacterium
AGCGCGTCAGCGCGCGACGGGCGTGATCGGAACATCGCGGGCGATGCGCTTCACCATGCTCGCGATCGTGTCGCCGGGGCCGATCTCGACGAACCTCGTGCACCCGAGGTCGACGAGCGTGCGCACCGACTCGGTCCAGCGCACTGGTGCAGTGAGTTGACGGCCGAGGAGGCCGGGCCAGTCTGCACCGTTGTTGTGTGGCGTCGCGTCGACGTTCGCAACGACCGGGCGCGCCCCGTCGGTGAACGTGGTCTCGGCCAGCGCGGTGCGCAGTGTCTCGGCCGCCGGTTCCATGAGCGGCGAGTGGAACGCGCCGCCGACGGGTAGGGACCGGACCTTGGTGCGGGGGAGTGCACCGCACGCGGTCGTTGCCGCGGCGATGCCATCGGCGTCACCGGCCAGCACCGTTTGGCCGGGCGCGTTGTAGTTCGCGATCCACACGCGCGCGCCACCGGCCTGCACCTTCGCGATCGCGTCGGCCAGGTCGTCGTCGGGCGCGCCGAGCACCGCGACCATCGTGCCCGGCTGGTCTTGCGCCGTGGCCAACATCGCCGCGCCACGCGCCGCGACAAGCCGGGCGGCGGCTTCGAGGTCGAGGGCGCCGGCGGCGACGAGCGCCGAGTACTCGCCCAGGCTGTGGCCGGCGCATGCAACCGCATCGGCGGCGCCCGAGTGGCGCAGCATCACCATCTCGAGCGCAAAGGTCGAGATCTGGGCCCGATCGGTGCGCCGCAGCGTCTCGTCGTCGGCGGCGAGGAGCAGGTCGGCGACGTCGTGGCCCGAGAACCCGGCAATCGTGTCGACGACGGACCAGGCCTCGGTGCCGCGCCACGGGTCGCCCATCGCCGCCGGTTGCGAACCCTGGCCGGAGAAGAGGAGGCCGACACCCACGGCCCGGAGATTACGCACGATCGGAGTGGTATCTGATCTGATACCATACGGGCCATGGACGCCGCAACCATCTTGCGCCGGGCCCGGCACCGGTCGGGCCTCAGCCTCAGGGTGCTCGCGCGGCGCGCCGGGACGTCGCACTCGACCCTCGCCGCGTACGAAGCGGGGCGCGTGACACCGGCCGTCGACACGTGCGAGCGCATCGTGCAGGCGGCCGGGTTCTCGGTGACGACCAGGCTCGTCCCGACCGTCGCAACCGATGCTGCTCGCAGCCGCGAACTGCAAGAGGTGCTCGAACTCGCGGCCCAGTTTCCCGCCCGGCACCGGGCGCATATCGCGTACCCCCGCTTCGGCCCGGCGTGAGCACAACCGAACCGGCGACGATCGTCGGCAAGATCCTGGCGCTGCACGCGGCGTTTACGGGAGCCGACCTGCCGCACGCGTTCGGCGGTGCACTCGCGCTGGCGTGGTGCACCCAGCAGGCGCGCGGCACGATCGACATCGACGTCAACGTGTTCGTCCCCGCGGACCAGTCGGGTGACGTGTTCGCCGCCCTTCCCGAGGGCGTCGCCCGCAGCGACGACGAACTGACGCGGTGCGTGCGCGACGGTCAGGTGCGACTGTGGTGGGACGCGACGCCAGTCGACCTGTTCACCAACACGACCGATTTTCACGGCGCCGCGGCGGAGCGCGCCGTCGTGCACGAGTTCGCGTCGGAGCAGGTGCCGTTTCTGTCGTGCAGCGACCTGGCGGTGTTCAAGGCGTTCTTCAACCGGAGCAAGGACTGGGTCGACATCGAGGAGATGATCGAGGTCGGTACGTTCGACATCGACCTCACCCTCGGCGTCCTCGTCCGCTATCTCGACGCCGACGACGAGCGCGTCGCCCGCCTCCGGGCCCTGGCCCGTACCGACCTGTGAGGTCGTCGATTCGGTAAGATGCCCAGCCTCGTCGGAGTGGCGGAATTGGCAGACGCGCTAGGTTGAGGGCCTAGTGCCCTTAGGGGCGTGGGGGTTCAAGTCCCCCCTCCGACACCAGCGCTGATCTGCGTGAACGTCCGCAGGTAGATGTGTTGCCCGAGCACGCCTAAGGATTCGCCTAAGAATTTTCTTAGGCCGCCCGTCTGTGCCGGGTTACTCGTGCACGAGGCGGTGATCGCGCCGATCGCTTCGCTGCCATACCGCCGAAAAGCGCGGCCCAAGGGTCGAACGCGACTCGGTATTTCATCTTGGTGGTGCGATTTTCTCGCGGGACCGCCAAGCGCCTGACCATGCTCGCGATGACGTTGTCCTCTGGTTGACGGGACGCTTGCACTTTTCGAATCGCGGTGGAATGGGCGCCGGAAACGAGAGGCGGCGATGTCCTCATCTCAGAGGAGCGCGCGCAGCTCCCCAACTCGCACGCAGATCGCTTGCCGGATCGGCAGTGGGTTGGTGCCGAAGTAGAGCTCTGGCATCGTGTCTCGTAGCCGGCGCGCAGCCGCAACGACACGTCTGCATGCAGGTCGAATGCCGGACTCGCCGCGAAGCCGCCCTCCGGGCGGGACTCAGTCTCGTCACTCCCGCCGAAGTGCGCGCGCCTGATTTCTTCGATGCTGGTCATGACCGCTTCGGACTGGTCACGGTCGGCGAGCAACGTAAGGACACGGTCGTCGCCGAGCAGTTGGAACACGTCGTAGAAGTGCCGACCCACGCGGCTGTCAGGCGCGGCCGCGGCGTCGCGTTCGAGCGCCCGAGCCACAGTGTGGATGTGAACGAGCTTCTCCAACAGCGTGCGACCAGGATGAAGCACGAGAACCTCGAACGGTTCGAGGTCGGCGAACTCGCTGAGATCGGTTCCTGCAGCGTCGAGGACGTCACCGAGAAGGCAGCCGATCGGAACCAGCTCGTGAGGGTGAGGACCACCCCGCACACCCATCTCGAGGAGGACGCTCGTGCGCACGAGCGCGGTTGGTTCGCGTGTCGCTGGGTAGCTCACTTCGTAGCAGCGATGCCGACCTGTTTCTGATCCGCCGACTGCTGACGCCGCGCCGCCTATGCCCGAGGCCGCGGTCGCACCCATTTCTTTCAGCAGCTTGTCCCGTCGTGCCGCGCCCCCGCTGGGCGGGGAGGACGAGGACGTCAATGTCCTCCGAGAACCGTTCCACGATGCGGTAGGCCTTCGAGAGGCTCGTTCCGCCTTTGAAAATGAAGTC
Source organism: Actinomycetota bacterium (assembly GCA_034408875.1). Taxonomy (GTDB): domain Bacteria; phylum Actinomycetota; class Acidimicrobiia; order IMCC26256; family PALSA-610; genus JANNHK01. The sequence goes on from JAWXCJ010000303.1 coordinate 3,086, forward strand.
GTTTCCGAAGCCGCGTGCCAGCTCGAAGAGAATCTGGCTGACCCAGTAGTCCTTCTCGATTGCGGTGGCGCTGATTTCCAACCGTTCCGCGGCTGCGTCGAGCGTCGGTCCGAACTCGTTGGAGTCGCGGAACAGAGTCACTGCTCAGCCGGCGAGCGCGAGGTCGCGGCGAACCGACTCGCTTCGCGCAGGCCGAACCGCGACGGCGGACGTCGATCGTCCGAGCGCGGCGAGAAGATGTCGAAGCCGCTCGCGGACACGAGGTGGCTCGGTTGCCGAGGCGCGAACAAGGCGGTCGACGCGAAGCGCCCCGGTGTCGACGAGGCGCCCGATCCGATCCACGGCGTCGGGGGCCTCGACGAGTGCATCCCAGTTGCGGAGTACTTCGAGCAGCGCGACCTCCACAGGACGGAGCCGCTCGTCGCGGCGCTTCGTGCTGGCGGCGCGGCTGACGACGTGGATGGGGCCAGGGTTGCGCGGGGCTCGCCCGGGAACGGCGATCGTCTCCCGGCGTGGCACTTGTGTCGATAGGCCGAGCGCGAGGGCCGCGCTCCACCCCGCGGGGCCGGTGCCGCCACCGCCACCGCCTAGGACTTCACACGCGAGGAGCGCAGCCGGTGGGGGAGCCATGCCAAGTCGCGTTGACGTTCCGCGCCAGTAGAGCCCCCTGCGAACGCGGCGGAGCTCTCCGGCCTCGGCGAGCCGGGAGAGCGTCTTCGCGACCGCGTCGGGCGAAGCGTCGAAGTCCTCTGGGCGCCAGAAGCGATCGCGCGACGGGAGGACCCGCTTGCGGACCTCCATTGCGACGTTCGTGTCACTCATGGCCGGC
>JAWXCJ010000304.1:0-3839 GCA_034408875.1 Actinomycetota bacterium
CTCTCGACCCCGCCCGAGGGCAACGACGAGGAAACCCTGCTCGCGATGTCGAAAGACATGGACAGCGAGGCGCTCTAACGCCGAAATCCGTGGTGTATAATCTGGTGTATGCAACGGACGAACATCTACCTCGAACCCGAGCAATGCGCGGCGCTCGACCGGATCGCCGCTGAAGAAGGGACGTCGCGCGCCGAGGTCATCCGTCGGCTGCTCGCACGCGCGCTCGAGGGCGGAGACCACGATCTCGACGTCGACCTCGATGCGATTCGATCGTCGTTCGGGGCGCTCACCGACGTCGAACCGGACGAGCGCGGCCCCGACGAACGTCAACGCCATCTCGACCGCATGTGGAAGCTCGGAGCGTGATACTGGTCGACTCCGACGTGCTGATCGCACATCTGCGCGGCCATGCCCGGGCGAACGATTGGCTCGTCCGCACGCGACAGGCGACCGGACCACTCGCGATCAGCGTCGTTTCGGTAGCGGAGATCGCGGGCGGCATGCGCTCGGGGGAACGACGACACGTCTGGCGCCTCCTCGAATCAATGCACGTCGAGGATGTCAACGAACTCATCGCCCGACGCGCCGGGGAACTCATGCGGCGGTACCGCCGATCGCACGGCGCGATCGGACTCGGCGACTACCTCATCGCGGGCACGGCCGACGTGCGGGGTCTCGACCTCGCAACACTCAACGTCCGCCACTACCCGATGTTCAAGGGTCTGCGCGCCCCGTTCCGGGCGCCGTAGCCGCCGAGGTCAGACAAGCCCACCGCGCACGGCCGCCGAGGCCGCCTCGGCACGGGTTGTCACGTCGAGCTTGCGCAAGACACTCGAGACGTGCGCCGCCGCGGTGCGGCGGCTGATGCTCAGAATGTCACCGATCTCGGGGTTGCTCTTCCCGTCGGCCATCAGCCGCAACACCTCGAGTTCCCGAACCGACAGCGGCTCGTCACCGTCGACCGTCGTCTTGCCCGGCCCGATCCGCAACTGATACGTACGCGCGAGCGTCGTCACCACCGCGTCAAGCCCGGCGAAGCCATGCTGACGCGCCATACCTCGTGCTTGTTCGAGGAGCGGGATGCCGGTGCGCCGATCGTCGGCCGCGAGCGCGGCCTCGGCGGCACGCCACCGGAAATACGTCGCGTAATACGGCATCGAGATCGCGTCGAACTCCGCGGCCGCCGCAATCGCAGCCTCGACGACGCCATCGCCCCGCAGCCGCGCCATCTCGGCATCACACGCACGGGCGTACGCAAGTACGAGCGGGTGCTGCGTCTGGAGCTGCGCGCGTGCCGCGTCCCACGCGTCCACAATCGCCCGGGCGCGTACCTCCGCGCGCTCGATCGCGTCGATGTCACCGGCTGTCGTCGCCGCGGCCGCGACGTCCGCCTCGACCCGCAGCCCGACCATCGCCAACCACCCGTGGGTGGAGCAATCCGAATAGATCTCGGCCATCCTGAGCCCGCGGTCGATCAACGGCCGTGCGCCTTCGAGGTCGCCGACCCAGGCGAGCCCGTCGGCACGAATCATTGGATGCATCACCGCGAACTCCGACACTGTTTCCTGCGTCGTGTCGACTTCGTCGAACGCGGCCAAAACTGCCGAGTAGTCGCCACACATCAGGTCGACGAGGCCCCTGACCATGACGAGAACCCTCGCATCCTTGCCCTCGGCCGGCTCGTTCTCCACCGACGCAATGACCGCAGACGCCGCCTCGAGATCGCCCTGAAGAAGTAGGAACTGGGCGCGCAGGCAACGCGCCGCGACGTGGAAAGTCGCAACCCGAAGCGGCCGACCAGTTCCTCGACCGAGTCGACCCGCGACATGCCCCGACGCAGGTCGGGGGTGCTGAGACAAAATGCCGCGTGGTTGTACTGCACCATCGCGAGCAGCGAGTATGCGCGCGTCGATTCTGCGAGCCGCGCTGCCTCCTCGAACTCCTCGTCGACGCGACCGAACTCGCCCGAAAGTTCGTAGCACGTCGCCATCGCGGCATGTGCGCGCGCCGCGATTGACGGATCATCGACCTCCTCGACGGCTTCCATCATCCGCCGCGCAACATCGAGCGTCTCGGACAACGAGGCATGTTCGACCAGATGCACTACCGAGGCAACAAGGAACGCGGCGCGGGCGTGCGGTTCGACGACATCGAGGGACGGTTCGAATGTGCGCGATGCATACTCGAAGAGCTCCGGGGTTCGGTCGGCAGTCCACAAGAGTGGAAAGACGCGAGCGGCCGCGTCGGCGCCCCGACTGGGGTCGATCGCGATCGCAGACTCCAGGGCCGCCCGCCCGAGGTCGGCGGCGTGTTCGACGTGACCGGCGAGACCGGCCGCTTCGGCGGCGGCGAGGAGGAGTGCGGCATGATCGACGTTCGCAGTGGCGTCCGCGTCGACGACGGCGTCCCACCAGAACAAGGCGCGTTCGTAGGCGTCGGCCGCGGCACCGAACGCGTAACGGGATTCGGCGTTGCGGGCGGCGGCGACGGCCCACCGAAGCGCCGGGCCCGGTTCTTCGGCCGCGTCCCAGTGGTATGCGAGTTCCGCGGCCTGGTCGACGCCCGCGGCGCGCTCGGGATGATCGGTCAACGCACCCGCGATCGCCCGGTGCAAGCGCACCCGTTCGTCGGGGCCGAGGTCGTCGAGGATCGCCTGGCGCAACAACGCATGGCGGAACAGATACCCGCGGCCGTCGTCGTCGCCGAGCAACAAGCCGGCGTCGAGCACCGCCCGCGACGCCGAATGCACACGATCCTCGTCGAGCCCGGTCGCTGCGGCCAACCAGGCACGGGGTGCGCGGGGGCCGATGAGCGCGGCGGTACGCACGAAATGGCGGGCGTCGCCGTCGAGCGCGTCGAACCGTACGAGCATCAGATCACGCACCGCGTGCGGCACCCGCGCCGGATCCTGCGCCGCGACGAGTTCCTCCACGAACAGCGGGTTGCCGCCCGCATCGCGCGTGATCCGGTCGAGATCGAGCGCCACCGAGCTGTCACCGAGGAGCCACGTCGCCATCTCCGACGTCGCATCCTCGGCCAGACGTTCGAGCATGATCCGGCGGCGCCCGAACCGCCCGAGCTACGCCAACAGCTCCCGCTGCGCAACCGAATCCTCGGGGCGGTACGCGACCACGAACAGGATCGGGATACGGCGCAGATTCCCCGCGACATAACGCAACAGCTCCCGACTCGCAGGATCTATCCAATGCACGTCGTCGATCACCACGACAAGTCGCGTACCCGCAGAGGCCTGGACCAACAACGCCACGACCGCCTCGAACAACCGGTGCCGGCCGTCCTCTTCACTGCCGTCAGAGGCGGCGACCGGGCCCAACTCCGGGAGCAGCCGCGCGAGCTGAGCGCGCACGCCCTCGGGCAACTGGTCGGCCAGCGGCTCGGGCCCGCCGAGGAGCCACCACAACGCGTCAGTCCACGGCGCGTACGCCACACCCTCAATACACCCGCCGCGGGTGACTCGCGCCCCGTCGGCCCGGGCCGCGAACTCGTCGAGGACCCGGGTCTTGCCGATACCCGCCTCGCCACCCACCAACACAAGCGAACCGGTTTCGCCGACCTCGGCGAGCGCGTCGAACAACTCGCGCACCGGCCCCTCACGGCCGATCAAATGCGGGGTACGCAACGGACTACTCACGAACTACCCATTGTGCGCAACCCCGTACCGGTCAGACAAGCCCACCGCGCACGGCAGCAGAGGCCGCCTCGGCACGGGTTGGCGTCTCGAGCTTGCGCAAGATGTTGGAGACGTGGGCGCGGGCGGTGTGTGAGCTGATGCTCAGGATCTCGGCGATCTCGGGGTTGCTCTTGCCGTCGACGATCAG
>JAWXCJ010000305.1:0-20771 GCA_034408875.1 Actinomycetota bacterium
GGAACCCGACGGCATCCGCGCCCCCGCGTACCTCGACGAACCGGTCCCGGTCGACGAACCCGTCCCGGCTGCGGCAGTGCACTTCGACTTCGAGAGCATCGAGGCCGACCCGGAGACCGAGCCGGAACCGGTGCCCGAACCCGAACCGCCCGCGCCGGAGTCGACTGCGCCCGCCGCGCCGCGCGTGTCGTCGTTCCTCATTCCGGCCGCCCAACAGCAGGCCGTCTTCGGCGAAGAAGCGCCGAAGCCCGAACCCGAAGCCTCCCCCGTGCCCGTCCGCACCGCCGCCGGCGCGCTCCCCGCCGGTGAGCCGTACCCGGGCCTGGTCGCCGACCGCAACGAGCGCGAAGCCGAAGCCGATGCCGTCATCGGTGCGATCGGCGACGTCATCGGCGCCGGCGACCTCGTCAAGGAAATGAACGCGGTGCCGTACTTCGTCGACGCCAACGTCGACGACCTGCTCCCGAAGTTGCCCCGCCGCCGCGATGGCGGCCGCAAGACCGCGCCGGCGCTGACCGCCGCGGTGGCGCCGCCGACGCCGCTCACAACGCCGAGCAACGGCTACGCGGCCGAAGCGTCTGACTCCGAAACCGAAGCCGAAACCGAAACCGAAGCCAGATCCGAGAACGGTGAGGCACCCGCCGCGCCCACCGCACCCCTTTCCGACGAAATGCAATCGAACATGGCGGCGTACGCGGCGTTCCGCGCCGCGGCCGACCGCGGGCGTGAAGACGCGCACCGGCCTTGACGGAAGGTAGGCGATGACGAATATCGACCAACGCGCGGTGAGCGCGGAGGCGCAGCGGTTCAACTGGCTGCTGAACAACTTCGTCGATACGACGGCCGGGGTCACGAGCGCGGTCGCGGTGTCGTCCGATGGTTTGCTCATGGCCCTGTCGCGCGCCGTTCCGCGCACGGCCGCCGAGCAACTCGCCGCGATCATCTCCGGCTTGGCCAGCCTCGGCCACAGCACCGCCCGTTGCTTCGCGCTGGGTGGCCTCGACCAAGTCATCATCGCGATGCACGGCGGGTTCCTGTTCGTGTCGTCGGTGTCCGACGGCAGCTGCCTCGGCGTCGTCAGCGACCGCAACTGCGACATCGGCGCGGTCGGCTACCAGATGGGCCTCCTCGTCGAACGGGCCGCCACCGTCCTGACACCGGCACTCGTCGCCGAGCTGAAAGTGGCGGTTCTCTCTTGAGCACGCAGGTACTCACATGAGTAGCCAAAGCGACCTGGTTCGACCCTTTGTCATCACGGGCGGGCGCACGCGCGCGAGCGATGCGTCGTTGCGCATCGAGACGATGGTGCAGACGAACGGCGACGGGATCGGCGGTGCCGACTTCGAGCACGCCCGGATCCTCGAACTCTGCCGGGAGCCGCTCTCGGTGGGTGAGGTCGCGGGCAAGCTCGACGTTCCCCTCGGCGTGGCCATGGTGCTCGTTGACGACCTCGTCGCCGAGAACCGGCTCGTCGTCCACCACAGTGACCCGGTCGACATCGAACTGTCGGTCCTGACAAAGATGATCGATCGTGTCCGTGCCCTCTAACGCCCCGGCCGCGCAGACGCGACGCATGACCTCGGTGAAGTTCGTCGTCGCGGGCGGGTTCGGTGTCGGCAAGACGACCTTTGTCGGCGCTATCTCCGAGATCACACCGCTCACGACCGAAGCCGCGATGACCACCGAATCGCTGGGTGTCGACGACACGTCGCTGGTCGCCGCGAAGACGACGACGACCGTCGCGATGGACTTCGGCCGCATCACCGTCGACGACGACCTCGTGATGTACCTGTTCGGCACGCCCGGCCAGGAACGCTTCGGGTTCATGTGGGACGACCTGTGCATGGGCGCGATCGGCGCAGTGGTGCTCGCCGACACGCGGCGCCTGGCCGACTGCTTCGACGCCGTCGACTACTTCGAAACGCGCAAGGTTCCGTTCGTCGTCGGTATGAACCGCTTCGAAGGGTCGCATCGGCACTCGATCCCCGACATCCGCGAAGCGCTCGGACTCACCGACGACGTCCCGATCGTCGACTGCGACGCGCGGCACAAGGACTCGGTGAAGTCGGTCGTCATTTCGCTGCTCGAGCACCTCGTGCGGCGCGCCGGCCGGTAACTCTCTTCTCGCAATCTCGGCTCAGTCCTCGAGTTCCTCTTCGAGTTCTTCGAGTTCTTCGGCGATCTCCTCGGGCGACTCGATCAACCCGCCCGACTTGCGCGCCGAGTGCACAATCGTGATGAACACGATCGTGAACGTCACGCCCGTGAGCCACCAGCGATGGTCGCCGATCCAGCCGGTGAACTCGAGGATCGGGTCGGAGAACGCGTCGCCGAGCCAACGGATCGCGAGCATGCGGGCGATCGTGCCGCCGATGTTGAGGGATGCGAACGCCCACACGTTCATGGCCGTCACCCCTGCGAACAGGCAGATCCAGTTGTTCGGCATGAGCGCGACCATCGGCCACGATGCCTTCTTGAACGCCCGTTCCATCCACAGGATGAACGCCGCGCCCGACCCGGCCTTCTTCTCCATCCACCGGACGGTGACGTCGCCGTACTTGCGCCCGAACCAATAGAACAGCGGGTCGCTGATGAGCAGGCGGCCGACCGTGACGAGCATGAACGGCAGGATGTCGACGCTCGGCGACACGAGCACGAAATTGCGGGTCTTCGGCGCGAGCGCGATGAGCAGGAGGGGGTAGTCCTGGAGCAGCGTGGGCGCGAAGGCCTCACCGACCCAGTTGGCAATGGTGAAGACCGCGATCGGTATCGCGAAGATCGCGACAGCCTTGCGGTCGATCGGAATGGGCTCGGTGACAGCCACCGCCGCCCAGGCTACGGGATGGGTACCGCCCTGCGAACCGACGAGGGAAGCGATCGCTCAGCCGTCGACCGCAACGGCCCGTTTCTCCTTCACGAGCGAGGCGACGACCGCGGCGACGAGCAGGGCGACGATGACACCGAGCGACAACGCGGTGGGCATGTGCCACCAGCGCGACACCGTCATTTTGATGCCGACGAACACGAGGATGGCGCCGAGCCCGTGGCCGAGGTAGTGGAGGCGTTCCTTCCACCCGGCGAGGAGGAAGTACGCGGCGCGCAGGCCGAGGATCGCGAATGCGTTCGCGGCGAAGACGATGAACGGCTCGTTGCTCACCGCGAGGATGGCGGGCACCGAGTCGACGGCGAACACGATGTCGGTGAACTCGATCGCCACCAGCGCGGCGAGGAGCGGCGTCGCGGCCCGCTTCGCGTTGACCTTCGTGAAGAAGTGGTGACCGTCGAGTTGTTCGGAGACGGGCATGAACCGGCGCAGGAGACGAACGGCGCGCTCGTGGCCGTGTTCGCCTTCGTCTGCGCGGTGCCGCACGACCTTCACACCCGTGTAGATCAGGAACACTCCGAACACGACGAGCAACCACCAGAACTGCGAGATGAGCGCGACCCCGGCGAAGATGAAGATGGCGCGCAGAACCAGCGCGCCGAAGATTCCCCAGAACAAGACCCGGTGCTGGTAGCGCAACGGGATCGCGAACGTCGAGAAGAGCACGGCCCACACGAACACGTTGTCGACCGACAGCGACTTCTCGATCAGGTAGCCGGCGAGGTATTCGCCCGATGCCGCCCGCCCCGCGGTGAGCGCGAGCACGCCCGCGAACGAGAGTCCGCACGCGACCCACACGAGCGATTCGACGAGCGCGCGCCTGGGCGTCGGCTCCTTGTGACCGCGGTGGATGACGAGGTCGATCGTGAGCATCATGCCGATGGTCGCGAGCAGCGCGATCCACGCGGCCGGCGGTACGTCGATGTCGACGAACGAGTCCGAGGCGGACGACGTGGCGGCAAGTATCAAGTCGGGGTCCCCCGGATTCGCGTGGCTCCGTGATCCGAAGGTCTCTCCCACCCGACACCCGGGCTGGGTGCGGAGCCGGGGCGCCGGGGCCGAAAGGCCCGTAGTGACGAACGCCGCCGTGTTGGGATACTCGCCTTCTTGAGCGACAAGCCTACCGGCCCGCGGACCCTACCCCTCGTCGGCCGCACCCGCTGCGGGATCTCGACGGTGCCGACCGGCCCGGCCTCGGCGTCTTGGGCGTCGAGAACGATCAAGGAGCCGGCGTCCTCGGCCCCGTCGTAGGTGTCGTAGGTGTAGGTCAGCAGGAAGCCTTCGCCTTCGTCGTCGCCCGAGGCGACGAACAGCCACTCACCCGAACCGTTACCTGCGCCCGGGTCCCACCGCTTCTCGGCGCCCGTCTTGGCGTCGTACGCCGCCGCCCCGGCCGCGAACGCGCTCCGCCGTATGAAGTCCCGCCGCCCCATCCCCGGTGTGCTCACAGGGCGGCTACGCCTCGGGGGGTTTGTGCCACTGCGAACGGTCGTTGGCGTGGGGGTAGTCGCCTTCGGGGACGGGCACGCCGAGGAATGCGCACAGCGGCCCCCAACCGTCGCGCGCTTCGAACACGAGGAGCCGCTCCGGCGGGACGGTCGCGCGCACTTCCGCGTTGTGGCGTTCGAACAGTGCGACGAGGTGGTCGCGGTCGTCGGCGTTGCCTTCGAAATCGCGTTGGACGATCCCGAGCTGCACCATCTCGTGCCACTCGGGGTTGTCGACCAGGCCTTGGCCGCGCACGCCGACGGAGATCGTCGCTTCGTAACTCTCGTACCACTGCTGCGGATCGCGTTCCGACAGGATCACCTTCGCGTCGGGGTACGCCGCCGTCAGTTCCCGCCAATACGTGGCGCCGGGCCAGTCGACGGTGGCGCGGTACTCGCCGAATACTGCTTCCCAGTCGACGGCTTCGCCGCGCCCGGCCGCGGTGAAGGTCTTGATGTGGTCCTCGTGCAGGAAGATCTCGAACATGTGGTGGCACGGGTAGCCGAGCTGCTCGAGCGCGAGCTTCAACGACAGCGTGCCCGTGCGGCCCCACCCGGCACCGACGATTTCGAGCGGCATCAGCCGACCAACTCGAGGAGCTGCTCGCGGCTCGGCGCATTGGGTGGCACCACTTCCTGGCCCGCGAACCCCAACACCTTCTCGAAGAACGCGGCGTCGGAGAACAACTCGTCGGGCGATGTGATCATCCCCCCGATCGACAGCAACCCGCGCACGATGTCGGGGTCCTGGGCGGCGCCGGCGATGAGCGCCTGCACGATCGGGAACGCCGGATCGTCCGACACGTAGTCGCGCCCTTCGAGCAGCGTGTCGATCTCGGCGAGTCGTGCCGAGTCGAACGCGAGTGTGGCCCGGTACCACGGCTCCGTCGTCTCCATGGTCTTGTCGTGGAACGCCCGCACGAGCCCGGCCGGGTCGTCGAGACCGGTGGCCGCAACGGTTTCGCGCAGCGCGACCGCGTGCATCAGTCCGATGGTGATGCCGCGCCCGACCGACGGGTTGGTGCACGCCCACGCGTCGGCAACGGCGACGAGCCCGGTGACGACCGGTTCGCCGTCGACGACGAACGTGCGGTGCCGGTCGGGGATGCCGGCAATCACGGCAATGCGCTCGTCGAGCGGCTCACCCTCGAGCCACGGTGCGGCGGCGGGGATGTCGCGCACGACCGCGGTCCACTTGTCGATGTCTTTGAGGGCGCGCATCTGCTTGTCCTCGGCCGAGGTGACGATGCCGACGCCCCACGTCCCGTTGTCGGCGGGGAGCAGCAACGTCGAGATCGTGCCGAGCGCGGTGAGCAACCCGCCCTGCACCGGCGGCAGCGACCCGTCGGCCGAACGGAAGTGGCGGCCGTAGTAGATGAACCCGCAGTCCGCTTCCTCTTCCGGCACCGGCGGCGCGCCGATGTCGGCAAGCCAGCGGGGCACGGCCGAACGGCGGCCCATCGCGTCGACCACGAGATCGGCGCGGATCTCCTCGCCCGACTCGGTGCGCACACCGGTGATGTGCGGCGTGCCCCCGTTTGCAGACGCGCCGGTCAACAGACCCGCGACCGCGACCCCGCGCCGGACCGTCAGCTTCGGCGTTGCATCGGCAACCGAACCCAGGGCCGCCTCGATCACGGGGCGGCGGCCGGTCAGCGCGGTGAAGCGATCGTCGTCGGCGCGCGTGCCACCGGTGAGCGCGTCGTCGATCTCGTCGATGCCGTTGAACCGGGCCGCGCCCGCCTTGTCGAGCGCGTCGACGAATTCGGGAAGGTGCACTTCGGCAATCTCGCGGAACCGGGGCTGGAGAAAGTGCAGCATCCGGAACTGGTTCACGCCCTTGCGCTCCCACCGTTCCCATGCCTCTTCGGGATCCGCGGGCGGTTCCATCGCGTCGCGTTCGAGGAGGGTTACGTCGTGCCCGTCCTTCGCGAGCAGCACCGCGCTGAGGAGTCCGCACATTCCGCCGCCGACCTGCAATATCTGAGCCATAGCCCGATAGCGTTGCCGACCAATCGGGTGGGGGCGAATCGAGCGGGAGCAAAGCATGGGTGACACGTACTCGCACGGGCACCACGAATCGGTGTTGCGGAGCCACACCTGGCGCACGGCCGAGAACTCCGCGGGCTACCTGCTCCCCATCTCCGCGCCGGCCTCGACCTGCTCGACGTCGGGTGCGGGCCGGGCAGTTCGACGGGTACATCGCGGTGCTGCACGACGAGTTACTCGCGCGCCGACCGTCAGCCTGACGCGCCTTCGACCGCTTCGCCGAGTGCGAGACACGTTTCCTCGCGCCACGGGCCCGCGACGATCTGCACGCCCAACGGCAAGCCCTCGGGTGAGGTCGCCGCGGGCACGACCAGCGCGGGCCAACCCCACAAACTCACACCGAGCATGTAGGTCCAGTCGGCGAGCGACGACTCCCCCAACAGTGGCGCGGGGTGCGGCGCCGCGGGCGACACAATCGCGTCGTACCGTTCGAGGCGGCGCAGGGCGCGGGCGCGCGAGCGGTCCCAGTCGCTGAGCATCTCGTCGACTTCGGGGCCGGTGAGTGACGAGCGACCCCAGTAGCGCAGCGTGATCGAGCGTGACTTGTCGATGTCGAGCGGGTCGTCGTCGTCGACGATCACCGCGCCCGCGCGGTCGAGAGCAGCGACGACGCCCTCTTGCATACCGTCGACGACCGCGACGCGCAACCCGCGCACGGGCCGCGGTTCGTCGAGCGGCACCGGCGGGCACGACGGGTCGCGACCGTCGGGACCGGCGAGGATGCCCAGCAACAGCCGTTGCTCGGCCACGGTGCGCGTGAGCGGTCCGATCACCGTGCGGCTGTCGAACATCGCGCCCGCGCGCGGGAAGTGTCCGCTGACGGGAACGCGCCCGTACGTCGAGCGCAATGTGACCAGCCCGGTGCAGTGGGCGGGGAAGCGCAAGCTGCCGCCCGAGTCGCTGCCCAATCCGATTGGCACCACGCCCGCGGCAACGAGCACCGCGTCGCCCGACGAGCTGTAGCCGGGCGTGCGGGTGGTGTCGAGCGGGTTGCGGGGCGTGCCGTGCAACTCCGACGTCTCGCCGCAGTTCGCCTTGCACACCACGATGGCGCCCGCGGCGCGGAGCCGGGCGACCACCGTCGCGTCCCGCGTCGGGCACCGGTCGCGATGGTGCGGCATACCCCCGGCGCACGGGAACGGGGTCGCCTCGATCCAGTCCTTCACGGAGATGGGAACACCGTGCAGCGGTCCGATCGGGTCAGACCCGAGGTGCGCGGCGGCGGCGCGCACGGCGTCGTCGTCGCGCCACGCCACCGCGTGCAGGTCGGCGACGCGATCGAGCCCCGCGAGTGCGACTTCGACGCGGTCGCGGACAGCGCTCACGTGAACAGTGGACGCAAGTCGGCCTTGCGCACCTTCTCGGTTCCGGTACGCGGGAGCTCGTCGACGACGACCACCCGTTTCGGCACCTTGTAGTCGCTGAGCCGTTCGGCCGCGAACGCGCACAGCTCGGCTTCGCCGAGCGTCGCGCCGGCGTTGAGACGCACTGCCGCGACGGGCACTTCGCCCTTCGTCTCGTCGGCGATCCCGAGCACCGCAGCTTCGGCTACCGCCGGGTGTTCTTCGAGGACGCGCTCGACCTCGACGGGGAACACCGAGTACCCGCCGTGCTTGACGACGTCTTTCTTGCGCCCGGTCAGCTCGAAGAACCCGAACCCACGCGCCCGCGCCAGGTCGCCGGTGCGCAACCAACCGTCGGCCGTGAACGCTTCGGCCGTCGCGTCGTCGCGGCCGTGGTAGCCGCGCATCACGTTCGGACCCTTGATGAGCAACTCGCCGACGACGCCGCGCGGCACGTCGAGCCCATGCTCGTCGGCGATGCGGAACTCGTGGCCCTCGACCGGCCGCAACGCACCCGACATCGGGAGTGGCACGGGCGCGAATACGCGCACGGCAACTCCCCCGCCCAACTCGACCATGCCGTAACCGTCGACGAACGTCGCCTTCCCGAGTGTGCGCCCGAGCCCGGGGATGCCCACCCCGCCACCCATCCGCTGGAAGCGTTCGACGATGTCGAGTGGGAGCGCGTCGGCACCCGACGACCACAGCCGCACCGACGACAGGTCGCGCGACTCGGCACCGGCTTCGAGCAACATCCGGTACATCGCGGGAACGCCGAGGAACATCATCGCCCGCCGCGACTCGATCGCGTCGAGCGCGTCGTCCGGGCGGAAGTGCGTGAGCAGGTACAGCGGGATACCCGTCGCCGCGAACATGATGAGCCCGGCGAAACCGGCGACGTGCGCGACCGGCATACCCGTGACGCATCCGTGGGCGACGATGCCTTCGGGAACCAGTGCACCGGCATGCGCCGCGCCGATGAGCGCACGGTGCGACAACTCCGCGCCCTTGGGTCGTCCGGTCGTTCCCGACGTGTAGAACAGCACCGCGATGTCCGACGGATCGACCGCGACCGCGGGCGCGGGACCGGGCGAGGCCTCGACCAACTCGTCGAAGTCGTCGATGCGCAGACGTGCGCCCGCGTCGGCGACGACGTAGTCGATCTCGTCCGGCTTCATCCGAGGGTTGACCGGCACGGCCACCGCGCCGGCCCGGGCCACCGCCGCCGCGGCGAGGAACATGCGGTACCCGTTGGGTGTCGTCACGACGACCCGATCACCCGGGTCGACCCGGCCGGCCACGGTCGCGCCTGCTCGGGCGACGAGATCGGCCGCCTCGGCGTAGGTCAGCTTCCAGCCGTCGGGTTCTTCGACCAACGGCCGTTCGGCCCGGACGCCCGCGAACTGTTCGAGCAACGTGCCCAGCGTGAGGTCGCGAGAACGGCAAAGCGCGAGGCGGGCCGAAGTGCGCACGTGCCGATCGTACGGCGAGTGCGCGAGGCTGAGCGCTATGGACGTTCACGAAGCCCTCTATACGACCCGGGCCATGCGCCGAGTGAAGCCCGACCCGATCCCGCTCGACGCCCAGGCACGCATCCTCGACGCGGCGGTGCGCGCGCCGACCGGCGGCAACATGCAGAACTGGAAATTCATGCTCGTGGACGACGCGGACATGAAGAGCCGGCTCGGCCCGATCTACCGCGACTGCCTCGGCCGGCTGTGGGACACCTTCTACAAAGACCGGCTCGACGCCGCGCGCGCGAACCTCGACGACCCGGACTCCAAGCAGTTGCTGAGCATCCAGCGTTCGGCGCAGCACCTCGCCGACCACTTCGAGGGCTACCCGCTGCTGCTGTTCAGTTTCTGCCAGTACGACCCGTCGGGGGGCTCGATCTTCCCGGCCACGTGGTCGGCGATGCTCGCGGCGCGCGCCGAAGGCATCGGCGCGTCGTTGACGACGGTGATGGCGTTCGAGTTGCAGAAGGTGATCGACATCCTCGGCGTGCCCGGAGACCAGGGCTGGTTGATGTCGTCATGCGTGACGTTCGGCTACCCGACCGGCAAGTGGGGCGTCGCCGCGCGCCGGCCCGCGCACGAGGTGACGTACCGCAACGGGTGGGGCAACGCGGTCGACTTCGACACGTCGACACCGTTGTGGAAGGGATAGCGGTTCAGGGAGCGCGGGTGAAGCGCGACGCGTGTTGCGCCCCGCGAACTCGTCGGCGCCCGGTTGCGTCGCGAGGCAGGACCGGGATCGCCGTCATGGTGCGCAGGCTACGCCAGGTACCGGCCGAACCAGTCGAGGACGAGCGCGTAGGCCTCGGCGTACGACCATGAAGCGTTCCCGCCGTACCCCCGCGGTGCGCACCGACCGTTAGTACCGAAGTTCCGCGACCAACCCGACGTGGTCCGACGGGCACATGCCGTCGACCAGTTCGTCACCGATGATCCGGATCGACACGACGTGCCCGCATCCGCCCAGCTTGGCCTGGCCGACCATCACGTAGTCGATGCGCTGCTCCGGTCCGAGGTTGGCGCGGCTGAACGGATTGTCGTTCGAGATCGTGTAACCCGCGCTGCCGTCGCCCGCCACTTCCCACCCGTCGCGGAACATCACACCGGGGACGGGCGCGGCGGTGCGACCGGTGAGCATGCGTATCTCGTCGCTATTCGGCTCGGCGTTCAGGTCGCCGACGAGTACGGCGGGAAACGGGCGGGGCCGTTGCGCCCGCACGAGCGAGCACATCGCCTTGACCTGTTCCTGGCGCACGGCGCTGTGGTCGGACCGCCAGCTCAGGTGCGCGCAGTAGATCTGGATGGGGCCGCGCGGTCCGTCGACCTCGGCGAACACACACAGCCGTTCCTCGCCCTCGTCGTCGCGGGCGCCGCCACCTTCACGCGGCAGCATGAGGACCTCGTGGCGCGCGATCGGCCAGTGCGAGAGCACCGCGTTGCCCGAGCGGGCGCCGTCGCGCTCGAGGTTGTGGGCGTACACGGGCGGTCCGTAGCCGAGCGCGTCGGCGACGACCCGGGCCTGGTTGCGGTCGTCGTCGTCCCACACTTCCTGCAGGGCGACGATGTCGGCGTCGACGGCTCGGAGCGTCTCGACGATCGCGGGCAGGCGTGCCTCCCACGGTCCGTAGCGGCCCCAGAGGTTCCACGTCGCGATGCGCACGGTGGTCTCGAGCAGCGGTCCGTAGCCGGGGTCGTAGTCGAGCGTCACACGCGTTCCTTCGCCATCTGCGGTATCAGCATGTACGCCGCGACGAGGAAGCACACGGCACCGATGAAGGTCTGCACGTTGACGGTGCGGATGTTGACTGCTTCGTCGGTCGTCGGCAGCACGAGCGACGCGATCGCGGAAATGCCGAACGCGACCGAGCCGACGAGGTTGAGCGTCGCCATCCACCAGTCGGTGTCACGGCCGCCGGGTATTACCCGATGGCGCATGGTCATGAACGCGACGTAGCTCGAAATGAGGAAGCACACCGACCCGAGCGCGTCCGGCGCCCACACGAGCCGGTCGGCCTCCTGTGCGTCGAGGCTGGTCTGCAACGCGTGGAATGTCGTCACGTTGAACAAGAGCGTGCCCGCGAACTGTACGACCGCGGCCACCCAGTCGGGCGAGTTCGTGTCCCACACGAACACGCGCCGGCGGTGCTCGCCGTACGGGTTCACCGTTTGCAGGTACTGGCACAACGACGCCGAGGTAAAAAAGATCGAGCCGACGAAGAAGATGAACCCAGTGGTGCGCGGGCTCACGTTCTCTGTGTACAGGGGCATCGACCCGAGTGCGAAGCACGCGGAGCCGATGATGAACAGCACGGCGATCCACCACAGGAGCCGCGTCGGTGCCCAGATCCATGCCGTCATGTCAGATCAGACCGCTCTCGACGGCAGCGACGGCTTGGGTGCCCGCGACCACGGTTTCGATGCGATCGGCCCGGCACGCCATCGCGGGCACGGTATGCGGCGCGGCGGAGGCGCGGCGGAACGCTCTTGCTTATGGGCAGATATCTTCCTATAATCGTGTCATGGTTCGGCGCCGGCCCGGCACCCTGTTGCCGCTCGAGATCGGGATCCTCGAACAGGCCGTCGACGCCCGCGACCCGATTCACGGCTTCGCCATCGCGAAGTTGCTCCGGGATGCCTCCGGCGCGCGCGTCCTCACCGCGCACGGCACCCTGTACAAGGCGCTCGCCCGCCTCGAAACGGCGGGGCTGCTCGCAAGCTCGTGGGAGGACCCCGACATCGCGGCGACTGCGGGCCGGCCTCGCCGCCGCCTCTACGAAGTGACCGGCGCGGGCCGCGCCGCACTGGTCGCGGCGCGGGCCCAGCTCCCGAGCCCACGGCTGCAACCGGGAGTGGAACCCGCGCCTAGCTCGCGCAACCCCCCACTGCCGAAATTGCGTCGTACGGCGACCGAAATGGTCGCCGTACGGCGCAATTTCGGCGAGACGCGCGCTTTCGGGCTAGGCGAGTTCGTGTGACATCGCGTCGACGGCCACGGTGACCGCGAGGATGAGAACGACATCGGCCTCGTGCTCGATTTCGACGCCGTAGGTCTCGCGCAGCTTGAACCACTTCTTCGAGATCTCGGCGATCTTGTCGCCGTCGCGTTCGATCTTGTACTCGTGGTCGGCGAAGTTGCCCTTGACCTTCAGGTCCTTGCCGTTCTCGACGTCGACCTCGAAGCGGTCGCGGATGCCGACGATCCCCTTCTTCACCTGGGCTTCGTGCTTCTGCCCGTCGGCCCCTGTCATCTCGATCTTGATCTTGTCGCGGATGCTGAGCTTCTTCTCTCTGATCGTCGCGACTTCACGGCCGTTCGCGTCTTCGAGTATCCACGTGTCGCGGATGCTCATGGCCTTGCCGTCGACCTTGAATGCCTTGTTCCCGGCCTCGTCCTCGATCCAGTAGTCGTCGCCGATCGACATCATCTTCTGGCGCATCTGGAACTTGCGCCCTTCGCTGCCGGATTCCTTGCGGAGAAAGCCCTTGCCGTACTCCTTCTCGATGATGGTCCCTGATCGGCGCGAGCCGTAGTCGCCGAAGGGATCATCGCGCTCGCGGACGGCCTGGCGGAACCCGACCTCGACCGAGCGGGCCACGAAGTCCTGTCCTTCCTGCGGGTGGCGGGCGACGCCGTCGAACAGCGTGCCGAGCAGCCGTGACGGGTCGGGGGTGCACCAACCCTGCACCGCCGCGATTGTCGGCTTCGACAGGGTGTGCAGCTTCGCCCACGTCGACGCGTACCGGCCGATCATCTGGACGTCGACGGCGGAGTCCCAAACGCGTGCGCTCGCGGATTCGGCCGCGGCCTGACCCGACGTCGCCCAGTCGAGCTGGTAGCCGGCACAGAATGCGGGGCCCTCGGCCCGTAGGAGCACCGCCCGTGCGTCGCGAGTGTGAGCACCCGGACGGCCTCGACGGTCTCGACCGCCTCGCTCCGCAGCGGTTCAGTCACTGCCGGACCCTACCGATGATTCGGGGATAGCGTCGGCGGTTCACAGCGGGACTACGGGGGCGGAATGCGCGGAAGATTGTTAGCGGCGGCAATTGCGATCGCGCTGGTGGGGTCGGCGTGTTCGAGCGACGACGACTCGGGTGACGACACCGCCGCCGCGGCGCAAGACGGCGAGGCGACTGAGGTCGCCACCACTGACGTCATCGCCGCCTTCACCGCGGCCGGGAGCATCAACGCGGCGTACGTGCTCGATGCCGAGCCCGGGGCCGAACTCACGCTCGCCGACATCGACAACACCGAGGTCGCGACGGCGACGGCCGACGACCTCGGCAGCGCGGTCTTCTACGACGTCGAACCCGGCGCCGGCTATCGCGTGGTCGAAGAAGGCGACGAAGTCGCGAGCACCGAGTCGTTCGACGTGCTCGGCGCCGACGACGAACCCGATCCCGCGCTGTACACCCAGAAGATGACCGAAGGTCTCAACTACGTCCGCATGCGCGACGGTGTCGAACTCGCGATGACCGTGCGCCTACCCGCGGGCGCCACGATGGATTCGGGGCCGTTCCCGACCGTCATCGAACACTCCGGCTACCAGGTCGCCGCGCCGAAGGACCTGTTCGCGGATGTCGTCGCGCGGCTCGCCGACCCGGAGCTCCCTTCCGACCCGCTCGTGCCGTCGACCTCGACCGCGGTCGGGTCGCTCATCGCGCCCGTGCTCGGGTTCGCGACGGTGAGCGTGCAGATGCGCGGCACCGGATGCTCGGGCGGCGCGTTCGACTTGTTCGACCTGCCGACCACGTACGACGGGTACGACATGGTCGAGACGGTCGCCGCCCAGGACTGGGTCAAGGGCAACAAGGTCGGCATGGTCGGCATCTCGTTCTCGGGCATCAGCCAGCTGTTCGCGGCGGGGACGAACCCGCCGTCGCTCGCGGCGGTCGCGCCGATGTCGGTCGCCGACGACCTGTACCGCACCGTCGGCTCGCCCGGCGGCATCTACAACGACGGGTTCGCGCAGTCGTGGCTCGAGGAGCGCACCGAAGACGCCAAGCCCGCCCCCGAAGGCGGCCAGCCGTGGGCCAAGGCGCTGGTCGAAGCGGGCGACGAACACTGCATCGACAACCAGAAGCTGCACGGCCAGGCGCGCGACGTGTTCTCGATCCTGAACGAGAACCCGGAACGCGTGCCGGAGTTGTACGACAATCGCTCACCCGCGCTCTGGGCCGAGAAGGTCGAGGCGCCGATCTTCATCGCGAGTGCGTTCCAGGACGAGCAGATCATCGGTGTCGGTCCTGCGCTTATCGAGGGGCTGTCCGACAACCCCGACGCGTACGTGACGCTGATGAACGGAACGCACGTCGACCCGCTCGGACCGGCGACGATCACGCGCTGGGCCGAGTTCCTGTTCTTGTACGTAGCCGACGCGGTGCCGGCGGTTCCGCAGGCGGTACTCGACCTGAGCGGCGCGTTGTACGCGCAGATCGCGAGCGCGCCCGCCGCACCCGTGCAGCAATCGCGCTTCGCCGGGCGCACCGACCTCGAAGCCATGCGCGAGGAGTACCGGAACGACCCGCGCGTCCGCGTGGTCATGGACATCGGCGGTGGCCCGGCCGGACCGGGCGCGCTCGAGATGGTGTGGGAGATGGGCTTCGACGAATGGCCGCCCGCGGCCGCCGCGCCGACGGCGTACTTCCTCGGTCCCGACGGCACGCTCGCCACCACCGAACCGGCCGAAGGCTCCGCGACGTATACGTCGGACGCGACGGCGCGGGCCCGGACCAACCTGCCCGAAGGCGACCCGTGGCACGCGGTACCGGGTTACGTGTGGGAACCGGTCGCCGACGGCAACGGCCTCGGCTTCGTCACCGAACCACTCACCGACGACCTCGTGATTGCGGGCCCGTCGAGCGCCGACATCTACCTGTCGTCGACCCGGGCGGACACCGACGTGCAAATCACGCTCTCCGAGGTACGCGCCGACGGGACCGAGAACTACGTGCAGTTCGGCGTGCTGCGTGCGTCGTACCGTGCGCTCGACGACGACGCGACCGCGCTCGAGGCGCGCCACCCGTACGACAGCCGGGAAGACCTCACCGACGAGACGACTCTCGTGCGCGTGCCGCTCTTCCCGGTCGCGTACGCGTTCCACGCGGGTTCGCGCATCCGGCTCACCGTCCAGGCGCCGGGTGGCGAGCGGCCGAGGTGGACGTTCGACACTCCCGAGGACGGGTCGGCCGAGAACACGGTGAGCTTCGGCGGCGCCACGCCGTCGGCGCTCGTGCTGCCGGTACTCCCCGGCCAGATCCCCGGCGGCCCGCTCACCGCGTGCGGCGCGCTGCGCGGTACCGCGTGCCGCGCGTACACGCCGGCGGCCAACGGCGGATAAGGCAGCGCGCCTCAGCCGACCCAGAGAAAGTGTGGTCGAATCCCCCCATGATCGACCCCGCACTCGCCCGCAAGACCTGGCGCCGGCTCGAACCGGTGCACGGGATGGTCTACTTCGCGCCCGAGGCGGTGGAGCAGTACGCCGCCGTCGGCATCGAGCACAACCGCATGCAGTACTTCTCGTCGCGGTCGGCGCCGATGGGCGCGGTGCCCGCCGAAGTCGTGGTCGCCACGTTCTTCAACTTCAACCCGGACCTGATCCGCCGCGCCATCCCGGCCGCGTGGGCCATCGCCTCTCCGGAGACAATCCTCGCGGCGCGCCTGCGGGGTGTCGACGCCGCGTTGCGGCGCGCGCTCGGCGACACGATCGGGTCACCCGAGATGAAGGAAGCCGCGGGCCTCGCACGCATCGCGGCCGAGGGTGGGTCGGAGTTCATCTCGGGCCGGCCGTTGTTCGCCGGTCACGCGCACTTGCCGTGGCCCGACGAACCTCATCTCGCGTTGTGGCACGCGCAGAGCTTGCTGCGCGAGTTCCGCGGCGACGGCCACATCGGCGCGCTCCTCGTCGAGGGCCTCACCGGCGTGCAGGCACTCGTCATCCACGGCGCGACCGGCGAGGTTCCGCCCGCCGCGCTCCAACAGAGCAGGGCGTGGGGTGACGACGCATGGAACGCGGCCATCGACGAGATGCGCAGCCGCGGCCTCGTCGAACCGACCGGCGACCTCGCGCTGACGGAAGCGGGCCGCACGCACCGTCAGTGGGTCGAGGACCGCACCGACGCGTTGTCCGTGCCCGCGTACGCAGCACTCGGCGAAGAAGGCACCGCGCGCCTGGGCGAGATCGGCCGGTACTTCAGCCGAGCGGTCATCGACAGCGGGCTGTTGCCGTTCGGTGTGCCGAGCCGGGCGAAGTACGAGACCGAGGAACGCCCCGCGGGTTAGGAGCCGATGACGTGTACCGCGTACGCGCCAACAACACTGCGACCGCGTCGACGAACAAGATCCACGACGACGACGTCGCGCGCCAGTACGGCTTCTCGGGCGGACTCGTACCCGGCGTCGACGTCTACGCGTACATGACGTATCCCGTCGTCGCGCGCTTCGGACGCGCGTTCCTCGAACGCGGGACAATGCACGCGCGCTTTCGTCGTCCGGTGTACGACGGACGGTTCGTCACCATCGACACCACCGGAACAGACGAGCTCTCTTTGGTCGTACGCGACGACACCGGCGAGGAGTGTGCAGCCGGACGTGCCGGCGCCGAACCCAGCGCGCCGTTGCCGTCGGTCGAGAAGTACCCACGGGCCGAACTGCCGAACCCGGCACCTCCCGCGACCGCAGAGGCGTTGCGTGCGACCGAACCGCTCGGCACCGTGGACACGGTGTTCGACGCCGAGAAAGCCGGGGAGTATCTCGACGCAGTTCGCGAAACCCACCCGATGTACGCGCTCGAGGGCATCGCGCACCCCGGGTGGCTACTGCGGCGCGCCAACCGCATCCTCGCCCGCAACGTCGTGCTCGGGCCGTGGATTCACGTCGAAAGCACGGTCGAGCACTTCGGCCTCGTGCGCGATGGCGACAAGGTGAGCACGCTGGGCCACGTCACAGATCTGTTCGAGCGCGGCGGCCACGAGTTCGTGACGCTCGACATCCTCGTCGTCGCCAACGGCAACACGCCGGTGATGCGCGTCGACCACACCGCGATCTACCACCCCCGCGCGCGCTAGCCGGACGAGAGCGCGGCCACCACGAAGATCGAGTTCGCGGTGCCGTCGATGGTCGGTTCCGACGTCACGTAGTTCTCGTTCTCGTCCTCGTACGCGGCTTCGGACGAGTCGAAGGGGCCGTCGATGTCGAAGCCCTCGGCTTCGATGTCGACCACGGGTGCGCGATGCCGGCTTCGCCCGAACCATCGTCGGCGGCCGGGTCACGGAAACCGAGGTCGTGGTCGCTGATGTCGCCGACCTGACCGATGAACACACCCGGCGCAGGATGCGCTTTGCGCAACCACCGGATGCCGACGTCTAGCCGACCTTGTGCAACGTGTTGTGGTCGACGTGGGGGAACAGGTCGGGGAACTCGTTCATCTTCAGCATCGTGGGCTCGTGGTAGCTCCACGTGCCGTCGGCGTTGAGGGTGACCTCCGCCTCGTAGTTCACCGTGCTCGCGTTCTTCGCGAGGTACATGTTCTCGCCGTAGCCGACCTCGGTGTGGAACGGGTTCTCTTCGCTCCCCCGCCACATCGCGGAGCGGTAGTCGAGGCCGTAGAGGTGCTGGCTGCCGTTGTCGACCGGACCGAACGGCTTCATCGTGACCTTCTCGCGGTACGGCGTGTCGATCACTTCGCCCTTGGCGTGCGAAAACGCCGGGTCGAGCCCACCGTCGCCCTCCCACTCGCCGATCAAGCCGGCCCGGGGCCCCATTCGCTGCTCATTCCGCGCTACTCCTCGATGTGGTTTCCAGTGGCGTACGACCCTATCCGGGCATTGGAGTGAAGGCATGGGCCCCGCCGCCCGATCAATGAACATGACGGGTGATCCCGGGCTGTTCGGCCCGGACTCGGTGACGTGGCGGGTGCACGCGCACCCGAGCGCGCTGGTCGGCGGTCTGCGCGCCCTGCTGCTCCAGACCTTTCATCCGCTCGCGATGGCGGGGATCGCCGAGCACTCGAACTACCGGGACGACCCGCTGGGCCGGTTCCGGCGCACGGCCGAGTTCGTCGCCGCGACGACGTACGGCACGACGGAGGAAGCGAACCGGGCCATCGAAATCGTCCGCCGCGTCCACGTCCACGTTCGCGGCGTCGCGCCCGACGGGCGCCCGTACTGTGCCGGCGACCCCGCGCTGCTGTCGTGGGTGCACAACGTCGAGGTCGAGAGCATCCTCATCGCGTACCAGCGGTTCGGGCCCGGGTTGTCGCGTTCCGAGTCGAACCAGTACGTGCGCGAGATGATGCGCGTCGGCAGCGCCGTCGGCGCCGACCAGCTGCCTGACACCGCGCGCGAGTTGCGCGCCTGGGTTGCGTCGGTGCCGGAACGCCAGGTGACACCCGACGCGCGCCGCACCGTGCGATTCCTCCTCTTCCCGCCACTCCCGAGGGTGCTGCTCCCGCCGTACGCGGTGCTCGCCGCGAGCGCGCTGAGCCTGCTTTCAGTACGCGAGCGACTGTCGCTGCACCTGCCGTCGATCCCGCCGGCCGAGCCGCTGGTCCTCGTGCCCGCGGCCAAGCTGTTCCTCAGCGCGCTCGACATCGCCCTCGGGCCCCTGCCCCCGAGGGAAGCCGCGCTCGACCGCGTGGGCGGATGACAAGGCAACCTTGTCATTCCGCCTTGTAAGGCGTAAGCTCAGCTCAATGACAGTTGGCGTGTTCCGCGTATCCGATCGGGGCCAGATGGCGCTTCCGGCCGATGCCCGACGCCGCTGGAACCTCGTCGAGGGGGGCGCGGTCGAGATCGCGGACCTGGGCGACGCGCTCGTCATTGTCCCCGCCGATCGAGGCGGCCTGCGAGCGCTGCTGCGCAACGCAATCGACAGCGCCGGCGGCTACCACGAGCTCGCACGCCGCGTCGCGACCGAAGACCCCGAACTCGCTTGAGCAAGGGCGATGTCGTCGTCGACGACCATCTCCTTCTGCGGGTCCTCCTCGGCGACGAACCTCCCGCCCTTCGTCAGCACGGGGGTCAGTTGTCGACGACGGGCCTTTGGTACCACCGCCTGTGTCGCGCTTTGGCTGACACCACCGTCGTCGGGACGATGTCGCGGTCGCTCGGCAACATCGATGACCAAGCCGCCGCCCGCGTGATCGGGGCAGTTACGATGCTCCCCGACACCATCGGCCTCGCGTCATTGCGAACGCTCGCGTGGCCGATGGCCGCGTTGATCGAAGCGGGCGCTCGACTCAACCTCATGTCACTCGAAGCCCTCGCGGCGGCCCGCCACCTTGACGCCACCATCTGCCTCGCCGAGGCCGACGACAATCGTCCGCTCGTCGAAGTTGCAGGCCACCACGATGTCGTCGTCCGCGTCATCGCGTGACGGTCAGTCGAGCGGCTCTTCATCTGGGGACGACCTGATCTGCGGCCTGGCAGTGCTCGGCTTCGCGATCTGGCTCCTGACCCGCCCTTCGTTCAGGGACTCTGCTAGTCGAGTTCGGCGATGAGCTGGTAGCTCAGTTGGTCGAGGACGTGGTGGCCGCTGCGGAAGTAGCGGCGCCCGCAGTGCACATGCCGTTGCGGTTCGAGCGTCAGCTTCGTCCACTCGCCGAGGTGCGGCCACAACAACAGCTCGACCGGGATCGCACGGAGCCGACCGGGGCTGCGCAGGTACCCCCGCATCCGCCACGCACCACTCGGTTGGGCGCGCGGTTCGTCGAGTACCAGGCGGCTTCCGACCTCGACGCGTTGGTCGCGTGCGCAACGCCGCCACCATCCCGGCAGATCTCCCAGGTGCGCGGGCTGCACACCGATCATGCGGGTGAACGTCGAGAGCAGCCGACCCGAACTCGACACGACGGGCGCTGTCGTGATCGCGCGCCACGGCGTCTGCGCCCTGACCTCGGTGCTCTCGGTGACGAGTTCGGCGACGACGGCGACGCATTCGCGGACGACAGCGCGCGCGTCAGTCGGACGCCCGTCGGGGACCGCGGGCATCGGGTCGAACGCGATGCCGTCGTCGTAGACCGCGAGCGGTTCGAGCGGGTCGTCGAACTCGGGCGGGTATGAGGATCTCCGGCGCACTGCCGACCTCCCCGTGACCTCCCGATAGTACGGAGTTCAGCCCGCCGGTGGAAGGTTCGGTGCGAATCGTTCGAGCGGCATGCTCGGCGGGACGTCTTCGACGAGGTCGGCCAGGATCCGCCCGAGGAGCGGCCCGAACTTGAAGCCGTGACCCGACGTGCCCGCGCCGACCACGACGTCGTCGCTGCGGTGCACGACGAAGTCCTCGTCGGACGTGTTGTCGTAGACGCAGGTCTCGACCTCGACCGGAACCGGGTCGAAGTCTCGCAGCCAGTCGCGGGCAGCCGACTCCAGCGCGGCAACGGCCCTGGGGTCCGGGTCACGATCGCGCGAGTCCAGGTCGATCACCACCCCACCGTGGTGCAACGCGATCTTGTACAGCTCGGATCCCGGCGTCGGCAGCCCGTACACGGCCGGTTCC
>JAWXCJ010000306.1:0-2718 GCA_034408875.1 Actinomycetota bacterium
GGTCTACAACGAACGCAACACGATCACCGAGATCATCCGGCGCGTCCGCACGGTCGAACTTCCCGACGGGATCGAGCGCGAGATCATCGTCGTCGACGACGGCAGTACCGACGGGACACGCGACGTGCTACGCCAGTTGGGCGACAGCACCGTGCGCGTGTTGCTCCAGGAACGGAACCAGGGCAAGGGCGCCGCGCTGCGCACGGGGTTTTCGCACGCGACCGGCGACTACGTGCTCGTCCAGGACGCCGATCTCGAGTATGACCCGAATGACTGGCCGCGCCTGCTCGGGCCCGTCCTCGCGGGCAAAGCTCGCGTCGTATACGGGTCCCGATTCACGGGCGAACGGCGCAACATGCTCCTGTTGCACTGGATCGGCAACCGTTTTCTTTCGCTGGTCACCAACGTGCTCTACAACACGACGCTGTCCGACATGGAGACGTGTTACAAGCTCGTCGACCGCGCGCTCATCGAGTCGCTCGCGCTGCAGTCGAACCGGTTCGACATCGAGCCCGAGATCACGGCCAAGATCCTCAAACGCGGCGTGCGCATCTACGAGGTTCCGATCTCGTACACAGGTCGTGAGTTCTCCGAAGGCAAGAAGATCGAATGGACCGACGGATTCGGCGCCCTGTGGACATTGCTGAAGTACCGCTTCACCGACTAGCGGTCACGAGCGCGCCCACCGCGCCCTGGGCGGCGGTTGTCGTGAACTACGAAGCGGGCGCGCACCTCGAAGCGTGCGTGCGTTCGGTGCTCGCCGACGACAGTGCGGGGATGGTCGAACTCGTCGTGGTCGACAACGCGTCACGCGACGGATCGCTCGACGCGTTGGCGAAGGCGTTTCCCGACGTGCAAGTCGTCCATTCGCCCGGCAACGTCGGCTACGCGAGCGCCGCCAACCTCGGCATCGCCGCGACGCGTGCGCCGGTCGTGGCCGTGCTCAACCCCGACACGCGGCTCGAACCGGGCAGCGCGCGCGCCATGCTCGACCGGATCGAATCGCAACCGCGGCTGGCGGCCGTCGGCCCCCGGATCAAGAACAACGACGGCAGCGACTACCCATCGGCTCGCACGGACCCGTCGATTCCCGTTGCCGTCATGCACGGCACGCTCGGGGCGTGGTGGCCGACCAATCCCTTCACCACGCGGTACCGCCAGCTCGACGCCGACCCCGAACAGCCGCGTGCGGTCGACTGGATCTCCGGAGCCGCGGTCTGGCTCCGACGCACCGCGCTCGACGCGGTCGGCGGGTGGGACGAGCGGTATTTCATGTACTTCGAGGACGTCGACTTGTGCTTCCGGCTGCGCGAGGCCGGGTGGGAGGTCGCGTACGACCCGGCCGGCGTCGTGTGGCATGTGCAGGGCGCCAGCACCGACCGGCGGCCGTACCGGATGCTGGTCGAACACCACCGCTCCGCGTGGCGATTTGGCAAGCGGCGGTTCACCGGCGCGCGCGCGGTGTTGCTGCCGTTTGTCGCCGTGTATCTCGCCGTGCGCACCCTGGCGACCCTCG
Organism: Actinomycetota bacterium; assembly: GCA_034408875.1. Classification (GTDB taxonomy): domain Bacteria; phylum Actinomycetota; class Acidimicrobiia; order IMCC26256; family PALSA-610; genus JANNHK01. The sequence continues at coordinate 1,517 of JAWXCJ010000306.1, forward strand.
CCGGGCGTGCGGTGCGAACGAGTGAACGCACAGCCAGCGGCTAGCCTGACGATCCATGGCCAGGGGCACTCGCAAACGCCGTCGCGCGGCTCTCACCAAGGCTCGCCGCTCGCGCGGCTCGCTGATTTGGTACGTCATTTCCGGCGTCATAGTCGTCGTCGGGATCGCGCTGATCGCAATCAGCCAATCCGACGCGAAGTCGCCGATGATCGGCGAGCACTGGCACGCCGCGCTCGGGGTCAACGTGTGCGGCGAATGGGTCGCGGACGCTCCCGAGTTCCACAACGACGCCGAAAGCCCGAGCATCCAGGCCGGAATCCACTCCCACGGCGACGGCCTCATCCACATCCACCCGTTCGTGTCAGCCGAGTCCGGTGACCGGGCCACGGTCGGCAAGTACTTCGGCTACGGCGGATGGGTTGTGTCCGAAGACTCGTTCACGATGTGGGACGGCCAGGAGCACAACTCGGGCGACGACTGCAACGGCGAAGAAGCGCAAGTGCGCTGGAGCGTCAACGGCGAGGAGCAGTCGGGCGACATCTTGTCGTATCACCCGCAGGACGGCGACATCATCGCCCTCGCGTTGCTGGGGGAGGGCGAAGACATCGGCGTTCCGCCGGCTGCCGCGGGTCTGGCTGCGCCGCAAGACATGCAAACCGCACCGGACGGCTCGCCGGTCGAGACGGCACCGCCCGAGAGCATCGTCGTCACGCCCGAAACCGACGCATCCGGCGCGCCCGTGACCCCGGACACGACCGTGACGCCCGAGAGCGACGCGCCGCCCGCGACGGACGCCGCGCCGGAGACACCTGCATCTTCCACACCATGAAGGCGGTCGTCCTCGTCGGTGGAGAGGGCACCCGGCTCCGACCCCTCACGTTCACCACGCCGAAATCGCTCCTCCCGGTCGCGAACCAGCCGTACATCGAGCGCCAGTTGGCGTGGCTGGCCCGGCACGGCATCGACGAGGTCATCCTCTCGATGGGGTACCTACCCGACGCGTTTCACCAACACTTCGACCACGACCCCTCGGGTGTCGACATGTTCGGCGACATCCGCCTCCGCTACGCGGTCGAGGACGAGCCGCTCGGAACGGCCGGCGCCATCGGCTACGCGGCCGACGGTATGGACGAAACGTTCATCGTGTGCAACAGCGACGTGCTCACCGAACTCGACCTGAGTGCGATGGTGCGTTTCCACGA
>JAWXCJ010000307.1:0-3849 GCA_034408875.1 Actinomycetota bacterium
AGGCAACACAACACCTCGCTCGGGGGCGATGCCGCGATTCGCACCACGGCGTCGCGGCCGAGGAACCCGCCGGGCTTGTCGGTGCGCACCGCGAAGCCCAAGCCCGCCGACAGGGGATCGCGGTCGGGCGTGATGTCCGACGACCACACGCGGTAGCCCTTCTCGAGTCGCAGCGAGTCGATGGCCCGGTAGCCGCCGGGCACGAGGCCGTGAGGGGTCCCGGCGTCGACGAGGGCGTCCCACAGGTGGAGCGCGAGGTCGGGCGCGGCGTACAGCTCCCACCCCAGTTCGCCGACGTAGGTGACCCGCAGCGCCCACAGTGGGACATCGGCGACGGTGATCGGGCGGGCCGCCATGTAGCCGAAGCCCAGGTCGTCACCGGTGAGCGGCGAGAGGATGGCGCGAGCGGCCGGACCCCACAGGGCGAAGCATGCCCGCGACGACGTGACGTCGCGGATCGACACCGGTTCGTCATCGCGCACGTGGCGCTGCAACCACGACTCGTCATGACCGCCGAACGCGGTGCCGGTCACGAGGAAGAATCGGTCATTGCCCTGCCGGGTGACGGTGAGGTCGCACTCGATGCCGGCGCGGGTGTTCAGCAACTGCGTGTAGGTGACGGCGCCGACGCCACGGGCGACGCGGTTGGCGCAGCATCGCTCGAGGAGGTCGGCAGCTCCGGGGCCGGTGACCTCGAGCTTGGAGAAACTCGACTCGTCGAAGAGCCCGGCAGTGGCGCGTGTGGCGAGGTGCTCCGTGACGATCGCCGTGCTCCAGTTCCGGCCGGACCACCCGCTCGGCCGGAAGTGCTCGTGCGCCGGGTCTTCATTCGAGGCATACCAGTTCACACGCTCCCAGCCCGCCTTCTCGCCGAACACCGCGCCGAGAGCGCGGTGACGCTCGACAACGGCGGGCACGCGAAGCGGTCGACCCGACGTGCGCTCGTGATTCGGGTACAGCACGTCGTAATAGGTGGCGTACACCTCGGTCGCGCGTTCGACGACGCGTCCGCGGCTTCGCTCGGCCGCGACCTTGCCGACGCCGCCGGCACCCGCGATGCCGTGTGCGCAGAAGCCGGCGGCCACGTGAAGACCGCGCACCTCGGTCTCGCCGAGCAGGAACTCGCCGTCGGGGGTGAAGGCCTCGGGCCCGTTGACCAAGCGCACGACCTCGGCGTCGACGATGGCGGGCACGAGCCGGCCGGCCGGCTCGGCGAGTGGAAGGAAGCGGTCCCAGTCGGGCGGCAACAAGCGATTGTTGAAGTCCGCGGGTACGCCTCGGACGCTCCACGGAACCGGGTCACGTTCGTAGCCCCCGAACACCAGGCCGCCGACGTCCTCGCGGAAGTACACGAGCCGGTCGGGGTCGCGCATCGTCGGCAGGTCGGCGGGAACGGCTCAGCCGTGCGCACGACCGCGTACTGGTGGGCCATCGGCACCAAAGGGACCTCGATGCCGGCGAGACGGCCGAGCTCCCAGGTGTATATACCGCCGGCCAGTACGAGGTGCTCGCAGGCGACCCGCCCGTGGTCGGTGTCGACGTGGACGACGCGGCCTCGCTCGATCCCGATGCCAACGACCCGCACGCCCGTATTCACGGTCACGCCCGACGCACGCGCTCCCGCGGCCAAGGCCATGGTGAGATCGCTCGGGTTGAGGTGACCGTCGGTCGGCAGCCACGCGGCGGCGAGGACGCCGGTCGGGTCGAAGCGTCCGTGAAAGAGCTCGTGGGCCCTCTCCGCGCTCACGACCTCGAGCGGCAGACCGAACGTCCGGGACCAACCGGCCTGGCGGCGCAGCTCCTCGACGCGCGGCGGGGACGACGCCAGCCGGAGGGACCCGACCTCGTGCCAGCCCGGGTCCTGTCCGGTTTCGGTGCCGAGCCTGCGGTAGAGATCGACGCCGTACATCATCATCTTGGTGAGATTGATCGAGCTGCGGAGCTGGCCGACGAGCCCGGCCGAGTGGAACGTTGAACCCGACGTGAGCTGGTCGCGCTCCACCAGCAGCACGTCGGACCAGCCGAGCTTGCCGAGGTGGTAGGCGACGCTCGCGCCGGCGACGCCGCCCCCGATGATCACCACCCGCGCCGATTGCCTCACCGGAGCCGAACCTAGCGGTAACGCCGCGTCAGGTCAGGAGGACGCGGCGTCGGCGAGCCACCGCGCGGTCTCTCGGCGCGCGGCAAGACGCGCGGCGCGGGCGAGCCGCTCCTGCGCGTAGGTGACGAAGTCGAACCCGTCGAGCGTCGAGATCGCCTGCTGCACCACTGCCCACATGCCCTCGCGCATCTCCGAGAGCACCTTCATGAGTTGGAGCCTGGCCCAGTCAGCGCGGGTGACGCGGCCGAAGTAGGCGGTGAGCACCCGTTCGTCATCGTCAGACCCGAGGCCGACGTTGACGCTCAGGTTCGCGAGGTCGAAGAAGCCGTCGTTCATGCCGGCGTACTCGTAGTCGAGGAGCCACACGCGGTCGTCGTCGAACAGCACGTTGCCGGGGATGAGATCGTTGTGACAGGGGACCGCGGGCTGGGGCGACGCGGCGAAGGCGCGTTCGATGTCGGATGAGAGTTCATGCAGGTCGTCATAGAGGGCTGGGATGGTGGCGCCGTGTTGCTCGGCGTCGCGAGCGTGGCGCTCGACGATCCGGTGGATGGGGAACTGGCCCTTCACCGGGCCACTGCGGTGCAGCTTGGCCACGGCCGCGACGACCGACTCGAGCCGCGGTGGTGCCGCGAAGTCGGCGGTGCTGCGGGCGTGGTCGCCCGGAACGAGGGTCGTGATCAGCGTCGGGTACCCGGGCAGCTTGCCGAAAACCGGGGGCCCGATGCCGAGGTCGGCCGCGCGCCGGGCGACCTCGACCTCGACGTCGTGGTCGACCCCGAGGAGCGCGGTGCGCTCACCGGGGATCCGTATCACGTAGCTGCGATCGCCGACGTCGACCCGAAAGTTCTGGTTGGTGGTCCCGCCCGCGAGCGGCTTGACGGCCGGTTCGGTGTCCTCCCACCCCGCCACGAGCCGCGCGAGGGAGGCGACCTCGTCGATGTTCACACCGTGATGCTGGCACGCTTCGTCGAGCCGACGACATCGGCCACGCGAAGGACTGCCCGAGCAGATAGAGGCTCGCCTCGACGGCCCCGTCGCGATCGACGTCGATGACAACGAACGACGATCCTGTTGGCCGTGTCGGACAACGGCGCGCAGATGACCTCGGGCAGCACACGCGAGTTCATAAGCATCCTCATGCCGTCGCGGACGTCCTCCATCGCCTCGCGTGCGAGACTGCGGCGGCTCGGGGATTGTGGGGGGCGATGCCGAAGTTTTGGGTGAGTCCGTCGCAGGTGGCTCGGTTCTACTTCCACGAGTGTGATCGGTACCTGCGGTATCGGTCGGCGTCGAAGGAGCAGCGTGCCCTCGATGACATCCCGAAGTTCGAGGTCGACCGGTCGCTGCTGACCCGGGCTGTGCTCGAAGGTGGCTCGGCGTGGGAGGAGCGGCTGCTCGATCGTCATCTTGCGGGTCGGGTGCTTGTCGCCGACGGTAATGGCGCCCGGCCCGACCGCAGACACTCCGCCGACCGTACGCTCGAACTGCTCGCGACGGCCGGGCCGGGACAGGTGATCTACCAGCCGACGCTCGTCGCGCCGAAGACGTTCTACGACCGGTACGGCATCGACGCCGCGCTCGTGTCGTTCACCGATTGCCATCCCGACCTCGTCATGGTCGAGGAGGGCGACGACGGGATCGAACTGCGGGTCGTCGACGCCAAGGCGAGCGAGATGATGAAGCTCTCGCACCGTATCCAGGTCGGGCTCTACTCCATACTTCTCGAGCACGTCGTCGCGGAACTC
>JAWXCJ010000308.1:0-8708 GCA_034408875.1 Actinomycetota bacterium
CCGGTCGGTCTTCGACACGAGAATGTTGGCGCCGGTAAGGGTGTCGCGCACAAAAACGTCGCGGGCGTTGTTGGTGTCACCTGCAACGATTTGCGTGGCCGCGCTGTCGTACGCGATGTAACGTCCGTCGGCACTCATCGACGGGCTGTCAGATGCACCGGTGAGCGTCGCCGAACCATCCGCCGCGACACTGATCAGCGGGCCGGTGGTTGCCACCTCGGCACCGACCGGATCGGACGGAAATGCCGGTATTGCTAGTGCGACCGCAAGCGGTAGCGCGAGCGCGCGCAAACGTCGAAATCCAGTCATGCGAACGCTCTCCGCTCCGTAGTCTCCCGGCGGAACTGTAGTGACCATTGTCTGCATGGGACAATCAGGTCAGTGAATTTCCCGCCCCACCTCGCGCCGTACACGTCCCATGCGGCGCGTGCCCTGGAGCACACGACGTGGTCGCGGACCGACGGAACGCTGCTCTTCGCCGACATCTCGGGATTCACGAAGTTGTCAGAAAGGCTCGCGCGAAGTGGGCGGGCGGGCGCCGAGGAACTGACCGCCATTCTGAACGAGACGTTCACCGCGCTCGTCGAGGTCGCACTCGGCGTCGGCGGCGACGTCCTGAAGTTCGGGGGCGACGCGTTGTTGCTGTTGTTCGACGGCGACGCGCACGCGCACCGCGCGGTGGCGGCGGCGGTCGAAATGCGTGCTGTGCTCCGCTCCCGGGGACCGATTTCGACCGCCCAGGGATCGGTCACGCTGCGCATGTCACAAGGCATTCACACCGGATCGTTCCTGTGCTTTCGGGTCGGGCGCCGACAACACGAACTGATCATCACGGGCGCTGACACCACCTGGGCCTTGGCGATGGAAACTGCCGCGAGTGCCGGCGAAGTCCTCGTCAGCGCGCGCACTGCGGAGTTGCTTCCGGCAACGTGCGTCGGACAGCCGAAGGCCGACGGATTCCTCGTGCGACGCGCCCCGCCGACATCGGTCCCTTCGACCAGCGCGCCCGCGCCGCCGGCGCTCGAACGTGCGCTTCACCTTCCGCCCGCGCTGCGCGCCCGGCTCGCCGACGGGCCCGCCGAGTCCGAACACCGTCACGTGACCGTCGCGTTCGTGCAGTTCGGCGCGGCCGATGCCCTGCTCGAGGCGATCGGTCCCGAGGAGTTCGCGTTGGTACTCGACGAACTCGCCGCGACGATCGAAGACGCGGCCGACCGGCACGGCGTCACGCTGCTCGCAACCGACGTCGCGCCCGACGGCGCGAAGTTCATTCTCACGGCCGGCGCCCCCGAAAGCGCGGAGGACGGCGAGGGACGAGTAACCCGGGCCGCGTTGGCAATACTCGCCGACGCCCGCGTTCCGGTTCGTGTCGGCGTCCATGCGGGACCGGTGTTCGCCGGCGATGTCGGCGCGCCCGCGCGCCGGACCTACACCGTCATGGGTGACGCGGTGAATCTCGCCGCGCGCATCATGGGTCGCGCCGACCCGGGTACGGCAGTCGCGAGCCGCGCCGCGCTCGACCTCGCGCGTTCCCGTTTCGAGACACGCGCGCTCGAACCCTTCGTCGTGAAGGGGAAGCGACGTCCCGTGCACGCGAACGAGGTCACGGCCGTCCGCGAAGTCACAGACGCACCCTCGCACCGCGCCTTCGCCGGGCGGGTCGTCGAACTCGAGGTCCTGGACACCCACTTGACAGCTGCGCGTCAAGGACGGGGCTCAGTTGTCGAGGTCGTGGGCGATCTCGGCGTCGGCAAGAGCCGCCTCGTCGACGAGTTCGCATCGGTCCAGTCCGACGTGCACGTCATGCGCCTCTTCTGCGAGCCGTACCAGTCGCAGAACGCGTACTTCGCCGCGAGCCGGATCCTGCGCGCGCTCTTGGGCATTCCCAACGACGCCGAGCCCGACGATGCCGGCGCCCTGCTGCGCGAGCGCATCGCGCGGGTCTCGCCGACGTCACTTCCGTGGCTTCCCTTGGTGGCCGCGGCCGCGAACGCGCGGGTCGATCCGACGCCCGAAGTCGATCGACTGGCGCCGGAGTTCCGCGTCGATCGACTTCACGAAGCTGTCGCCGCGGCGCTGGGTGGCGTGCTCGTGTCACCGACGCTGCTCGTGATCGAGGATGCCGCATCGATGGACGCGGCGTCGGCCGCGCTGTTCGCGTCGTTGCTCCGCCTCGTGGAAGCCGTCCCGTGGGCGATCGTGCTCACGACGCGCGCTACCGACCGTGGTCTGCACGCGGGTCTCGGCTTCGACGCCGAACGCATCGACCTCGAACCACTCACCCCGCAACTCGCGCGCGAACTCGCGACCGCCCTCACCGACGACGATCCACTCCTCGAGCACGTGCTCGCCGAACTGGTCGAACGCTCGCACGGGAACCCGATGTACCTGGTCACACTTCTCGACGCGCTGCGAAGCGGCGCCGAACTCGAAGCGCTCCCGACATCGCTCGAGTCCGTCGTCGCGGAGCAGATCGACCGCTTGACTCCGGCCGAGCGGCGGGTCCTGCGGTTCGCATCGGTCCTGGGGAGCCGGTTCTCCACGGCACTCCTCCGCGATGTCGCGGCCGACCTCCTGCCGGCACGGGCGCACGACACGCTGGCCCGTCTCCCCGAGTTCGTCGAGACCATCCCCGACGGCTACCGGTTCCGCAGCGAACTCGTGCGGCGCGTCGCGTACGACGGACTGCCCTTCGCCCGCCGGCGCGAATTGCACGCCCGAGCCGGCGCTCTGCTCGCCGCGGCCGACATGGAGGCCGAACACACCGACTTGCTGTCCCTCCACTTCCACGCCGCGCGCGCATACGCGGAGTCATGGCACTACTCGCGCCGGGCCGGCGACGAAGCTCGCGAACAGTTCGCCAACGTCGAAGCCGTGACGTTCTACCGCCGCGCCCTCGACGCGGCGCGGATGGAGTCGCTCGCCGGGACCGACGTCGCCACGGTTGCCGAGGCCCTCGGTGATCTCGGCGTACTGCTCGGCGACTACGACGCGGCGTTCGCCGCGTACTCGGCGGCGCGCCAGAATATCGAACACGTAGCCGAACAGTCACGGATTCTGCGCAAGTCCGGACTCGTGCGCGAACGTCAGGGCCGGTACCGCTCCGCGCTCGGTTGGTACCGGCGCGCACTCGAGGCGGCCGGGCCGTCGGGATCGGACACGGCGCGGGCGATGATGGCGCTTGCGAGCGTGCGCTACTGGCAGGGCCGCTTTTCGGAATGCGTTCGGCGGTGCGAAGAGTCGATCGCCGTCGCGGAACTCGCCGACGACAAACCCACGCTCGCCCACGCGTTCTATCTCCTCCACCTGACGTACACCGATACGAACGACGCGCAGCGCGTTCCGCTCCGCGACGCCGCCCTCCCCATCTACGAGGCGGTCGACGACCTCATCGGGCAGGGCAACGTGTTGACGAACGTCGGCATCGACCTGGCCCGCGATGGGCGTTGGGACGATGCACTCGACGCATGGGAACGCGGCCGGCTCGCCTTCGAACGCGCCGGCGATGTCGTCGGCGCAGCGGGTATGGAGCACAACATCGGCGAAGGGCTCGCGAACCTGGGTCGATTCGACGAAGCCGAACAACACCAGCGCGAAGCGCGGCGCATCTGGACCGCCGCGCGGTACACGCTCGGTGCCGCGAGCGCGACGAGCGGGCTGGCGCGAACGCTCGCGCACCGTGGTGACGACGACGAAGCCATCGTGCTCCTGACCGAAACGCTCGCGACCTTCCAACGGCTCGGGCGCGGCGTCGAGGTGATCGAAACGCAGACGCGCATCGCCGAGGCGCACGTGCTGGCTCGCCGCTGGCCGGCCGGGCTCGACGTCGCCGACACCGCGCTGCCCGGTGCCGACGGCGCGGAGTACTCGGACCTCCGTTCGCAGCTCCTCCGTCATCGGGGTACGGCACTGCACGCGCTGGGTGACGCCGGCGGCGCACGGGCCGCGCTCGACGAGAGCGTGCGGACCGCCGACGACGCGGGCCTGAAGTTCGAGCTGGCGGCCGCGCTCCACGCGCGAGCATCAATCACGACCGACCCCGCCGTTGCCGCGCACGACCGGTCCCGCGCCGAGCAGATCCTCGCCAAGCTCGGCGCGGTCGTTCCCTAGAGGCGATCGGTCGTTTCGCCAACTTCCGCGTCGCGGAGCCGGCGCGCGAGGTAGGCCAACATGTCGCGCCCGACACCGGGAACGGCCTGGAAGAGCAGCAACAACGCGCTCCGGCTCAGCACTCCGACGGTGCCCGGCTCGCTCATCACGACGTCCGCATCACGCGGAGCCGGGTCGAGCAGCGCCAACTCGCCGAAGTGACTTCCCACCCCGAGCACCGCGACCGTCCCGCCGCGGCGCCGCACCTCGGCCTTGCCGTCGAGGATCACGTAGAACTCGTCGCCCTCTTCACCCTCGCGGATCAGCATCGCCCCCGCCGCGACCGATCGGATGTCGCACCGATCGGACAGCAGCCGCAAGTCGGCCGGCGAGCAACGCGCGAAGAGGGGGATCGTCTCGAGCTGCGCGCGCAGCTCCGAGGCGTCGGTCATGGGAATAGTCCGGGAGCCATCCCACGATTCTCACCAGCCGAGAGCACCAACGCCCGGTCCCGCAGCCAACTGTTCACCCGCGCGCTACCCGAGCGTCGCGCCCGTTGCCGGGCGTCAGGAGTTCGACTGGCCCGCCCGGGCGACCGCAACGGTCGTCCCATTCGCCGCCGTCGTCCGCCGGCTCGAATCGAACCGTGGAGCGCCGCGGCCCGCGATACTGCAAGCCGTGTACCGAACCGCTGCCGCGATCGTTTTCGTTGCCACAATTGTCGCCGGCTGCGGCGGTGACGACGACGCGGGTACATCGGCGGCCACGGACGCACCAGCTACCTCCACGACACCAGTCGCACCGGCACTGACGACGCGCGTCACCGAGCCGTGCGCACTCGTCGATGCCGCGCGTTTGGAGCAGTACGGGGTCGACCCCGCGAGCGCCACGCCGGTCGGCGACGAACCGAAGGTGCCGGGGGAGGTGGCGTGGAACGGTTGCGTATGGAGCGGTGGGACGGCCATCGACGTCGGCTTCGGTGCGGCGTTGCTGTTCCAGCAACTCGCGGGGGCCGAGACGGCGGCGGGCGCGCTGCAGCACAACCAATACCCGGTGTTCGCGCCGACAGCCGCGGTCGAGGGCCTCGGCGACCCGGCGACCTCGGCCGCCGGCGCGCCGATTCCGGGCGCCGTGCGCAGCGCGACCGACTTCACCCGTTCCGGGTTCGTCGCCGCGCGCGTCGGCGACACACTCGTCGTGTGGATGACCGGCGCGGGGCGCAACGTGGGCGATTGGATCGCGCCCGATCTCGCGGCGCGCACCGAACTCGTCCAATCGGTGATCGACGCGGCACCCGAACTCGTACCCGACCCCGCGCCGGTCGTCGCGGCCGAGTACGGCTACGGCCGCTTCGACCGGCTGCCGTCGGTCGCGTCACTTGCCGTCGATGGAGTCGCGACCGACGGTGCGACCGGCCAGTGCACAACCGGTACGGGCGAAGAGCCGAAGTTCAGCGCCCAGTGGGTCGATGCCGACGCCGCGACCTGGTATCTGACGAGCGGGTTCGGACCCGCGTCGCTGGTGTACGAAGACTCGGCGGGAACGAGCATGTCGTACGCCGCCGCCGACGGCATCGCGAACGGGCCGGTGCTCACGAAAGCGGACATTGACGCGACGTTCGCCGGGGACGGCGGCGGCGAAGTCGTCGTGCAGGGCACGATCACGTGTGGGCCGCCGACCCCGTAGCGCGGACGCGGAACGGCTCCAGGTCGAAACCGGGAGCTCGACTCAAGAATCGGCGACGCCGTCGAAGCGTACGAAGCGCGGGTGTGGGCGGCCGTGACCCAACTTCCGGGCCCAGGTCGTCGGCAACTCCTTCGTTTCCCCGACCGCGAGCAGCCGGGCCGGGCCGATACTGAGCCCGACCTGCGCGAAGCCCGGTGCGACCACCTCGGCGACGTACTCCACAGTCGGCACGGGGAGCGCGGCGTAGCGGGCCGGAGTCGAGTCGACCCACATCTCGCCGTTGAGCGTGACCGACAGGCGCGCCCCGGAGCGGCCGAGCGCGGCAAGTCCACCGATCACTGCCTCGTCGGCGAGCACGATCCCTTCCAGCAACCGGCCCCACGGCAGTTGCACGTATATATGGTCTGCGATTCCGACGAGTTCCTCCGGCAGCGCCTCGATCGAGGCTCGCACGAGCGCGAGGTTCGGGCGGCCGCCTTTGGCCGGCTTGCGGGCGGCCTTCGCGGCCGTCTCGCCCATCGGTTCGTCGAGCGGGTCGATACCGACGACGAACTGGTCGGGGTCCGTCGCGGCCAGGTGATACGGAAACCGGCCGTCGCCGGTGCCGACGTCGACGGCGACCCGCCCGCACGGGCGGCGGAGCGCAGCGAAGTCGTCGCGGTCGAGCGGTTCGGTGCGCCCGCGCCCGACGACGCGCGTGATCACCGGTCGAGCCCGAGGACGTGCTCGTACGCGGCATTGCGCCGCATGCCACGGGCGTCGCGCAGCGCGGCGGCGAGCGCCGACGCCGGGACCCCCTGGGCGAGCAGCGCCCGCAACAGCCCGTCGTCGTCGGCGACGGCGTCGGGCGCGGCGCCCGGCACGATCACGATTGCGAATTCCCCGAGCGGGCGGGCGGTGCCCTCCAACTCGGCCGCGAGTTCGGCGGCGGTGCCGTGGCGGAACTCCTCGAACACCTTCGTGACCTCGCGGCCGATACACACCCGCCAGTCGGGTCCGACCGCGGCGACGTCGGCGAGGAACCTCGCGACGCGGGTCGGCGCTTCGTAGCAGACGATCGCCAACCCGGTCGCGCCGAGCTCGCGCAGCTCAGCCTGGCGTTGGGCCGAGCGGCGCGACAGGAACCCGGCGAACACGAACCGGTCGACGGGGAGTCCGCTCGCGGCGAGTACGGCGAGCACCGCCGACGGCCCGGGAACCGGCACGACCGCGAATCCCGCGTCGACTGCACGGCTCACCACCACGTAACCGGGGTCGCTGCACAACGGAGTCCCTGCGTCGCTGACGAGTGCGATCCGGTCACCGCGCGCCAGTCGCTCGAGAGCGTCGGCGGCCCGCTCCGTCTCGTTGTGGTCGTGGTAGCTGAGCACCGGTGGGAGTTGCACGCCGACGCGCGTCGCGAACCCCTGGATTCGCCGCGTGTCCTCGGCCAGCACGAGGTCGACGCCGGTCAACACGTCGGTGGCGCGGACGCTGCGGTCGTCGTCGTTACCGATCGGGAGCGACACGACGAAGAGCGCTCCCTCGCCGCGGTCCGAACCAACGGCATCGACCGTCACAAGCACCTCTGCTTCCGACGAGGTCAGCCGGTCGACCAGCGCTCGGTCGATGTCGGCCGCGGTCTTCGTCGCATCGAAGGCAACGGTGCGAGCCCGCAAACCTTCGGCCCGGCGGAACACGAGCGAGTCGTCGCCGAGGAAGAATGGACTCATGGTCGCCGCGAACGAGTCGGTCAGACCCTCACAGGCGATCGTCACCTCGACCCGACCGCGCAGCGCCCGCAGCGCGGCGTCGTCGTGGTCGCTCCCGACACCGAGCACGCAGGTGGCGCGGCGCGAGATCTCGGCGTCGCGTGTGAACTCGCTCGTCTTGGTGTGGGTCGCCGCGATGTTCGGGTGCCCGTGACACGTGAACGACACCGGCATGCGGTGCACGCTACCGGCGCCGGGCCGGCACCCAGTCGTGGATCGTGTACCCGCGCTGTTCCTCGGTGTGGTCGACGGTCCCCGCGGGCGCGTAGTGGTACACCATCGCGGCCCGCCACCGCGTCGATTCGTTGTCGGCCGAGAAGTGCATGAGGTGACTGTCGAACAGCAACAGGTCGCCCGGTTCCATCTCGACCGCGACCGCGTTCGCCAGGTCATGGTCGACGATCTCGAAGTACCCGTAGTTCGCGTTCGGGCGTCGGTCGGGTACGTGGTCGTGCACGGGTTCGTGGCTGCTGCCGGGCACGACGTGGAGGCATCCGTTGTCGAGCGCGGAGTCGGTCGACGCGAGCCACGCACCCACGACCGGTCGCATCGGTGTGAACGGGAAGTAGAAGGAGTCCTGATGGCAGGGCTGGCCCCACGCGCCCGGGTTCTTGAAGATGAACTGTGAGCTGAAGCAGTCGAGCTCGTCGGCGCCCGCCGCCTCGGCGACGAGATCGAGTAGGTCGGCGCGCATCGCGAACTCGTCGAACGGCGCCATCCGGTGCACTCGGAACACTTTCGAGACCCCGGCCTCGGGGTCGGTGCGCGCCCGGTCCGCGAGGTTCGCCTCCGCGGTGACGAACGCGGGCGCGATCTGCTCGCCCGCCGCACTCCTGCGGGCCAGCTCCACGGCCGCGTCGAGGAGCGCGCCCACGTCGCCGGGCTTCGCGAACTGCCGCACGAGCGCGTAGCCGTCCCGCTCGTAAGCCGCCCGGTCGATCATCGGGCGAACAATACGGTGACGGGCGTCACACGGCGACGCCACCTGTAACCGATCTCGGACGGCCGGCGATGACACCCACGTGGGCGGGCACCCACGAAAGGCCGGCACCAACATGAAGGCAACCAAGTTCCTGCGCACAGTCGGTATATCGGCGGCGACGATCACCGCAGTCATGGCGTTCTCGACCCCGGCCGAGGCGGCGACCGCGACTACGAACGCTCGCAACGCGACCCGCACGG
>JAWXCJ010000309.1:0-17944 GCA_034408875.1 Actinomycetota bacterium
GCCACCGCGGTCATTGCGGAACGGGCAACATGGGCCGTCGTCGACCGCAACGCGCGCAAGGGCACGCTGCCGTCGGACCACGCGCCCCTCATCGTCGACGTGCGCGACTAGAAGCGCTTACCCTCGGCGAACTCCAGCGCCCGGCGCGCGAGCGCGGGCACGCCTTCGCCGAGCGCGGCGAAGTAGGCGTCGTCGCTCGTCCCGGCGGTGAAGCGCGCGTACGAGCCTTCCATGACGCAGGCGAGCTTGAAGAGCCCGAGCACGCAGTAGAACGCGAGGTGGTCCAGATCGCGGCCCGTTGCGGCGCCGTAGCGTTCGACCAACTCCGTGCGGGTCGGTGCCGCACTTCCGAGCGGGCCGGGGCCGGTCATCGACGCGGCCTCGTCGGGGTCGACCCAGAGCCCGATGACCCATCCGACGTCGGCGAGCGGGTCACCAACCGTCGACTGCTCCCAGTCGACGACCGCGGCCAGGCACACGGGCAGGTCGGGCGCGAACATCACGTTGTCGAGCTTGTAGTCGCCGTGAATGACAGTGGGCGGCTGCATTGCGGGCGTGTGCTCACTGAGCCATCGTCCCGCTTCGTCGACTTCCGGGAGTTCGCGGGTCTTGTACCGCTCGAGCTGGCCGAGCCAGCGCGGCACTTGGCGTTCGAGGTACCCGTCGGGCCGACCGAAGTCGCCGAGGCCGCCGGCCTGCCAGTCGAATGCGTGGATGCCGGCGAGCGCGTCGATCAGTTCGTACGCGCAGGCGGCCGGATCGGGCGTGAGCACTTCGGGCAACCGGTCGCGCACGACGACGCCGTCGACGACATCCATCAGGTAGAACGGCGCGCCGATCACGTCTGGGTCCGCGCACAAGGCGACGGGACGCGGCACGGGCACCGGTTCGCGACCGTGCCAACCGTCGGGCGCGCGGAACGCGCTCAGCAAGCGGTGCTCGCGCACCATGTCGTGCGCGGTCGGTGAGAGCGGCGTGCGCGGGGGGCGGCGCAACGCGCATCGCAGCTCGCCCCGCTCGACGACGAACACCTCGTTCGAATGCCCGGTCGTGATCCGTTCGACGGTGAGCGGCGCGCCGGGCGCAAGCCCTTCGCCGTCCATCCAGGCCGCCAGGCGTTCGGGGTCGACCAACGTCATTTCCGCAGTCTGCAACATCCGGACCGGGCCGCGGCGCCGAACACTTCGACACACGCCCCTGGCTCCCCCGCTGAAATTGCGCCACCGGACGACCGTTTCGGTCGCCGAGTGGCGCAATTTCGTCAGGACTTGGCTTTGAGGGCCGCGAGCAACGCGGGGACGACCTTGTGGACGTCGCCGACGATGCCGAGGTCGGCCACCGAGAAGATCGGGGCCTCGGCGTCCTTGTTGATCGCGATGATGTTGTCGCTGTTCTTCATGCCGACGAGGTGCTGGGTTGCACCCGAGATGCCGAGCGCGATGTACAGCTTCGGCTTCACGGTCTTGCCCGTCTGACCGACCTGGAGCGCGTACGGCACCCAGCCCGCGTCGACGATCGCACGCGACGCACCCCACGCGCCCTTGAGCTGCTTCGCCAGCTCTTCGACGAGCGGGGCGTAGTTCTCGGCCGCGCCGATACCGCGGCCACCCGACACGACGATCGTCGCCTCTTCGAGCTTCGGGCCCTGCTGCTCCTCGACGTGCTTCTCGAGCACCTTGGCCTCGGCCGCCCGCCCCGCGTCGACCGCGCCGACCTTGGCGATCTCGGCCGCGCCGCCTCCTGCCGATTCCGCGGCGAACGACTTGGGCCGGATGGCGATCAGTGCCGGTCCGTCACCCGTGAACGTCACGTCGACGAGCGTCACACCACCGAAAATGGCCGTGCCGAACGTGAGGCCACCGTCGCCGGAAACTCCTGTTGGCGAAAGCGACATGCCGTTGGTGAGCACCGGGCGGTCGAGTCGCGCCGACAAGCGCGCAACTGCGTCGCGACCGTCGTAGCTCTGCGCGAACAAGATCGCGTCGGGGCTCTGTTCGCCCGCGAGCTGCGCGATCGCGGCCGCCGCGACCTGGCCGGGCAGACCATCGCCCGGGTCGATCACGTGCAACTTCGTCGCGCCGTACTCACCCACGGTCGCGGCGACGGGGTCGGGGTTCGGTCCGGCGTAGATCGCCTCGACCGAGTCGCCGACTTCGCGCGCCTTCGTGAGCATTTCGAGCGTGGCCGTCGTGACCTTGTCGCCATCGGCCTCGGCGAATACCCAGACCTTCATGGCCTTTCCTTCCGCTCAGAGGGCCGCTCGGGCCCCGGTTCGCTACTCGGCGTGCATTCGGAGTGCCGACCGCAGCCGCGATCGAGCAGCAACGCACGTTTGGCCTCGCAGACGCTCACCTCAGACCACCTTCAGCTGCTCGAGGAACGCCACGACTTTTTCGGCGCCCGTACCGTCGTCTTCGAACTTCTCGCCGGCCTGGCGCGCGGGCGCCTGCTCGACGTTCGTGATCTGTTGCCGCGCACCCGTCCACCCGACCTGCGCCGCGTCGAGGCCGAGGTCACCGGCGGTCACCTGGTCGACCGGCTTGTTCTTCGCCGCCATGATTCCCTTGAACGACGGGTAGCGAGGTTCGACCACACCGGCCGTGACGCTCACGACCGCGGGCAGCGACGCCTGCACGACGTCGTAGCCGGCTTCGGTCTGACGCTGGATCGTCACCTTGCCGTCGGCGATCTCGACGTGCTTGGCGAACGTCAACGACGGCCAGCCGAGCAACTCGGCGACCTGCGCGGGCACCGTGCCCGTGTAGCCGTCGGACGACTCGGTCGCGGTGAGCACCAAGTCGATGCCACCCGCCCGCTCGACACTCTTGGCGAGCACCTTCGCGGTCGACAGCGCGTCGGAACCGGCGAGCGCGGGGTCGGACACGAGGATGGCCTTGGCCGCGCCCATGGCGAGCGCGGTGCGCAGACCCGACACCTCGCGGTTCGGCGCCATCGAGATCAACGTGACCTCACCGCCGCCGGCCGCGTCGACGAGCTGGAGCGCCATCTCGACGCCGTAGCTGTCGGACTCGTCGAGGATCAGCTTGCCGTCGCGATTGAGCGTGTGGTCGGCATCGAGGGAGCCCGGCACGGCCGGGTCGGGGATCTGCTTCACGCAGACGGCGACGTTCATGGAGCTCCTCAGAGAGAAGGCGGACGAGGCAGTCAGAGAGTCTGTCAATTGCCTCGTCACGACGTCGAAACGAGGCCGCCGGTGCCGTCATGGCGATACCGTCTGGGGCGTGACGCCGGTCGATGTGCTCGTCGTCGGGGCCGGACCCGCCGGAGCCGCCGCCGCCCTCACCGCGGCCCGGCTCGGGCGCTCGGTCGTCGTGTGCGACCGGGCCGAGTTCCCCCGCGACAAGACCTGCGGCGACGGTCTCACCACCCAGGCCCTGCGCCTCTTGGAATGCCTCGGGGTGCGCCGTGACGAACTCGTCGACGCCGGCTACATGCCGGTGACCGAAGCCGTGCTCGTCGGCCCGGGAGGCCGCGAGATCCGCCTCCCGCTCCCGACCGACGGCGACTGCGCCGGCGTGGTTCCCCGGGAGGGATTCGACGCGCTCCTGGTACGACACGCGCTCGCCGCGGGTGTCGACGTGCGTCAAGGATGCGCCGTCGACGACGTCGTGATCGGTGCCGACGGCGTGAAAGTCGGACTCGCCGACGGCAGCACAATCGAAGCGCGCCACCTCCTCGCCGCCGACGGGCACTGGTCGCCCGTCCGGCGCGCGCTGCACCCCGACGCGCCCCCGAACCTCGGCACGTGGCACGGGGTCCGCCAGTACTACGACGGCATCGACGACCCGCGGCTGTGGACGTTCTTCTACGAGGATCTCCTTCCCGGGTACGCGTGGATCTTCCCCCTGCCCGGCGGCGGCGCGAACGTCGGCTTCGTCGTGCGGCGCGCCGGCCGCAAAGGCCGAGAGCTCAGAGACTTGTGGCCCGACGTGCTCGCGCGCCTTCCGCTCGGGCCGCACGCGGTACCGCGGGGTCCGATGCGCGCGTGGCCGATACCCACCGAGTACGACGCGGCCAACCTGACCGACGGTCCCGTCCTCTACATCGGCGACGCCGCGCAGGTGGTCGACGCGATGACAGGCGAGGGCATCGCGCAGGCCATCGAGACGGGCGTCCTCGCCGCGGAGGCAATCGCCGCCGGCGGGACCGTCGACGCGGTTGCCGATCGGTACACGCGCGCCGTCGACCGTGCCCTCGGACGCGACCTGCGCTTCGCCATGCGCCTCCAGCGGCTCCTCGCCCGCCCGCTCGGCGCCCGGCTCTCGTTCGGTGCCGTCGACCTGATGCCGTGGACCCGCCGCAACTTCGGCCGCTGGCTCTTCGAGGGCTACCCGCGCGCCCTGCTGCTGACCCCCGACCGGTGGCGGCGCGACATGTTCACCTCGCCCGGCGCGTACTCCGTGTGACAGGCTCAACCGCATGGCCGAAGGACAAGCAGAGACTGACATTGCCGCCAGCCCGGACGACGTGTGGAAACTCGTCGGCGACTTCGGCGGCCTCGCCGACTGGATGCCGGGAATGGAAGGGTGCACGCTCGAGGGCGACGTGCGCACCATCAAGACGATGGGCATCGAGATCAAAGAGCAGCTGAAGTCGAGCGACGACGCGGCCCGTCAGGTGTCGTACTCGATCATCGACTCGCCGATGCCGCTGCAGAACCACCTCGCGACGATCACGGTCACGCCCGCGGGCGCCGGCTCGCACGTGACGTGGGCGGTCGCGGTCACACCCGACGAAATGCTCGGCGCGTTCCAGCCCATCTACCAACAGTCACTCGACGCGCTGAAGGCCCGCCTCGAGTCGTAGCCGCTATTCGACGGTTCTGCGATCGGACTCGCGGAGGCGATGCGCCAGGCCGGCGAGAAGACGTTCGTTCATCGCGGGCACTTCGCGCAGCAGGCTGCGGAAGTCTTTGACGAGCAGGCGTGCGACGGTCGCCGGGGCACTCGCAACGACGTCGGCGTTGCGCGGGCTCGGGTCGAGGAGTGCGAGCTCGCCGAAGTACTCGCCCGGTCCGATCTCGCCGACCTTGCGCCCGTTGCGCCGCACGACGGTGTGTCCGTCGAGCACGATATAGAACGCGTTCCCCGCTTCGCCTTGGGTGACGATCGCCGCGCCCTCGGGGTACTCGATCACCTCGAGGCATTTGGCGATCGTCTGCAGGTCCTTCTTCGAGCAGCCCGAGAACAGCGGGACGCTTTCGAGCAAGGGCAGGACATCAGCGCGCTTGGCCATGAGCTGCGAATCTACCGCTGTGGACGCGACCCTGCCTCACCTTCTCGACGAACCCGAGCGCTTCTCCCGGTCGCACGGCCTCCCGGCCCGGGTACAGGTGACCGCGGCCGACCCACCCGGGCTCGTTCGTTCGACTAGAGACCGAGTGCCACCGCGTCGCGGTCGGTGGTTTCGAACAGTTCGAGCGTCGGCATCTTCACGAGGGGCGCGACGACCAGATACGGGAACGTGCCGCGCCGGTCGCGCATGACGTTGACGGCGTCGTTGTAGAACGCACGTGAGAACGCGATGCGGTTTTCGCAGTCGCGGAGTGCCTCGGCGAGACGCTCGTACTGTTCGTCGGCATGGAGGCGCGGGTACGTCTCGGCGAGCGCGAAGAGTTGCTGCGCGGACGCGTGGGCGGCGGCATCGTGGGTTTCGGCCGCGTGCAGCTCGGGAGCACTCGGAAGTTCGCCCTGTGCCCGGGCGGCCGCGGTGGCGGTCAGCAACGAGCCTTCGTGCTCGATGTAGCCGCGCACGACGGTGACGAGATTGCGGATGAGGTCGAAGCGCCGCTGGAGTTGCACCTCGATCGACGACCACGCCTTCTGGGCCTGGTTCTTGACGATCACGAGGCGGTTGTACGCCCGTAGCAACCAGCTCGCGGCGAGGGCGACCAGGTAGATCGCGCCCGCCGCAACGATGAGGTGCGTTACCCCGTCGAGCTCGACCCCGATCTCGCGATCGCCGAACTCGGGCGTGCGCAGGAAGAAGATCGGTGCCACGACCGCAGCCGCGAGACCGAAAACCAACGCGACCCATGCCCATGCGCCGAAACGGAACGCGATGCGCTTCTCGGAATCGTCCGAGATCATGAACTCACCGTCACCGCCGACTTCGAGTGCGGTGCCCGTCGGGTCGACCCGCACCGGTCCCAGCACGTACACCTGCGCCCGGTCCGCAACCAGCCACTCGAGTTGCTGCCACTTTCCCGCGCGACCCGGGACCGGATACTTGTGCTCCTTGACGCCGTGGAAGTCAGCGCCCTGCGGGTCGACACGAATCGATCCCGTGTCGTCTTCGATGACGAACGGATGGCGCCACTCGGAACTGTCGACCGTGACCCATTCGTGGTCCTTGCCGCGCTTGCGCCACTGCTGCAGCTTCCACGAGAACCAGACACAGCTCGTGCCCGACGCCGGCGCGGGCGCCGGATGCGACGCAATCGCGGTACCTGCCAGTTCGCTCGTCCCGACTGCCGCGGCCGCGACCTTCGACGTCGGCGTGTCGACGATGCGCCACGCGGTCGCCCGCAGCCGCAGACCCCAGACGAACCACAGGAGCGCGGCGCCCCACAGCAGCGCGCGGGGCGCGGCCGGGCCGTCGACCGGCACTTTCGTGAGGAAGAAGCACGCGACGACAACGACGACGAGCATCGACAGCACGGCAGCCGGTTGGGCGCGGAGGCGGACGTTCACAGGGCTCCCTCGCTGCGCCGTCCGTGGCTCCACTGCGGCCGCACGATCACACCGTCTTCATCGGCTCACACGGGCGTCGGTGTAACCGGCCCTCCGGGCTCGACCAGGATCTTGACGTGCTCCTCGGGCCGACCGAGCGCCTCGAAGGCGGCGGGGACGCCGTCGACCCCGCATACCCCGGTGATCATGGGGGCGACGTCGATCTCGCCCTCGGCGATCGCGCGCAGCGTGTCGGCGAACTCGAACGGGTCGTACGCGAACGAGAAGACGATGGTGAGCTGCTTCGTCTGGGGCAGCAGCGGCCGGATCGTGTCGGCCTCCATGCACGATCCGACGACGCACACCTTTGAGAACGCGGGCGCGGCGCGCATCGCGGCCGTGAGCGTGCCCGGTACACCGACCGCGTCGAACACGACGAGCGGTTCGCGTCCGCCGGCCGCCCGCCAGACTTCGATCGGATCTTCCGAAGCGGGATCGGCCGCGACGGTCGCACCCATGGCGAGCGCGACGGCACGACGGCGCACCGAGTAGTCGCTGACGACGACGTGCTCGACGCCGAGCCGGCGCAGTTCGGCGACAACGGCGAGCCCGACGGGGCCCGCACCGATCACGAGCGCGGACTGCCCCACCTTCACTTCGGCGCGGGCGACCGCATGGCGACCGACCGACATCGGTTCGGTGAGCGCGGCGCGCCGGTGGTCGAGGCCGTTCGGCACCTTCATGCATATTCCGGCAGTCAACCGCATGAGATCGGCGTAACCGCCGTTGTACGTGTTGGAGTACGCGCCGACGGGTTCGATCCCCGTCGGTGTGAGCGCAACGGGCAACGAGATGACGAGGTCGCCCTCGCCGACGGGCGCACCTTCGGTCTCCGGGCCGAGTGCGACGACTTCGGCCGAGAACTCGTGCCCCATGATGTAGTCACGGCCCGGGTCGAACGTCGTCGGCACTCCCATGTCACCCGCCGCCTCGACCAACTGGTCGGCGTAGTGCAGCGCGTGCAGGTCGGAGCCGCAGATGCCGCATGCCTTGACTGCGACCAGTGCCTCTCCCGGACCGGGCACCGGGTCGGGAACTTCTTCGACGACGAGCTTCTGGTCACGGGCGACGGCAGCGAGCATGGCGCGTAGCGTACGTCGATGATCTCGTACATCGTCCGGATGAAGATCGTGCCCGGGAAGCGGGACGAGTTGATCGAGGGGCTGCGCGAGCTGATCGCCGAAGTCGAGGCCGACGAGCCGGGCGCGCTCGTCTACTCGTTCCACACGATCGACGGTGAGCCCGACACGCTCATGACCTTCGAGCTGTTCACCGACGAGGCTGCGCTCACGGCGCACCGCGAGGGCCTCGCGACGGGCCTACCGAGCTACCTATCCGAGTAGCTCGTCGACGCGAGCCACCGCGCGGCGAATCGTGGGCTCGTAGCCCTCGGCCTCGATCTGCGGACCGACGAGCTCGATCTCGTACACGCCGCGATACCCGGTCGCTTCGATGGTGCTGATCACGCGCCCGAGCGGAATGTCGCCGTCGCCGGGCACGACCCGGTCGGGCGTGCAATGGCTCCCCACTCGCCAGTCGCTGATCTGCACGTGGGCGATGCGGTCGGCCGCACGCGCCAGCGTCGCCGCGAGCCCGCGCTCGGCCCAACACGAGTTGATCTCGACGCACACGCCGCAGTCGAGCTGCTCCGCCAGGTCGACCGTGTCGCGCAGCGTCAACGCGAACGAGAGGTCGACGCGTAACGGTCCGGTGTTCTCGATCGCGACGCAACCGCGGTCGGGCGGGAGCAGCGTCGCGAGCCGGTCGACCGACGCCGCCCAGTCGAGCGTCACACCCGGGCCGGTCGTGAGCACGAGCGCGCCGCCGCCGAGTTCCGCCAGCACGGCCGCTGCCGCGCGCCAGCGCTCGGGTTCGGAACCACACTCGACGAAGTTGCTCACCCGCACCCCGGCGTCGACAACGCGCGCGACCGCGCGATCGAGACCGAACTCGTCGCACTTGCGCAACGACAGACCGACCTGCGTGATGCCGGCGCGCGCCCAGAACGCGAGGTCGTCGTCGAAGCTCCACTGCCACGACGACACCGCGCTCACCGAGACGCGCTCATGCACCCCGCGAGCCTGCCAGACCCGTGCGCTTGGGGTGTGCCCGCGCCGACGTGCCCGCGGTGCGGGTGACGCTCGCCGAGACGACCCGCTTCCGTGGGGCTTGCGGCACGAGTTTGACGAACCGCCCCACCAACCGCTCGGGACTTCGGCGGCCGACCTGAACGGGCTCGTCGTGCCTACGCCCGAGGACGTCCTGACCAGTCCTGCTGGGTACGCGTATCCGCGGCATCCCGCGGATACGCGTCCCCGGAACGGGGGCTGAAACCCGGCGTGCACACGGCGAGTCGCCTCGTGACGGCGTAGCGTGGCAGCGGGACGGCGACGACCGTCGGGGGAGCACACGGATGGCCTACGACGCCTTCATCTCGTATAGCCACGCGGCCGACGGCCGCCTGGCTCCGGCGGTACAGGACGGACTGCAGCGCCTGGCGCGCCCGTGGTACCGCCTGCGCGCGCTGCACGTGTTCCGCGACCAGACCGGCCTCGCCGTCAACCCCCACCTGTGGCAGTCGATCCAGAACGCACTCGACGAGTCCGACTACTTCATCCTGATGTGCTCCCCCGACGCGGCGGCGTCGCCGTGGGTCGAGCGCGAGGTCAACCACTGGCTGGCAACGAAGCGGCCCGAGCACATCCTTCCGGTCCTGACCGCCGGTGCCATCGCGTGGGACAACACCATCGGCGACTTCTCCGCCGCGTCTGCCGTCCCGGCCGCGCTGCGCGGTGTGTTTACCGAGGAACCTCGGTTTTCCGACTTGCGGTGGGCGCACGACGAAGAACAGCTCGACCTCCGGCACAGCAAGTTCCGCGAAGGTGTGGCGGAATTGGCGGCGCCCATCCACGGCGTCAGCAAGGATCAACTCGAGGGTGAGGACATTCGTCTGTACCGCCGCGCCCGCCGCCTCGTACGCGCCGCGGTCTTCGCACTCATCCTGCTCGCGTCGAGCGCGACCGTGGCGAGCGCCTTCGCGGTCAACAACGCATCACGCGCGCGCGACGCCGAGGCCGAAGCGCAGGATGAAACGGAGCGCGCGGTCGCCGCCGAGGAACTCGCGCGCGACGAGGCTGATCGCGCGCGCGAGGCCGAAGCGCGGGCGAGCGACGAAGCGGAACGCGCGCTCGCCGCGGAAGCCACGGCATTCGAAGAAGCGCAGAACGCGCAGGACGCCGAAGCCGACGCGCAAACCCAGGCCGAACTGGCACGCGCGGCCGAGGCGGTTGCCATCGCGGAGGCGGAACGGGCCGACGCCGAAACTGCCAACGCCCAGACCCAAGCCCAACGCGCCGACGCCGCCGCCGCCGCTGCCCTCGCCGAAGCGGCGCGAGCCGACCAGGAGGCCGAGAACGCGCAGACCGAGGCGGCCAACGCGACTTCCGCGAACTCCGCGGCCGATGCTTCGGCGCAACAGGCGAACGCCTCCGCCGCCCAGGCCGAGGCCGCGGCCCAGGAAGCACTCGCGCAAGCGACCCGCGCCGACGCCGCGAGGCAAGCAGCACTCGCCGAGGCCGCCCGCGCCGACGCCGCGGCCGAGGAAGCACGTGCGCAAGCCGCACGCGCCGATGCCGAAGCGGCCGAGGTCGGCCGCCAGCTCGACCTCGCGTCGGCACGCGCGCTCGCCAACCTCGGGCTGTCGCAAGCACTAAACGGGAACGACTACGACAACGGCCTCCTGCTCGGCGTCGAAGCACTCCGGCGCGCGCCCGACGACGCGGCGGTGCGCGAGGCGTTCATGCGCACGCTCCAGACCCGCCCGGCGCACCTGGTGCGGCACCTCCCCCGCACCCGCAGCTTCCTGACGCAGGTCACGACGGCGCCCGACGGGGCGTACATCGCGCTCGTCGGCGGCGACCTTCGGCTCCTGCGCGCGGACACGTTGGCACTCGTACCCACACCCGCGTTCGCCGAGGTACTCGACGTCACCTACAGCACCGACGGACGCCGCCTCGCCGTGCATCAGCCCGGAATGATCACCGTCCTCGATCTTCCGTCCGGCGCAGTCGTCGGCGAGGTACCCGCCCCCGACGTGTTCCGGTTCGCCCTCGATGCCACCGGCGACCGCATCGCGCTCGTCACGTACTTCAGTCCCGACATCCAGATGATCGACGTCGCCACCGGCGCGACCACGACCATCCCCGTCCCGGCCGATGTCGAATTCATCGAGGAGCTCCGGTTCTCGCCCGACGGAACGCGCATTGCGATCGCCGACCCCGAGCCCTCATCCGACGTGTTCCTGACGACCCAGTTCGAAATCCGCGAGATCGACGCGACCACGGGCGCGCCCGCGGGACCCGTCGCGCTCGCCCACGACGGCCCGTGCCGCTGCTTCACGCTGCGGCCGATCCGTCTCTCGTACGGCGCGGGCGGCGCCCAGCTGACGACCCTTTCCCCGGGGGCCGCGACCGCGCAGATCGTGTGGGACACCGCCTCGATGACACCCGTGTCGTCGGTGACGGTTCCGGATCTGCAACCCGGCGAGGTCGTCGCCGACGTCTCGCCCGGCGGGTCGCTCGTCGTCACCGCCGGTGGCGACGACGGCTTCGCCCGCGTCAGGAACGCGGCCACGGGCGAACGACTCGGCGCGCCGTTCTCGGCCAACCTCCAACTCACGTTCGGGTCGACCGGTTCGCTGGGCAGTGTCTCGAACGTGCAGTTCACCGCCGACGGGACCCAGGTGATCGCCGGCGGCGTCGACGGCAAAGTCCGCCTGTACTCGGTCGTCGCGCCCAAGGCACCCCTCGTCGAGCGCGTCACTGTGCCCGGCTTGTCGCCCGACGACAGCATGGTGATGGCACCGAACGGGTCGATCGCGGTAACCGTCAACACGTACACGACGGCCCTTGTCTTGTACGACCCCGCCACCGGAGCCGAGCTCGGACCGCTGACGCCTACCGCGAGCATCGCACCGGGTGTGGTGTTCTCGCGTGACGGTTCGCGACTCGCCGCCGCCGGCTTCGACGACCCGTTGACACCCGAGAACGAAAACCGCCTCGCCGTCTACGACACCGCCACGCGCACGCGCCTGTTCGAGATCGAGATGCCACATTACGGATCCGCGACGTTCGACCCCGACGCGAATGTCGTCGCCTTCACGCAGTTCACGGCCGACTTCAGACTCGCGGCCACGCTCTACAACGCGAACACGGGGGCACTCCTTCACACATTCGAAGACCCCACGACCGACCGGGGCCTCGTCGGCTTCACGCCCGACGGTCGCACCGCCGTGCTCGGCAGCTTCATCGGCGCCGATTCGGCCGTCGACGTCGCCACCGGCGCCGACGTCCCGATTCCCGCCGTCTTCGCCAACGCGGCGGGACAAGGGCTGACGTTCTCGGACGACGGAACCCGCGCCGCGTTCTACCGGAGCCCCGGGACCACCGTGGTGCTCGATACCGCGACGGGCGCAACGGTCGCCGAGTTGTCGACCGGGACCGACTTGGGTTTCCAGCCCCAGATCGCGCTCTCGGCCGACGGATCGCTCCTCGTCGCCTCGGGAGCATCCGGGACGACGCGCATCTGGGACGTACACACGCTGCTGCCGTTCGGATCGCCGTTCACTGCAATCGGCAACGCAGTGTTCGCGCCCGACACGAGCGAGCTGGTCGCCATGTGGATCGTCTTCGGCCAACCGTTCGAGTTCGTGCACGTCACCCTCGACAGCGCCGAGTGGCGCGCCGAGGCGTGCGCCGTCGCCGCGCACGAGCTCTCGGCGAGCGAGTGGAACGCGTGGGTCGGCGGCCCCCGGCAGCCGTCGTGCAATTAGGGTTCGCCCGATGGACGGCACGGGCTGGCAGCCGGAGCTCGACGAACTCGAACGGCGCGCAGAACTCGCGCGGCGGATGGGTGGCGAGGAGAAGGTCGCCAAGCACCACGCCCAGGGCCGGCTCACCGTGCGCGAACGCATCGACGCGGTGCTCGACAAGGGGTCGTTTCACGAGATCGGCGCGCTGACCGGCCGGGCGTCGTACGACGACGACGGCAACGTCGTCGACGTCACACCCGCCAACTGCGTGATGGGGCGCGGCCGGGTCGACGGCCGGCCGATCGTCGTGGTGGGCGACGACTTCACCGTGCGGGGCGGCGCCGCCGACGCCGCGATCTTCCAGAAGCAAGTGCACGCCGAGCGCATGGCGCACCAGCTCCGCATCCCGCTCGTGCGCCTCGTCGACGGCTCGGGCGGCGGCGGTTCGGTGAAGTCCCTCGAGACTGACCGCCGGTCGTTCGTGCCGTTCAACCCCGGCTGGGACGTTGTCGTCGCGAACCTCGCGACCGTGCCCGTCGTGTCGTTGTGCCTGGGCTCCGTCGCGGGACTCGGCGCGGCCCGGGTGGTGACCAGTCACTACTCGATGATGGTGAAGGAGACGTCGCAGCTGTTCGTGGCCGGTCCCCCGGTTGTGAAGCAACTCGGCGAAGACGTCGACAAGGAAACGCTCGGCGGCAGCGCGATCCACACCCGCAACGGCGCAGTCGACGACGAAGTCGCAAGCGAGGAAGAAGCGTTTGCGCGGGCGCGCGCGTTCCTCTCGTACCTGCCGCCATCGGTCGATGAGCTTCCTTCCCGCGCCGACGCCACGGACGATCCGGAGCGGCGCGAGGAATCGCTGATCTCCGCCATTCCGCGCGAGCGGCGCAAGGTCTACAAGGTGCGCGACATCATCTCCGCCGTCGTCGACCGCGACTCGTGGTTCGAACTCGGGCGCTACAACGGTCGCTCGGCAGTCACGGGCCTCGCGCGCCTCGACGGGTGGCCCGTCGCGGTACTCGCCAACGACCCGTACTTCTACGCGGGCGGTTGGACCGCGAGCGCGTCGGAGAAGGTCACTCGCTTCGTCGACCTCGCGGAGACGTTTCACCTTCCCGTCGTGCACCTCGTCGACAACCCGGGCTTCGTCATCGGCACCAAGGCCGAGCACGAGGCGACGATCCGCTACGGCGCGCGCACGCTCGCTGCTATCTACCAGGCGACGGTGCCGTGGTGTTCCGTCATTTTGCGCAAGGTGTACGGCGTGGCCGGCGCCGCGCACCAGAACGCGTCGCGTTTCTCGTACCGGTTCGCGTGGCCATCGGGGAACTGGGGCAGCCTGCCCCTCGAAGGCGGCATCGAAGCCGCGTACCGTGCGCAACTGGAAGCGGCCGACGACCCGGTCGCGTTGCGGGCGGAGATCGAACAGAAGCTGGCGTCGCGCCAGTCGCCGTTCCGGACCGCCGAGGCGTTCATGATCGAAGAAATCATCGACCCCCGTGCCACCCGCCCCCAGCTGTGCGAGTTCGCCGCGCTCGCCGCGCCGGTGCGCAGAAAAGGACCAAGGTCCCACGGGTTCCGCCCCTGACCACCCGTAGACTCGGGTCCGTGAGTACTGCTTTTTGGCCCACGACCGAGCACTGGTCGTGCGAGATCGAGCTCGACACGCCGCACCCCCGCCTCGACGTGCTCGCCGCACGCGGGTGGGTGCAGCTCACCGACCTTTCGTACGACGTGCCCGAGCGCGAGTACCTCGACCTCGAGTACATGGACTGGAAGAGCGGCGGCGACACCAACTTCGCGCCGCTCGCCACCGCCGACGGCCGGCTCGACTGCCGCGGGTTCTGGAACAAGGGCGACGAACGCCCCGACAAGGGTGCGCGCTGGACGACGAACGCGGCCACGTGCCCGACGTTGCAGAAATACGTCGACGACGTCGGCGCCGACTTCGGGCGGGTGCGGGTCATCAAGTTGGAGCCGCAAGATCACGACACCGCGTTCCGCAGCTTCCACCGCGACGACAACAACCGCTTCAATCCGCCCACCGACGGGTGGGTCGTGCGCACGTGGTTGGAGCTGACCGACTTCCCCGACAGCTACATGTTGCTGATGGACACCGGCACCGACGGTCTCCCCGACCCGACGACTGAGGTGCGCTTACCGCTCCACCGCGGCGCCCGCTTCCTGCTCGACACGCAACGGCTGTGGCACGTCGTCGCCCACCCCGGTTCGGGCCCGCGCTACGCGCTCATCACAAGCTTCGAGAGCGGCCCCGCGCTCGACGCGTGGGTGCAGGCACAGCTTCCGTAAACGCCTGACTTGACCGGACGGTCAAGTGTTGGGTCGAATGGCCACCATGCGCTTCGGCCTCTTCATGGCACCGTTCCACCCGACCGGTCAGAACCCGACGCTCGCGCTCGAACGCGACCTTGACCTGATCGTGCACCTCGACAAGCTCGGCTTCCACGAGGTGTGGGTCGGCGAGCACCACTCGGGCGGCTACGAGATCATCTCGTCGCCCGAGGTGTTCATGGCGGTCGCGGCCGAACGGACCAAACACATCCGGCTCGGCAGCGGTGTCAACTCGCTGCCGTACCACAACCCCTTGATGCTGGCCGACCGGTTCGTGCTGCTCGACCACCTCACGCGCGGCCGCGTCATGCTCGGGTGCGGTCCCGGTCAGCTCACGTCCGACGCGCACATGCTCGGCATCCCCGCCGATCAGCAGCGGCCGCGCATGGACGAGTGCCTCGAAGCGATCATGCGCCTGCTCGACGGCGAGATCGTCACGATGCACACCGACGGGTTCACACTTCAAGACGCGCGGCTGCAACTGCGGCCGTACAGCGAGAAGCTCGAAGTCGCGATCGCGGCGTCGATCTCGCCGGTCGGTGCGCGCGCCGCGGGTAAGTACGGCGCGGGACTGATGTCGATCGCGGCGACGACGAAGATGGGCTTCGACGCGATCGGCACCCACTGGAAGACGTGGAGCGAGACGGCCGAAGCGAACGGCCACGTCGCCGATCGCTCGAAGTGGCGCCTTGTCGTGCCTATGCACATCGCGGAGACGCGCGAGCAGGCGTTGAAAGACGTCGAGTACGGCATCGTGCAGTTCTCGAACTACTTCACCCACGTGCTGCCCGCCGGCCCCGTGCGCGGCAGCACGGCAGAGGAGATCATCAAGAACACGGCCGAGGACGGGTTCGCCGTCATCGGCACGCCCGACGACGCGATCGCGAAGTTGCGCGAGTTGGAAGCAGAGTCGAAGGGCGGCTTCGGCGCCGCGTTGATCTTCGGTCACGACTGGGCGACGCCCGCCGCGACCCGCCGTAGCTTCGAACTCATCGCGCAGTTCGTCATGCCGCACTTCGACGGCCAGGCCGAGTGGCCGCAGCGGTCGTGCGAGTGGGTGACGGGCAGCGGCGGCGAGTTCGTGAACCGCGCCGCGGGCGCCATCATGAAGGCGATCAGCGACGACGCCGCCGCGCAGGGAACGACGGCCGAGATGCCGTCGCTTCCGTCAAACCAGACCTGACCATCTCCACACAATGGTCACAACGACTTCGATCGAAGCCAACGGACTCACGCTCGCGGTGCACGACTGGGGCGGCACCGGCGACCCGGTGTTGCTGTCACATGCCACAGGCTTCCACGGCCGCATCTGGGCGCCCATCGCCGAACGTCTCGTCGCAAGCGGCCGGCACGTCTGGTCCTTCGACTTCCGCGGGCACGGCGACAGCGACGCGCCCGACATCGAGTACTCGTGGCACGGGTTCGGCGACGACGTGCTCGCCGTCGCGCAGCACCTCGACATCGCGGGCGACCCGGCGCTGCTCGCGTGCGGGCACTCGAAAGGCGCGGCCGCGCTGCTGCTCGCCGACGTGAAGGAACCCGCCACGTTCGCGCGCGTGTGGGCGTACGAACCGATCGTGTTTCCGTCGGACGCACCGATTGCGCCGCAGCCCGACTTCCCGATGGCGGCGGCCGCCCGCAAACGTAGGAACGAGTGGGCGTCGATCGACGAGGCGTATGACGCGTACGCGTCGAAGCGCCCGCTCTTCGTCATGACCGAGGAGTCGTTGCGAGCGTACGTCGAGTACGGGTTGCGCGACCGAGGCGACGGCGTGTTCGAACTGAAGTGCGCGCCTGAGGTAGAGGCGCGCGTCTACTCGATGGGCCCGAACCACGGGCTCTACACGCGCCTCGGCGAGATCGATGCCGACGTGCTCGTCGTGTGCGGCGAATTGAGCACCGACATCGGCCCCCCACTGGCCGAGAAGATCGTCGAGCGGTTGCGGCGCGGGCGTCTCGAAGTGGTCCCCGGCCGCGGCCACTTCGGCCCCCAGGAAGACCCTGACGCCGCGGTCGCGTCCATGCTCGCCTTCGACGCGGCTACGCGCGCTTGAGGTCTTCGATGACCGGCGCCCACGTTTCGGGGTCGCTGCGGTACGGCGCGTAAAACGAGAGTCGGTCGACGACACCGCCGTAGCGGCGCTGCAACTCGCGCCCGACGGCCGCGGGTTCGGCTTCGACCGCGAACGTGTGCAGGATCTCGTCGTCGATGAGCCCGCCCATCTTCACCCACTCGCCCTGCTTCGACAGCGAGTTGAGTTCGTCTTGCAACCCGCCCCAACCGTGCAGGTCGAGCACGCCGCGGTACGCGGGCGTCGAACCGTAGAACGCGATCTGTTGCCGGGTGCCCTGGCGCGCCTTCTCGATTTCTTCTTCGTTCGTCCCCGTGATGACGAACAACGGGCCCGAGACCTCGAACGTCGCACGATCGCGTCCCGCCTTGGCGAGGCCGCGCTCGAGGGCGGGCAGCGTCACTTCCTTCACGTACCGCTCGGTGGTGAACCCGTGGATGAGGATGCCGTCGGCGACCTCGCCCGCGGCTTCGGTCATCTTCTCGCCCACCGCGGCGAGGAACACCTTCGGCGCGCCGAACGTGTGCGGCGCCGGCGCGAAGAACGGCGTCATCAAGTGATGCTGGTAGAACTCGCCGCGGAAGTCGAGCTTCTCGCCGTCGTTCCACGCACCCCAGATCGCGCGCAACGCCAAGATGTACTCGCGCATACGTGCCGCCGGGTGCGACCAGGGCATCGAGAACCGCTTCTCGATGTGCGGCTTGATCTGGCTGCCGAGCCCGAGGATGAACCGGCCCTTCGACGCGCGCTGGAGGTCGTTGGCCGTGTACGCCGTCACCATCGGGGTGCGGGCGAACGCGACCGCGATGCCCGTCCCGAGCTCGATGCGTTCCGTGTTCATCGCGGCGACGGCCAACGGAAGGAACGGGTCGTGGGCCGTTTCGGCCGTCAGCAGCCCGTCGTACCCGAACTCCTCGAGCTCACGGGCCCGGACCCCGACTTCCTCGAACGACGCGGCC
>JAWXCJ010000310.1:0-3573 GCA_034408875.1 Actinomycetota bacterium
CGTTCGAGGCGCCGGGCGCGGGCACGATGACGGTGAAACTCGAAGGCGGCGTGATGACGGTCGTCGCCACGCAGGCAGTCGACGGCTGGACCGCCGAGACGCACACGGCAACGGGTACCGAGTACGTGAAGGTGATCTTCCGCCAGGGCAGCACAGTCAAATACGTGAAGGCCCGGTTGAAGAACGGCGAGGTCACGGCCGAGAACGGTGAGTGGACCGAGTGCGACACCACACCTGGCGCCGGTACGGCGAGTTACGAGCTGGGCGGCGTCGGTGCCATCACGGTGACGTGGAACGGCTCGGCGTTCACGCTCGACGCGGCGACGCCCGCGGCCGGCTGGGTCGTCGCGTCGCAAGAAGCGCCGGGCGACTACGTGCGGGTCTACTTCTCACCCGCGCCGGCGGAACCGACCGCGCTGACAGAAGGTGGCCACGACGACCACAAGTTCATCAAGGTCAAGATCCAGGACTGCCAGATCGTCAGCTACAACAGCGCCAGCTGAGCGGTTCAGGACAGGAGGTCGCGCGCAAAGTGGCGCGCGACCTCGTCGAGCATCGCGTTCACGACTTCCTCGCGGACATCCTCCGGAACGTCGAGGCCCTTGAACATCTCGGCGGCAGCGCGTCGCAACGCATCGACCGCTTCGTTCGGCGCGCCCTGCTGGTCCCCGGTCAGACCGGTGTCTTCGAAGTGGAAGTTCGGCTCGTGGACGAACTTTTTGGCCCCGTCCTCGATCGCGCGGGCCAATGCGATCTTCTCCTCGGATGAGACGTCCATGCCGCGCAACAGGACGTCGGCCGCTTGCGCGAAGTGCGGGCGCGTGCGCGCATACGGGTCTCCGGGAGGCGGAGCGGGCTTCGGTTCCGGTTGCGGGATGGGTGCGCTCGTCGTCGGGATGTCGCCCGGCTCGGCGTGATGCAGCATCTCGGTGCGGAGAACGTCGCGGGCCAGGTCGTCGCCAAGTGAACCTTCGACCGGCGGTGCGGGCGGCTCCGGAGGCGGCGTGTTCGTGACCACGCGCATTGCGGTCTCGATCGCCTCCGCGGCGAATCGGTCGGCCGCGGACGGTCCTTCGTACGTCGGTTCCGAAACCGGCTCGGCCGCACCCGGTTCCGGCGCCGTGGGTGTCGGGTCACCCTGCACGACGATGCTCGCACTCGCGATGCCGTCGGGACCGACGACGCGTTCGACGAGCCCGTTCTCTTCGAGCAGGTGGAGCGACTCGTCGTCGCTGAAGAGACGCGGCGGAGACGGTGGTGCGGCCGCGCCATCTCGGCGGAGCACGCGCGACACGCCGGCCGCGACCGCACCGCCGAGCACTGCGCCGACGAGCGCCGCCGCGAGTTCGTTCGTGCCGTCGCCGACACTCTCGGCCTCGGCCGTCGTCGCGGCTTCGCCGGAGCGGCCGGCGGTCCCCACAAAGATTGGGCCGAGACCGCCGTTTTCGCCGGTGTCCGTGAAGGTGGTTCCGTCGATGCGAGCCGTGAACGGCCCGGTGCTGTCGGCGTCGGTGTGATCGAGCACACCGTCGCAACCCGACACCAACTCGTAGCGCGTGTGCGACGCCAGCGTGCCGGCAACGGCGCCGCTGCTCGGGTCGTACGTTCCCGTGAACGTCCCGCTGCCTTCGCCGCCCGCCGCCGGGAACGACAGGAGCAGCTCGTTGGTCTCGACGGCAGTCCCCGCGACGTCTTCCTGGCAGGGCTCGCCCTCCCCGACAACGCAGAACAAGTCCCACGTGCCCATGACGTCGCCCATGAACTCCGTGGCATCGGGCGTCAGCGCGGCCGTGACCTCGACGGTCTCCGCGGCCGCGGCCGGCGCGGCGAAAACGACAAGGGCGAACGTGACCGACGCGAGCATGCGCTTCACGAGGCGCCCTCCCGTTCGCGTCGTTCGCGGATGACGGCGAGCATGTCGTCGATGCGGTCGACGAGTTCGGCGCGCTCACTGCGCGGGGGCGGAGGTGCGACCGCGACCGATCGCCGTTCGACCGTCGTCGGTGCGACCTTGGGCCGGCGTCGGGTAAGGCGGCCGACCACGAGGCTCACGAGCGCGCCGAGCAGCGAGCCGGCGAGCGCGTACCCGATCGTCCGTGCGAGCGACGAGCTACTCGCCGGCGCTTCGGTCTGGGTGATCGGTTGCGGATCGGCGGCGGCGCCCGGCGACCACGGCCCGCCGTCGAGGAACGCGGCGCCGGCCGCGGTCAACGAGCTCTCGCCGGCCTGGATGGCGAACGCGAAGGTCGAGTCCGCCACTGTTGCCGTCCACGGAAAGTCGAAGGCGACCGGTTCGCCCCCGTAACCGTCAGTGCAGCCCGAAAGCGTCGTGTCGTTGTACTGGCCGTCCGTCGTTCCCTGCAGGTCGCGTACGCCGTCGTAGGTGCCGACGAGGTCGACGAACAACTCGTGGCGTACATCGCACGCAACGCCGCCGTCGAGCGTGAAGGTCTCGGTCGCGGACAGCTCGATGAAGCCGGTCGCTGCCCCACCCGCAGGCGGGAATGTCAGGTTCACGATGTTGGCTTCGATGTTCACGACGCTGTCCGTGCCCGTCGTCGTGAGCAGCGTCGTGGTCGGCGTATCGAAGGCGGCCTCGACGCCGACGGTCCCCGCCGCGTGGGCCGGAACCGCGACGAAGCACAGGAGCCCGGCGAGCGCCGCAGTGAGCGACAGGCGTACCACCCCTGCTCGATTGGCCACCACGAAGGACTATTGAGGACATGGCCCGAGGGGTGCCAGACGCGACGCGGCGGCCCCGTCCTTGGGGCCGCCGCCGCGTTTGCTGCAACCTGATCGCAGGTACGACCTACCCGGCGGCCAGCGGCGCGGCACCCTTCGAGATCCAATAGTCGTTCAGGGCTTCTTGCATCTTCATGGTCCAGATGAAGAACCCGACGATGGGCAGGAGCAGCCACAGACCCTCGATCACCTGCACCGGCGACTCGCGACCATCGCGCTCGTACATGTTCTTGATCTCGCTCGGCAAGATGAACGCGTTGACGATGCCCAGGAGGATTCCGATGACCAGCGCGATCGCACCACCGAGGCCGGTGCCGTTGTGCTGCTTGAGTTCCTCGAAGGTCTTGTACTCCCACCAGAGGAAGTAGATACCGCACGTGACGATCGACAGCAGGGCGACCGTCAACCACTTGCGGGGCTCTCCGATCGGGCCCGAGGCAGGCGGGACATTCGCAGACGGCATCGGCGTGGAGGTCACGGAGCGGCTCCTTGGTGTGGGCGGGTTCTGGTCGGACGACCCGGCATCCTGCCCCGTTTCGTCGGAGTCCGCCACCGGCGCCGATCAGGGGACCGGATACCGAAGATCGCCTGTGCGCGCCGGTGCGTCGTGGTCCGGGTCGACGAGCCCGGGCAACGTCACCCGTACCGTCGTCCCGGCACCGGCGACGTACCGGCGACGCTCGACGGGACCGCACTCCGCCCCGACGGCGTGCATTTCGACGGAGCCTCGGCACCGAAGGTCGCCGCGTGGCTCGCGCCGACGCTGACCGAAGAGATCGCCAAGACGCGCTGAGGGCCGGCGCGCTTACAACGGCGGGGAACTGGGTACAG
>JAWXCJ010000311.1:0-4955 GCA_034408875.1 Actinomycetota bacterium
CGTCCGGGTAGCGGTCGAGGCCGTCCCAGGTGAGGCATCCGAGGATCAGCGCGGGCGCGCCGGTGATCTTGCGGTGCGACGACTCGACGAGCTCGTCGACGCGCTTGGCGGCGACGCCGTCGCCTTCGAGGTCGACCCGGAAGCGGGCACCCATGCCGGACGCGAGCGCTTCCTTGCCCTCGGCGGTGTCGACGACCGCGAAGCGCCACGGTCGTGAGTGATGCGGCGCGGGCGCGATGCACGCGGCCTCGACCAACGCGTCGAGGACGCGGCGGTCGACTTCGGCGTTCGTGAACGAGCGAATCGAGCGGCGCGCTTCGAGGAACTGCGGAACCCGCGTACCGCTCACCGGAACAGATCCTCGCTGGGTGGCCGCACCAGCTCGCGCACCGACCCGTCGCGGAACCATGACGCGTCGAGGCCGCGCACGATGGCGACAGGGACGTTGGAGGCCTTGCCCATTACCAGCTCGGCCGCGGCGGCGATCTCGTCGGCGACGGCGACTTCGGTGACGTGGAGTACGCGTCCGAGCGCATCGGGTGTCTCTCGCAGGTCGATGACTGCGGCGATGCCGCTCACGCCGATCGCGACGTCGGTGAGGCCCCGCCGCCACGCGCGCCCGAACGTGTCCGAGATGACAACAGCGACTTCGATCGCGGCCCGGGCGCGGATTGCGTCGCGGATGTGCTTCGCGGATCGGTCGGAGTCGACCGGCAACAGCGCGGCAAAACCCGACTCGACGTTCGACAGGTCGATGCCCGCGTTCGCGCACACGAACCCGTGTCGCGTCTCGCTGATGATGAGGTCGCCGCGGCGGCGCACGATCCGCACCGACTCCGATTCGACGAGCGCGTGGCGCGCGGTGAGGTCGTCGGGGTCGAGCGGCACGAGGCGACCCTCGGCTTTGGAGACGATCTTTTGGGTCACCACGAGGCAGTCGCCGGGCTCGAGTGTGGTTGCCGCGAGGATCGCATCCGCGATCTCGTCGCCCGCTCGCACCTCGCCGATCCCCGCGACCGGGATGATCGCCAGGGGAGTCATGCCACCGCGGCGAGCGTTTCGCGAGCGAGCGCGGCCGCGACCTCGGGGCTACGCATGATCGTGTCGGTGACGACGACCCGCATGCCGGCGGCCTCGACCGCCGCGGCGCGGGGCGCGTCGACGGCGTCGATCACGAGCGTCCCGCAGAAGTCGGCGTATGTCTGCGCGACACCGACGCACGACACTTCGATCCCGAGCGGGCCCATGAGCCGGTCGGCCGGGCCTTTGACCGGCGCCCCGCCGACGATCGGGCTGATGGCTACGACGCGGTCACGCCGTTCGACGAGAAGTTCGCGAATGCCGGGCACGGCGAGGATCGGCCCGATCGAGATCACCGGGTTCGACGGGCAGATGACGATCGTCTCGGCTTCGGCCAGCGCGGCGATGACGCCGGGCGCGGGCCGGGCGGTTTCCGCGCCGTCGAAACGCACCGCGGTCACCTCGGGAGTGGCGCGCTCGCGGACGAACCATTCCTGCATCGCGAGTTCTCGATCTCGCCCCGGCGAACGGACCGAAATACGCGTCGCGACGCGGTCGTCGGTCATCGGCAGCAGGCGCGTCGTGATGCCCCACGCGGCCGTGATCTCGGCCGTGACGGTCGACAGCGGCGCGCCGCTGCCCAACCGTTGCGTTCGGAACAGGTGCGTCGCCAGGTCGAGGTCGCCGAGTCCGAACCACGTGTCGACGCCGTACCGTCCGAGGGCTTCGAGAACCCGGAAGCTTTCGCCTTCGAGTCCCCAACCCTGCGCCGTGTTCGACGCGCCCGCGAGCGTGTACGTGACCGAATCGAGATCGGGGGAGACGTGCAGCCCGTGGAACTCGTCGTCGTCGGCCGTGTTCACGATCGCGACGACGTCGGCGGGCGGCACCGCGCGGACGAGACCAGATAGGAAGCGGGCGGCACCAACGCCGCCCGCCAAGGCCGTGAGCACGACCCAAACCCTACTTATTCTGTAATTGTTGTTACGCGGCAGCGGTGCCGAGGCGCTCGCGCACCCGGGCGGTCACAGGCTCCATTGCCTGCACGACCTTTTCCGGCACCTGCGAGACCTTCGTCTGCACCTGCTCGACCTTGCTCTGCACCTGCTCGACCAACGGCTCAACGCGCGACGTCAGGTCGGTTCCGAGGCCGTGCACCTTGGTGACGGTCTCCTTGGCCCGGGTCTCGAAGTCGCGGCCGCGGTTGGCGAGGCAATCGCCGGCACCCCACACTTGCTCCTTGACGGTCCGGCCCCGCTCTTGGGCCCGCTGTACGCCCATCACGCCGAGGCCAATGGCGATGTAGCCGGCGTCGGTCACGGTCTTGCGTGCATCCATCGAACACTCCTCGTTGTCGGGACCGGAAAGGGGGGTGGTCCCGTGTGCTCGCGACAATAGCGCGCGCTGCTAACTATTGCAAGCACTCGTGATACCTCGCACAAGGCGTCCGGGGCTATCCTCACCCGGCCCATGGACACGCCCGAACCCGATCCGGGGACCGGCCTTCTCGCGCCGGGGCAGGACCCGGGGGCGCCGCAGGCCGAGCCCGACCAGCCCGAGGTCGAGCCGCGCGAAGAGCCGGTCCCAGCCGCCCCAGACCACGTCGAGCGCGAGCCGGCCGTGACCGACCCGGACCCCGCCGCGGACGAAGCGACCGAGGGCGGCGCGGAACCGGCCGACGACGAGATCGAGGCCGCGGTTGCACCTGCGGTCGTCGCAGTGATGGTGACGAGCGACCCGGGCCCCTGGTTGGAGGGCGCGCTCGCCAGCTTGGCCGAGCAGGAGTATCCGGCTCTCTCGGTGCTCGTGCTCGACAACGGCTCGACCGAGGATCCGACGCCGCGCATCGCGCAGGCCGCACCGCACGCGTTCGTGCGGCGCTTGGAATCGAACTTCGGCTTCGCGGCGGCGGCCAACGACGTCATGGTCACCGTCGAGGGCGCGACCTTCCTGCTCTTCTGCCACGACGATGTCGTGCTCGCCCCGGATGCCGTGCGCATCATGGTCGAGGAGGCGTACCGATCGAACGCCGGTGTCGTCGGGCCGAAACTCGTCGACTACGACGACGAGACCAAGTTGCTCGAAGTCGGCATGTCGATCGACCACTACGGCGTGCCGTTCTCGAACATCGAGCCCGGCGAACTCGACCAGGAGCAGCACGACGCCGTCCGTGACGTCTTCTACGTGTCGAACGCGGTGATGCTCGTTCGCACCGACCTGTTCCACGAACTCGACGGCTTCGACGCCGCCACGTTCCCCGGTTTCGACGACGTCGACCTGTGCTGGCGAGCGCGACTTGCAGGGGCGCGGATCCTCGTCGCGCCGGAAGCGCGGGTCCGGCATCGGCGCACGACATTGCAAGACCACCGGCCCTCGCGGCGCGACGAGACGGTCGATCTCGAGGCCTGGACGCGCGGCCGCGTACGCGTGCTGATGAAGTCGTACTCGGGTCTCGCCCTCGTGTGGGTGCTGCCGGTCGCCTTCTTCCTCAACCTGATCGAGGCCGCGGCGCTCGTGATCGGCCGTCGGCCCCGCCGCGCCGCGGGCCTGCTCGGCGGCTGGTTCGACAACATCCGGCAGCTGCGCGACGTGCACCGCGCTCGGGTCTCCACCCAGCGACTCCGGCGCGTCGACGACGGCGACGTGCGCGACCTGATGGTGCGGGGGAGTGCTCGCCTGCGCATGTTTCTCGCCCATCGCCTGCACGCGGGCGACCGTCTGGCCGATGTCTCGAACCGCACTCGGGACGCGGCGGCCCGGGTGCGCACGCGGTTGCGTACCGGCCATGTCGTGCTGACGGCCGTCATCGTGGTGCTGATCGTGATCGGTTCGCGCGCGCTCATCCTCGACCGGGTGCCGCAAGTCGGAACGCTGAACGACTGGCCGAGCATGGGCGCGTTGTGGTCGACGTTCCTGTCGTCGTGGCGCTACGCGATGATCGGTGCCGACGCGCCCGGCCCCCCGATCTTCGGGCTCATGGCCCTCCTGTCGACGGCCCTGCTCGGCGACACGGACCTGGCCCGCACCCTCGTCGTCGCCGGCGCCTTCCCGTTGGGTGCGTGGGGCGCCTACCGACTGGCCCGACCGCTCGCGCCGGCCGCGCTGCCTGCCGTCGTGACCGCGCTGGCGTACGTGGTGAATCCGGTCGTGCGCAACGCCGTCGGCGAGGGCCACTTCGGTCCGCTCGTCGCGTTCGCGCTCGCGCCGTTTCTCTTGCGTGCGTTGCTGCGGGCCGGTGCCGCCGCGCCCGACGATCGCCGGGCTCGCTTGCACGCGATGCTCTCGGTCGCGCTACTGACGACGATCGTCGCCGCCGCCTGGCCGCCGGCGCTGCTCTTCGCGCTCACGATCGGCGTCGCCTTCCTCCTCGCGGTGCCCGTCGCCGGTGGCTTGCATCTCTCCCTGCGTACCCTCGCGACCGCGGCGGCCGGGACCGCGCTGGCATTCGTCTTGCTCGCCCCGTGGTCGTTCGACCTGCTCGGCGCGCGGGCCGAGACGTTCGGGCTCATGGCGCGCGAACCGCAGGGACTTGTCGACATGCTCTCCTTCCAGACCGGCCGCGCGGGCTCCGGCGCGGCGCCGTGGGGGTTGATCGTGGCCGGGCTGCTCCCGCTCGCCGTCGCGACCGGTCCGCGTCTCGGGTGGGCAAGCCGGGCGTGGATGTTGACGATCGTGGCGTGGATCGCGGCGTGGTTGCCGTCCCGGCTCGATTCGTCGGCTCCGTTGCCGGCGCCCGAAGGCATGCTCGTGCTCGCGGCGCTCGGCCTCGCGCTCGCGGTCGGCCTCGGCGTCGCGGCGTTCACCGACGAACTGCGCACGTTCCACTTCGGATGGCGGCAGTTGGCCGCGGTCGCGGCCGCGGTGGGCTTGGCGCTGCCGATCATGGGGCTCACGGCCGATGCGCTGCAGGGCCGGTGGGGTCTGTCCGGCGACGA
>JAWXCJ010000312.1:0-8778 GCA_034408875.1 Actinomycetota bacterium
ACCCCGACCCCGGTCCCGGACGAGGACGAAGACATTTCCATCGAACCGGAGCCCGAACCGACCGTCGAAGTCCCTGTCGAACCCGTCTCCGTCAAAGCCCCGGAGGAGCCGGTGTTCGTCGACTCCTCGGCGCCGGAACCGATCGTCCTCCCCCGGATTATCGCCATCGCCAACCAGAAGGGCGGCGTGGGCAAGACCACCACCACAGTGAACCTGGGTGCCTCTTTGGCCGAACTCGGCTTTCGGGTCCTGATCATCGACCTCGACCCACAGGGCAACGCCACGACCGGCCTCGGATTGAGCCACCGGAACGTGGAGGGCTCGATTTACGACGTCCTCATGAACGACATGCCCGTCGAGGACTGCGTCGAGCCGACGAGCATGAAGAACCTCTTCGTCGTGCCGGCCACCATCGACCTGGCCGGCGCCGAGATCGAACTCGTGCCCGCGTTCTCGCGGGAGCTCAAACTGCGCCGGGCCCTCGAACCCGCGCGGGCCGACTACGACTTCGTGATGATCGACTGTCCCCCGTCGCTCGGACTCCTGACCGTCAACGGGTTGGCGTCGGCCGACGATGTGATCGTTCCGATCCAGTGCGAGTACTACGCGCTCGAGGGTCTCGGACAACTACTCCGCAACGTGTCGCTGGTGAAGTCGAACCTGAATCCCACGCTCGACGTCCGTGGCATCGTGCTCACCATGTACG
Organism: Actinomycetota bacterium; assembly: GCA_034408875.1. Lineage (GTDB taxonomy): Bacteria > Actinomycetota > Acidimicrobiia > IMCC26256 > PALSA-610 > JANNHK01. Next base: position 707 of record JAWXCJ010000312.1, read on the forward strand.
ACGCCCGCACCAAGCTCGCCGAGCAGGTCGAGGCCGAGGTTCGGACCCACTTCGGAGCGAAGGTGTACCGCACGGTGGTTCCTCGTACGGTCCGTATCTCGGAGGCGCCGTCGTTCGGCCAGCCGATCATCGTGTTCGACTCGTCCTCCCGCGGCGCCCTGGCGTACCGCGAGCTCGCGAAGGAGGTCAGTCGTGGCGCGACCCGGCGGGCTGGGTAAGGGGCTCGGTGCGCTGATCCCGGCCGGGACTACCGACGCCGGGGCTGCGCTCCAGGCGATCCCGATTGCTTCGATCCAGCCGAACCCGCAGCAACCGCGGCAACACTTCGACGAAGAGACCCTCGGCTCGCTCGCGGAGTCGATTCGTGAGCTGGGGGTGCTCCAGCCGGTGCTCGTGCGGGCAACCGACGACGGCTTCGAACTGATCGCCGGCGAGCGGCGCTGGCGCGCCGCCCGCCGCGCCGGGCTCCAGACGATTCCGGCGATCGTTCGCCAGGCCGACAACGCTGCCTCGCTCCAACAGGCGATTGTCGAGAACGTCCAGCGGGAACAGCTCAACCCGCTTGAAGAGGCCGCCGCGTATCAACAGCTGATCGAGGACTTCGACCTTACCCACGACGACGTCGCGATCCGGGTCGGCAAGAGCCGGGCCACCATCACGAACACGCTCCGGCTCCTTCAGCTCCCGACCACCGTGCAGCGCTACCTCCAGGACGGCTCGCTGCGCACGGGCCACGCCCGCGCGCTGCTGGGCACCCCCGACCGGGGATTCCAGGAGCAGCTGGCGCGCCGGGCGGTCGCCGAGGAGTTGTCGGTGCGCGAAGTCGAAGAAGCGGTGCGGGCCCGGACCGAGAGCCCGGCGACGCGCGCGGCTCGCGAGCGCGCACCCAAGCTCCGCCCACCGGGACTGCTCGAACTCGAAGAGCTCCTTGGCGACTACCTCGAAACGCGCATCCGTATTTCGATGGGTCCGAAGCACGGCACCGTGCAGATCGACTTCGCGACCCTCGAGGACCTCGAGCGGATCTACCGGGTCATGACCGACGGCAGTCGCCGGGGCTGATCCTCCGGTGCTACCGGCCGACGTCGATGGGTTCTTCGACGCCGCGCCGGATCCCGTCGACGATCGCCGCGGCGATGGCCGGCGATCGACGCGAGATGGCCGCCGCGGCCTCGGGCCGCTCGGGCGAGAAGAGCTCGACGGCGACCGCGGCCATGCTGGTCTCGCGCAGTATCCGATAGGCGCGGCCTACCGGTTCGTCGACCGTCTCGATGACCTGCCCGAGCGCTGAAGTGAGCCGGACTGCAATCGCGTAGCCGGCCTCGGACCGGAACTGCTGGGTGGCGAAGTACGCGCACCGGGCACCCGGCTCGCCCGATCCGAGACTGAGAAAGACATCGGCGCCGAAGCGGTTGGCCTCGCCCGCGAGGAGTCCGGCGTCCTGACCGGTCGCGTCGAGGGCCACGACTGCGCCGATTTCGCGTAGGCCGCGGGCCACGGCGTCTCCGAGGGCAGCCAGCCCGGGGTCGACCACGAGGAAGAGGCCGCGCTCGTCGAGACGGCGCGAGTCTCGACGGAAACTCTCACCTTCTCGCACGCTGGCGACAGAACCCGCAGCCAGCGAACCGAGGCGCGTGAGCGCGGCAACGGTCGCGGGTCCGCATACGCCGTCGGTCGCGATGCCCGCGTCGCGCTGGAAGCGGCGGAGCGCGTCCTCGGTCTCGGGGCCGAGGATGCCGTCTTCGCGACCCGAGTCGAACCCGAGGCCGTTCAGCCGTTGCTGCACAGCCGCGACGTCGTCGCCGCGCAGCATCGGCTGACGGTGATAGAGGAGCCGGTCACCGAGGCAGAAGGAACTCTCGACCAGCGCGCCCCACGTTTCGGGGCCGCAGATTCCGTCGATGCGAAGGCCGCGGACTTCTTGGAACGAACGGACCGACGCCTCGGTATCGGCACCGAACTCTCCGTCGGCCTCGGCCGCGAGACCACTCAGTCGGAGGCGGTCCTGCAAGTCGCGGACCGCGTCGCCGCGGTCACCGAGGCGCAGCAGGGTGGGACGCATGCGCGGCTATCCGATGATGTCGGATAGCTCTTCGAGAAGTTGGGCCTTGCCCTTGGCGCCGACCAGGCGCTTGCGCACCTCGCCGTCGGCGAAGACCAACAGTGTCGGAATGCTCATCACGTCGAAGCGGCGCGCGATGTTCGGGTTGTCGTCGACGTTGAGCTTCGCGATCGAAATGACCTCGCCGTGCTCGGCCGCGATCTCTTCGAGGACGGGTGCGATCATCTTGCACGGTCCGCACCACTCGGCCCAGAAGTCGACCAGGATCGGCAACTCCGCCGCACCGATCGACTCGTCGAACGTCGCGTCCGACAGCGTCTGAATACCTTCTGCCACTGGGTTATCCCTTCCTCAACCTCAATGAGCGGTCGCGTGGTCACCCAACGCTTCCAAGTAGCGCTCGGTGTCGATGGCGGCCATGCAACCCGACCCGGCCGCGGTGATCGCTTGACGGTACACGTGATCTTGGACGTCGCCCGACGCGAACACTCCGGGCACCGACGTGTTCGTGCCCTCGTGCGTGACGATGTAGCCGTTCTCGTCGAGTTCGAGCTGGCCGCGGAACAACTTCGTGTTCGGGTCGTGGCCGATCGCCACGAAGAACCCGGTGACCGCCAGCGTGCTGAGCGCGCCCGTCTCGGTGTCACGGATACTCAGCGCTTCGACCTTCGTGTCGCCGATGACATCGTCGACCACGCTGTCCCAGAGGAACTCGATCTTCGGGTTGGCGAACGTGCGGTCCTGCATGATCTTCGACGCGCGCAACTCTTTGCGTCGGTGCACGACCGTCACCTGGTCCGCGAACTTTGTGAGGAAGTTGGCCTCTTCGAGGGCGGAGTCGCCGCCGCCGACGATCGCGATGTTGTGGCCCCTGAAGAAGAAACCGTCGCACGTTGCGCACGTGGAGACGCCGTGGCCGAGCAGCCGCTGTTCCGACGGGAGGCCGAGCATGCGCGCGGTCGCTCCGGTCGAGACGATGATCGAATGGGCGCGGTACTCGGTACCGCCGACCCACACACCGAACGGCGCGGTCGAGAAGTCGACGCGGTCGACGTCGACGGCGAGCAGGTCGGCACCGAAGCGCGCCGCCTGCTCGCGGAACTTCATCATGAGCTCCGGGCCCATGATTCCGTCGGGAAACCCGGGGTAGTTCTCGACGTCGGTCGTCAGCATGAGCTGACCGCCCGCGGCGATGCCCTCGAGAACCAGTGGCTTCAGGTTGGCGCGCCCGGCGTAAACGGCGGCGGTCAGGCCGGCCGGGCCCGACCCGATGATGATGACGTCTCGGGTATCCATCGGATTCCTCTCATGCCCCGCGCTTGGCCCACAAGAACCCGCCGGCGACCACGAAGATTCCCCCGAGCGTCGTCCATGCGGCCCAGACCTCGCCCTGGTAGATCTCGACCAGTCCGCGGAACATGGCGAGGAGCAACAGCACCGCGGCCGGAACGACGATCAGCGCGGCCAGCAGCCCGTAGACGACAACTTTGGTGACCGCCTTGACGGGATCGACCGTTTTCTCGCGAACGAGGGAGACGGCGTTCTCGATTGCGTCGGCGGCGTCGGTTGTCCAGTCGCTCATTGCCGGCCTCCCCGGAGCCATCCCAGGGCGGGCAGCGTAGCCTCGTCGCGGTCAGGGCTCCGGGGTGACGAACTGCCTACGGGGTGACGAACTGGTCGTCGAGGACCTCGCACTCGGCGGTGAGCACGAAGGCCTCGTAGCCCTCGACTGCCGTGAACACCACGACTTGGACGTCGTCACCGGCGTAGGTCGCCGTGCCCGCCATCACCGGGGGTGGGGTAAGGCCGTAGTCCGCAACGAACTCGGCGTAACAACCGATGTCGTATGCGAAAGCGGTTGTCGGCGCATCGGTGAGCGGTAGGCCGGTTCCGGCCCGCGCCGTCCGTTCTGCCAACGACTGAAGCTGACCGGCGACGGCTGCCTGCAGTGCGACGGGGTTGGTGACGTCGCCGAAGTCGAGGAAGTAGGAGTAGGGCGCGGGTGCGGCGACGAGTGCGCCTGCGGTTCCGCGCTCGGAGTCGGACGCCGCATCGTCTTCCGCGGCCTCGGGGCCGGCGTCGCCCTCGACGCTGTCGCTGTCGTCGCCCGACTCTTCGTCGGCGGCAGGCGCCTCGGCGGTCATGGCTGCGTCGCCGCCGCCGTCGTCGTCGCTGTCGCCGGCCACGACCGCGAGGGCGCCGGCGCCGACGACGACCGCGGCGATGGTTGCCGCGATGCCGATAACGCGTCCCATCGTGCGGCGGGCGCGCCGGGTCGAGAGTTCGTCGCTCGCCGCCGGAGATTGAAGCGCGGTGCTCACGAGTCGCTCGCGGGTCGCGTCGTCGAGCGCGGGAACCGCGAGCGCGGTACGGGTGGCGGTGAGCGCGGCGCGCTGTTCGGTGACACCGGGCGTGGCGTCGAGCCGGGCCCGGGCGTCGGCGGGTGTCAGGCCGAGGTCGGTCGCGGCCGCGTCGAACTCGCCGTCGATCTCGGCACTGAGCAGTTCGAGAACCTGGTCGGCCGCCATGGGAGGGAGTTGGTCGTTCATGGTGTGTTCTGGGTTGGATGCTCGGGGGTGCCTTCCTGGTTCCCGATAAGTCCGGCGAGCGCGGCGCGGCCGCGCGCAATGCGCGATCGGACCGTTCCCGGCGGAATACCAAGAATCTGCCCGATTTCGGCGTAATCGAGGTCGGCGAGGTCGCGCAGCGCGACCGCGGCGCGGTAGTCGGGCGAGAGGCGCGCGAGTCCGGCATCGACATCGAGTCGGCTCGCGACGATGTCGTCGGGACCGGCGCCCGCGTGCGCGGCTTCGGGCATCTCCTCCATCGTCACCGGGCGTCGCGATCGCCGGCGGGCTTCGTCGAGCGCCGCGTTGGTGGCGACGCGATAGCACCAGGTCGTGAACTGGGCGCGGCCGTCGAACTTCGCGATGCCGCGCGTGACGGCGATGAGTGCTTCCTGGGTCGCGTCGAGCGCGTCGTGATCGTTGGCGAGAATGCGGCGGCAGATCGCGTGGATCCGATCGGTGTGGCGGTAGAGCAATGCCTCCAGCGCGCGCCGATCGCCCGACGCGGCCGCCGCGGCAAGTTCGGAATCAAGCCGCTCGTCGCGTATGCCCACTGGAGGCAAACGCTATAGGGGTCAGCGGCTCCCGGGTGGTTCAGGCGGTGTCGATCCAGCCCACGCCGATCACGCGGGGGCCGAGATGGACGCCGACGACCGGCCCGATGAGCCCTACGACGACCTCGGTGTCGCGGGTCGCGGGTTCGATCATCGCCATGAACTCGTCGAGGTCGGGGGCTCCCGAGTGCAACACACTGAGCATCTCGCTCTTCGCCGGAACCTTCTCGGCGAGGAACTTCAAGGCCTTCGACCGCGTGCGGACCTTGGCTCCCTGCTCGACCATGCCGTCGATCACCTCGATCACGGGTTTGATCGACAGCACCGAACCGAGCATGGCTTGCGCGCCGCCGATTCGGCCGCCCTTGCGCAGGTATTCGAGCGTGTCGAGGGTCGCGAACACGTGCTGGCGGTCGCGCCGCGATTCGAGTTCGGCGACGATCGTGGCGAGGTCGGCGCCGTCGTTGGCGCGCCGGGCCGCGTGCATCGCGAGGTTGCCGATGCCCATCGACGCGTTCTTGGAGTCGATGATCGCGATCGGGCACACGCCGTCGATGGCTTTGGCCGCGACCTGCGCCGACTGGATGGTGGCCGACATCTTCGACGAGAGGTTCACGCACACGATGCCGTCGGCACCGTCGTCGGCGAGGCGGCGGAAGACCTCTTCGAACGCCCCGACCGAGGGGGCCGACGTCTCGGGCAGCGCGGGCGACGTCGCGAGCTTGGTCCAGAAGTCCTCGGTGCTCAGGGTGACCCGGTCGACGTACTCCTCTTCACCGAAGCGGATCGTCAACGAGACGATCTCGATGCCCAACTCGTCGCAGACGGGCTGCGGCAGGTCACATGCGCTGTCGGTGACGACACGGATAGCCATTGATTCCCTCCTGGGGGCGGCGGGTGTTGGACTCCGCTCCGCGCCCATCGTTACACGTCTGGGCGAGACGTGCCCCGGTCGCGGAGCAGCCGGACGAGGGCCGCGACTTCGTGCGTGCGCATCACCGTCAGCGCGCCCAGGTACACGGCACCGCCCGCGACACCCGCGAGCAGTGCGGCCGCGAGCGCACGGCCGGCCGTGTCGTCGCCGATCGCACCCGCGACAGGTACCGCCACCGCGGCAAGTGCGACGGCCGCGACTGCGGCCTTCGCGACGGTTGCCCTCAACGGGGGCCCGAAGATGTCGCCGACCTGGCGGCGCAGCACGATCAACGCGATCGCGGCCGCGAGCAAGTACGCCGCGGCGTACGCGAGCGCGAGGCCTTGCACGCCGAGGACGCCGAAGAGCGCGAGCGCGAACGCGATGTTGGCGGTGTTCTCGACCACGTTGATGAAGAACGGGGTGCGGGTGTCCTGGCGGGCGTAGAAGCCGCGCAGTGTGTAGAGGTACACCGAGAACGGTACGAGTCCGATCGCGAGGAGTTGCAGCACGTCGGCGGTGAGCGCGGCGTCCGACGCGCTGAAGCCGCCGCCCGGGCGGACGAGTATCGCCACCGCGGGTTGGGCGAGCGCGATCACCGCAACGGCGGCGGGCACGACCACCACGATGAGATACCGCAGTCCGAGCGAGAAGTCGCGCCGGAGCCCGGCGCCGTCGCCCGCGGTTGCGTCGCGCGCGAGTTCGGGCGTGATCGTGGTCATGATCGAGACCGCGAGCAGCCCGTGGGGAAGCTGGAAGAAGATGAACGCGTACTGGTACGCGGAGACCGAACCGGCGGCGCCGGACTTCGCGAGCAGCAACACGACGAGCAGCGTGACCTGGTTGGCGACGACGTAGCCGACCGTCCACTTCGAGAGGCGCAGCATGCGCCGCACCGACTCGTGGCGCCACTCGAACACCGGCTTCAGCCGTTCTCCCGCGTTGTACCACGCGGGCAGGAGTGCCAGCGCCATCGCGGCGACGCCCGCAGTCGTTCCTATGCCGAGCAGCACGAGCAGGCTGGTGTCGCCCTGGATACGGTCGACGTTGGTCCAGCCGCTCTGCGGACCGGTGGCGGCCCGCGTGAAGGCGAGGAGCACGCACACGACGACGACGTTGTTCAAGACGGGCGCGTACGCGGCCGCCACGAAGCGCCGGCGCGCGTTCAGCATGGCCGTCGCGAGCGCGGCGATGCCGTAGAAGCAGATCTGCGGCATGAAGCAGCGGATCAGGAACGTCATGACCTCGATCTGGTCCGCGCGCTGCGCTCCGGAGACGTCGAGGGTGTAGAGGCGGGCGATGGCGGGCGCGGCCAGGATCGCGACGACGGTCAGACCGACGAGTGCACAGGTCGTGGTGGTGAACACGGCCGATGTCGCATGCGTGTCGCGCCGCTCGAGGTGTTCGACGAACAACGGCACGAGCGTGGCCGTGAGCACGCCGCCGAGGAACAACTCGTACACGATGTTGGGTGTCGTGTTGGCGAGGTTGTACGTGTCGGCGAGCGTCGCCTGCCCGAGGGCGTATGCGAGGACGAAGACGCGCGCGAGGCCGGTGAGGCGCGACAGCAATGTTCCGACCGCGACGGTTGCACTGGCCCGGACCAGCCGCCCGGCGTCCGAGTCGAGTTGAGGTGAGTTCACACCGTCTCGATCGCGGCCCGTGCCCGCCGGGCCTTGCGGAAGTGGTTCCCCCACCACAGCGCCAGGAAGATGAGCGCGCCGACGGTGAGGGCCGCACCAACACCGCTGAACACGGCCGACCGGACGGTGACCCTCGTCGGCGCGCCGATGGGCAGCCGCCCGTCTTCGGTCGTCAGTGTCACCGTCATCGTGAACGTCCCCGATGTGCGGGCCTCGACTGCGAAGCGTTCGACGCTGTTGCCTTCGGGAAGGTCGAGGACGAACTCGTCGCCGTCGGGGAAGAGCAACTTCGTGCTGTCGAGATTGACGCGCACGCGCACCGGCCGGCCGGTG
>JAWXCJ010000313.1:0-21916 GCA_034408875.1 Actinomycetota bacterium
GGATCTCTCGCCTGAGTCATGCGGCTCCGACCTCCGGCCCTCGATCGCCCGTGCGGAACCGGATCACTGACCGGGCCTGCGGATCTCTCGCCTGAGTCACCCGACTTGCGCTTCGGCGGAGACGTCGGCCGGGCGGATCAGTACCGAAACGATGCGCCGCCCCTGCACCCGTTCGGCGCAGAACTCGAGCCCGTTGACGATGCAGCACTCGCCTTCGCTCGGGACGTGACCGAGCGTGTTGAACACGAGGCCGCCGACGGTGTCCCACTCGTCCTGCGGCAGCTCGACGTCGAGCAGTTCGTTGACCTCGTCGATCGGCGTGCGGCCGGGAACCCGGAGCCTGCCCTCGCCGAGCCGTTCGACCTGGGGCTCGTCCTCGTCGTACTCGTCGGTGATTTCGCCGACGATCTCTTCGAGCAGGTCTTCCATCGTCACGAGCCCGGACGTGCCGCCGTACTCGTCGACGACGATCGCCATGTGGAACTTTTCGGTCTGCATCTCGCGCAGGAGTTCGGCGACGCGCTTCGACTCGGGCACGAAGTGTGCGGGCCGCAGGCTCTGGCGGACCACCTCGCTCCCCTCGCCCGCCGAGCTGCGAGCGACGAGATCCTTCAGGAAGACGAGACCGACGATGTTGTCGGTCGTGTCGTCGAACGCCGGGATCCGCGACTTCCCCGCGTCGATCGAGAGGGCGATGCCTTCGTCGACCGTCGCGTCGGCCTCGACCGCGATCATGTCGGGACGCGGCAGCATCACTTCGCGCACGACCGTGTCGCCGAACTCGAAGATCGAGTGGATCAGCTCCCGCTCGCCGGATTCGATAGACGCTTCCTCGGCCGCGGCGTCGGCCATCTGGCGGATCTCTTCCTCGGTGACGAACGGGCCCTGTTTCAGGCCCTTGCCGGGAAGGATCCAGTTCACGAACGCGAGCAGCCCCCGCACGATCCAGCGCAACGGCGGAAAGTGCACGAGGAACCAGAGGAATCCCGAGGTGCGCAACGCGGCCCGGTCGGCGTGTTGCACCGCCCACGTCTTCGGCGCGGCCTCCGCGAACACGAAGAAGACGACGACGTTGAGCACGACGCCGAGCACGACGACCCACGCGCCCTTGAAGTCGCTGAGCACGATACCGAGCAAGTTGGCGGTGACGATCTGCGCGGCGAGTGCGAGCAGGGTCACCGCGTTGATCGCGCGCTCCGGCCGTTCGAGCATTTTGGCGAGGCGACCGGCGCCCTTCGCCCCTTGGTCTTCGAGCGCCATCGCCTTCACGCGGCTCATGCGCAAGAACGCGGTCTCGGCCACCGCGAGCACGATCGCGAGGAGGAAGAGAAGGAAGATCGCGAGGATGATCGCGAGCGTTGCGCTCATCTATTCCTCATCGGCCTTCTTCTCGTTGGCGGAAGCGGTCGAGCAATTCTTGCTCGCGACGGCGCATGATCGCCGTCTCCGCCTCGTCGGCGTGGTCATAGTCGAGCAAGTGCAGAACACCGTGGACGACCAGCAGCGCCAGTTCGTCGTCGACCGTGAGCCCGCGCGGTGAGGCGTTGCGTTGCGCCACGATCGGGCAGATCACGACATCGCCGAGCAGGGTCGGGGCGTCGCCCGGGTCGGTCGGTGAGCCGGGCCCGCGCCCACCTTGATCGGGCTGGCGGCCGCGCGGCGGCAGCTCCTCGTCCATCGGGAACGCGAGCACGTCGGTCGGGCCGTCGGCGCCGAGGAACCGCTCGTTCAACTCGCCGATGGTCTGTTCGTCGACGAACAGCACCGACATCTCGACGCTCGGCCCGTACCGTTCGGTGACCCGCTCGTCTTCGAGTACCAGTTGCGCGAGACGCACCCAGCGCGCGACGTCGACCGTGAGGTCGCGCTGCTCGTCGGCGCCGAAGACGACGGGTGAGGTCTCGGTGTCCATCAGCGGTCGTGCCGCTCGTACGCGTCCACGATGTCCTGCACGATCCGGTGGCGAACCACGTCGGAGGAACCGAGCATCACGAACACCAGGCCGTCGATGTCGTCGAGGATGTCGCGCACCGCGAGGAGACCCGACCGGCCCCGTCCGTCGGGCAGGTCGATCTGCGTCACGTCGCCGGTGATGACCGCCTTCGAACCGAAGCCGAGTCGCGTGAGAAACATCTTCATCTGTTGAGCGGTCGTGTTCTGGGCCTCATCGAGAATGATGAACGAGTCATTCAGCGTACGGCCCCGCATGTACGCCAGCGGGGCTACTTCGATTGTGCCCCGCTCCATGAGCCGCGCGACACCCTCAGGTTCGAGCATGTCGTAGAGCGCGTCGTACAGCGGCCGGAGGTACGGGTCGACCTTGGCGAGCACATCGCCGGGCAGGAAGCCGAGCCGTTCGCCGGCCTCCACCGCGGGCCTCGTGAGAATGATGCGGTTCACCTCTTTGGCCTGCAGCGCCTGCACCGCGAGTGCGACCGCGAGGTAGCTCTTGCCCGTTCCGGCCGGGCCGATCGCGAACGTCACGGTGTTGTCGCGGACGGCGTCGACGTAGACCTTCTGGCCCGACGTCTTCGGGCGGACGGTCTTGCGGCCGCGTACGACTTCGGTCGTCAGGATTTCGCTCGGTCGCTGATCGGCTTTGAGCATTTCGATCGAGCGTCCGATGCTGTCGCGGTCGATGACGTGGCCCTGCTCGAGCAGCACGACCATCTCCTCGAACAAGCGGCCGACCCGTTCGGCGTGGTGGCCCTCGCCGGTGATGGTGATCTCGTTCCCGCGCACGAGGATCTGCACGGGGAACGCGTCTTCGACGAGACGGAGAAGCTCGTCACGCGATCCGAGCAGTCCCACCATGAGGTGGTTGCCCGGGACGAGGATCTTGACCGATGTGTTGGTGGCCGGCGTCGCCAAAGTGGAGTGAATGGTACTCCGTGGCCGGAGCTACCGATACGAGCGGGGATATGAGCGGCGCTAGGCCGTCGAACTGGCCCGGAGGCCGAGCTGTTCGAGGCGCGCACCGAGCTCGTCGATGCTGCGGCCCATCACCGCGGCCAGCACCCGCAGGTCGGAACGCCGGATCGTGAGCATGCGCCCGTTGAAGTCCTGGCGCTCGAGCTGGATCGAGGTCGCGAACCGGGAGAGGATCTGGGCGTCGGGGTCGTCGATGTCGTGCAGCCGCACCAGATCGATCGTGAAACCGGCTTCCAGAGCCATCGCCGCGCCGCTGTCGACGAGACTGATCTCGCCGTCGAGTTCGCGCGGGAGCAGTTGGTCCGACGGAACCTCGTAAATCTCGGCCAGGCGCAGCAGTCGAGGCACCGAGATGGCGCGCTCACCGCGTTCGTACGCACCCAACACCGAAGCCTTGAATTCGAGATTCGAACGCGCTTCGACGTCGTGCAGCGACAAGCCCTTTTGACGGCGGATCGCCCTCAGGCGTTCACCGACGCGTGCTCCTGTCGTGGCCACCCAGCCCCCTCTGGCCCCAAGCCCGAAACTGGGCGCCCTCTCGGCGCCCCGCCCGCGCACTCTTCGCGCTGGCCCGACGATCGTATCAGCACGCTCCGTGAAAGTCATGCGCCGCGTACTGCCCCACATCCCACAACATGCGACACAACGAGCACCTGGAACCCCACCTCATGCGAAATCGGACCACCGTGCGCGCCCGATCAGGGCCGAACAGGCCGCGATCGGCGCCGTTTCGGCCCGCAGCACATGGGGTCCGACCGCGAGGCGGGGCCCGGCGAGGCGCACCCGCTCGTCGGCCGACAGCCCCCCTTCGGGGCCGATCACGAGGGTCCACTCCCCGGCGGGCGGGTCCGGGATCTCGGACCCGGGAACACCGGTGCGATCGGCCACGACTAGGCCCGGGCGGCCCGCCAGGCTCGCGATGTCGCCAACCGCGCGCACTTCCGGCACACGCGCGCGCCGGCTCTGGGCGGCGGCCTCACGCACGACGGTCCGCAGACGGTCGACCGCGGTGCGGGCCCGGGTGTCGTCCCAACGCACGACACTGTGGTGCGCGTGCACCGGCTCGATGCGGTGGACACCGAGTTCGGTAAGGCGCGCCGCAGTTGCGTCGAGCCCACCCTTCGTGAGCGAGATCGCGACCGCGATCCGCGGCAACAGTTCCGGTTCGGACTCGAGCGGGCCGCAAGCCGACGCCGCGATGTGCCCGCGTGACGCGACGCGCAGTTCGTACCGGCGCCATTGTCCCGTGCCGTCAGCCGCGGTGATGAACTCCCCGACCCGCAGGCGCCGGACACGCTGCAGATGGTGCCCGTCGTCGCCGCCGATCTCGATGTCGTCACCGAGCACGTCGACGAACGCGTGGGCCACGGCGTGCGCGCCTGCCGCCCAAGAGTGACTCGCCTGGACGCTCACCGCTATTGGAACGCGGAGCGGATGCGGGAGAACAGACCCTCGCGCGTCTTCACGGCTTCGCCGCGCAGCGCCGCGAACTGGGCCAGCGCCTCGGCTTCTTCCGCGGTGAGGCTGGTCGGGACCTCGACGGCGATCTCGACGACGAGATCGCCGCGCCGGCCCGTGCGCAACGACGGGACGCCGAGTCCGCGCAGGCGCGTCATCGCGCCGTGCTGCGTTCCGGCCGCGACATCGACCTCTTCGGTGCCGTCGAGCGTCTCGACGTCGACCCGTGTCCCCAACGCGGCTTGCGCGATCGAGATCGGGATGCGGCGCAGCAGGTCTTCGCCGTGCCGCTCGAAGCGCGGGTCGGGCTGCACGCGCACGGTGACGTAGAGATCGCCGGCAATGCCGCCACGCGGCGCGGCGGGGCCGCGTTGGGTGAGGCGGAGGCGCTGACCCTCGTCGATGCCGGGCGGTACGTCGACGTCGAGTGACTGCACACCGTGGACGCGTCCCTCGCCCCGGCACACCGTGCACGGGTTCGGGATGACGTCGCCGGTACCCCCGCAGGTCGGGCACGCGGAGCTGGTGATGATCTGGCCGAGCAGCGACCGCCGGACCTGGCGCAGTTCGCCCGATCCGTCGCACGCGGCGCAGCGCGTCGGCGTCGTCCCCGCCGCGGCGCCGCGGCCGTCGCACTCCGAACACGCAACGGGCATGCGCGGCTCGATCGTCTTGCGCGTGCCGAACACGGCTTGTGCAAGGGTCAGCTCGAGCAGAATCTCCGCGTCGGGTCCACGCGGTGGGCCCGACTCCTGCCCGCGCATGCGCCCGAAGACGTCGCCGCCGAAGAAGGTGTCGAAGAGGTCGTTGAGGCCGAACTGGCTCGCGCCGAACGCGGCGCGTTCGTCGTCGGAGCCGAACTGGTCGTAGCGCCGCCGCCGTTCGGGATCGCGCAGCGTCTCGTACGCGCGCTGGATCTCCTTGAACTGCTCCTCGGCACCGTCGTCGCCCGGGTTCGCATCGGGGTGGTACTGACGGGCGAGCGACCGGTACGCCTTCTTGATCTCGTCCTCGTTCGCCTGCCGGGGTACGCCGAGTACCTCGTAGAAGTCGCGCGCCATTAGCGAGAGAGCTGCTTGCCGAGGCGTTGGGACACGGTCGCGACCGCGGCTTGGGCCTTCCGGTAGTCCATGCGGGTCGGGCCGAGGACGCCGATGGTGCCCGCAAGCTCGCCTTCGACCAAGTACGGCGCGAGCACGAGCGAACACCCGAGAAGGTCGTCGCGCTGGTTTTCGGCGCCGATCCGCACGGTGAGGCCCGGTCCGAGCATTTCGCGCATGACGGTCGCGAGGACCACGTGCTGCTCGAGCAACTCGAAGAGGCGGGCCGACGTCGTTTCGGTGAACGCGTCGTGCTCGGCCGCGAGCAGGCTGACGCCACCGATGTACAGCGGTTCGGTGTGACTGCGGTCGAGGTGGGAGCGCAGGGCTTCGCACGACACGCGCACGAGCCGCGCGATGTCGTCGTTCGGCGCCGCGTCGGGCACGTTGACTTCGCCGAGACGGCGCCCGTCGAGCGCCTGGGCGAGGCGGGCGCTCGCGGCCGCGACCGTTGCTTCGCTGACGTCGTCGTCGAGCAGGACGGTTTCCTTCTCGACCGCTCCGTTCGAGAGGATGATCACGGCCAGGACGACACGGGGCTGCAACTGCGCGAGGTGCGCACCCCGGATCACGACGGTCTCGGCCTGGGGTCCGACGACGACGGCCGCGTGAGCGGTGACCCGGGCCAGGAGCTGGCTCGTCTGCGACAGCAACTCGTCCATTGCCATGGTCGCGCTGGTGAAGAAGTCGGCGATCCGGCGCCGCTCGACGGGGGCGAGCTGGCTGACCCCGGCGAGGTGATCGACGTAGTAGCGGTAACCGAGATCGGTCGGAACCCGACCGGCCGACGTGTGCGGCTGCGCGATGTACCCGTCGCGCTCCAACACCGCCATCTCGTTGCGAACCGTGGCCGCGGAGACTCCGAGGTCGGCGGTCTGCGCAACGGTCGCGGAGCCGACCGGCTGGGCGGTCCCGACGTACTGCTCCACGATCGCCCGCAGGATCGCGGATTTGCGCTCGTCGAGGATCGTCATTGGCACTCAAGCCTATCGAGTGCCAGCAGCATTCGGGACGTGACGTCGGAGGCCAGCAGCCGCCCCGGGCGCGTCAGCACGACCCGGTCGCCGACGACGTCGATCAGGCCCGCGTCTACCAACTCGGGCACCGCGGCGATGCGGGCACCGGCGCGCGTGCGCAGCGCGAGCACAACTGCTTCCTCGGCCCGGACCGTGGCATCGAGCAGTTCGTGTCCGGCCTCGGGCGACTGCTCCGCTCCGACGTATTCGATGTAGCGCTCGGGTGTGCGCACGTTCCAGTAGCGACGGCCCGCTTCGTGGCCGTGGGCCGCGCCGCCGATCGCCAGGTAGTCGCCCTGCGACCAGTAGAGAAGATTGTGCCGGCACTCTTCGCCCGGACGAGCCCAGTTCGAGATCTCGTACCACTGGAACCCGGCGGCGCCGAGCAGATCGTCGGCGATCTCGTACTTCTCGGCCTGATCGTCGTCGTCGGGCGCCGGGGCGATGCCCGCGGCCACCCGTTGCCCGAGCGGTGTTCCCGGCTCGACGGTGAGCGCGTACGCGCTCACGTGTTCGACATCGAGTGCGAGCGCACCATCGAGGGTGCGGCGCCAGTCGTCGACCGACTCGCCCGGGGTGCCGTAGATGAGATCGACATTGACCCGCTCGAACCCCGCGTCGCGCGCGAGTGAGATCGCCGTCTGCACGTTCGCCGGATCGTGGGTCCGGTTGAGTGACAGGAGGACGTGCGACGCGAACGACTGCACACCGAACGACAATCGGTTCACTCCCGCGGCGCGGTACGCGGCGAGTTTGGCCGCGTCGACAGCATCGGGATTGCACTCGACGGTGACCTCGGCCGCGCCGACTCTCGGAATTGCGTCGAGGATCTGTGCGAGTTGGTGGCCGGGCAGCAGCGACGGTGTCCCGCCGCCGAAGAACACGCTCGTCGCGGGCACGGGTTGGGAGCGGGCGAGGTGGGCGACACACGCGTCGACGTAGCCGCCCATGAGGTGGTCGCGGTCGGTCCACGTCGCGAAGTCGCAGTAGTCGCACCGCTTCGCGCAGAACGGAATGTGGACGTAAACACCGTAGGGGACACCGGAGGGCACGCCCTATGGTCGCGCCCCTCAGGTCGAGATTGCGACCGTCTCACCGTTCGACGTCGGGACACCGGGCGCGTCCTCGACGGTGATCATGAATTGGTCCACCGGGGCGCCGGCAATGGTGAACGTGGCATCGGTGGGGTTCGACCCGAGCACCGCGGCCGAGATCACGCGGGGCTTGTCGGGGTCGTCGGTCGGAACGAGTGCCCACAGCTGGTACACCTCGTCCGCGCCCAGTTCCGCCAGACCGTCGTTGCGAACGAACCCGGTTCCGTTGTCGAGCAGGGCGATGTGGGCGACGTCGCCGTCATCATTCGCGAGTGTGATTTCGCGTGCGCCGTCGTCGACGGCGGTCTCGTACGCGTCGGCAACATTGGCGTTCTGCTCGTCGCTACTGACGACGACCCCGATACCGGCGCCCACGACCAACGCGACCGCGGCCGCAACCGCGATCGGCGCCCAGGGTTGACTCCGCCGCTCGCGACGGACCGCGAGGTCGTCGCTCGTCTCGGCAACGATTCGCGCCCAGAGTTCGGGCGGGGCGGCGACGTCGTCGACAGGTGCGAGGGCGAGGGCCGCGGCCGTCTCGCGCAGCTCGTCGATCTCGGACATCACCGCGGGATTCCGCGCGACGTACTCGTCGACGCGCGCACGTTCGTCGCCGTCGAGTGCGTCGAGCGCGTACGCACCGAGGAGCGAGTCGAGTTCGGGGTCGCGGGGGGGAATAGTCACGCCTCGACACCTGCTTCGATCAACGCGGCCCGCAAGCGCAGCAGCCCCGAACGGATGCGACTCTTCACGGTGCCCTCCGGCTGCTCCAGCAGCACCGCGACCTCGCGGTACGTATGACCCCCGAAATAGGCGAGTTCGATCGCATCGCGCTCGCCGCCGGAGAGCGTCGCCAGTGCGGCCCGCACGGCTTCGCTCTCGACGAGTTGCAGAACCTCGAGTTCGAGATCGTCGTCTCGACCCGGGTCGCGCAACGCGTCGCGCTCCTCGCGAGCCCGGCGCGAGGTCTCGGCCCGGAGCAGGTCGACCGACCGGCCGTGCACCTGGGCCAGCAGGAACGACCGGATCGAACCGCGCTCGTGGTCGAAGCGCTCCGGCCGGCGCCACGTCCGGACGAACACCTCTTGGACGACTTCCTCGGCGAGCGTCCGGTCGGAAAGGACGCGGCGGGCGAGTGCCAGGCAGGTACCCGCGTGGCGTCGGTACACCTCCGCGAGCGCCTGCTGGTCGCGCCCGACGAGCGCCGCGCCCAGTTCGGCGTCGCCCATGTCCGGCATGTCCGGCGGTTGGAGCAGCACAGCACCTCTTCGGAGTCAGTCGTCGTCCTGGATGAATCGGTAGGTTCGCGCACGTGAACCCCGAAGTGGCGCTTCGCGAACTCATCGCCGAACACGCGACGGGCGGCTGGCCGGCCGATTGGAACCGGCGCCTCGCCGCGGCGGGATACGTGGCACCGCATTGGCCCCGGCCCTGGGGGCTCGAAGCGACACCTCTCGAGCAGCTCGCGATCGACGAGACGATGCGCGAGCTGAAGGTGCCGCGACCCATGAACCCGATCGGGATCGGCTGGGCCGGTCCCACGCTCATGGTCGCGGGCACCGAGGAGCAACAGCAGCAATGGCTCCCGGGGATGCTCGACGGCTCCGAGTTGTGGTGCCAGCTCTTCAGCGAACCGGGCGCGGGCAGCGACCTCGCGTCGTTGCAGACGCGCGCCGTGCGCGACGGAGACGAGTACGTCGTCAACGGACAAAAGGCGTGGACCACGCTCGCGCACATCGCGCGGTGGGGAATCTTGCTGGCGCGCACCGACCCCGAGGCAGAGCCGCACCGCGGCGTGACGTACTTCGTGCTCGACATGCAGACGCCCGGCATCGAAGTACGGCCGCTCATGCAGATGACCGGCACCCACGAGTTCAACGAAGTGTTCTTCACCGACGTGCGGGTTCCGGTTGCGAACGTCATCGGCGCCGAGAACGACGGGTGGCGCCTGGCGAAGGTCACGCTCGGCAACGAACGTGTGTCACTCTCCGGTGAAGGCGCGCTGTGGGGCCGCGGACCGACGGCCGGTGACGTCGTCGACTTGGTGCGCACGCACGGCGGAACCAACGACCCGGTGCTGCGCCAGCAGATCGCGCGCTTGTACATCGAGTCGGAGATCCTGCGACTCATCCGGCTGCGCACGGTGTCCGCGCGCCTGAAGGGACTCGAGCCCGGCCCGGAAGCATCGGTGCGCAAGGCGATGTCGGACGAGCACGGCCAACACGTCATGAGCGCGGCGATGGATCTGGCCGGGCCGTACGGGTTGTTGTCCGACCACGGCCCGTACGGCGAACTCGACGGCGGTAGCTGGCACTACGGCTACCTGTATTCGCGCGCGCTCACGATCGGCGGCGGCACCAGCGAGGTGCAGCGCAACATCCTCGGTGAGAGAGTTCTTGGACTCCCCAAAGACTCCTGAAGGCGCGATCCCCGACGAACTCCGCGACTGGCTCGCGCGCGACCACGATGCCGTTCCCGTCGCCTCGCCATCCGAGGCGTCGGAACTGCGGTGCGACGCGCGGTTGGTCGAGCGCCTCACCACGCTCGCCGGTCCGCTCCGCGCCCGCCGCGTGTTCGTCGCGGGCTGCCCGGTCGTGCACCACCCGAGCGGACCGCCGATCGCGGCGGCGTTCCACGGTCAGCTGCTCGTGCGCGACAACCCGCCCGGCGTCCTCGCGTCGCGCGCGCTCATGTCCGGCTGGGTCCTGGTCGACCCGTGGCCCCCCGATGTCGGCTTCGCCCGCGGCACCGACCTGCTGCGCCAAGCCCTGGCCCGCGCGTTCGCCGCCGTCGCCGTCGCCGTCGCCGAGTGAAGTCGTCGCACAGCCGAGATACGCTTTGCGCTACTCCTCGAGGCGTAACGCGGCGACGAAGGCTTCTTGGGGGACTTCGACGCGGCCGATCTGCTTCATGCGCTTCTTGCCCTCTTTTTGGCGGTCGAGGAGCTTGCGCTTGCGGGTGATGTCACCGCCGTAGCACTTGGCCAGCACGTCTTTGCGTTTCGCCTTCACCGTCTCGCGGGAGATGATGCGGGCACCGATCGACGCTTGGATCGGGACGTCGAACAACTGGCGCGGGATCAGTTCGCGCAGCTTCTGGGTCATGCGGCGGCCGTAGTCGTACGACTTGTCCTTGTGCACGATCGCGGAGAACGCGTCCACGGGCACCGCGTTGAGGAGGACGTCGACCTTCACGAGGTCCGACGCTCGGTACCCGATGGGCTCGTAGTCGAGGCTGGCGTATCCACGCGTGCGCGACTTCATCTGGTCGAAGAAGTCGAGGACGATCTCGGCCAGCGGCAGCACGTAGATCAGCTCGACCCGGTCGGTCGACAGGTACACCATCTTGTCGAGCTCACCGCGCCGCTGCTGAGCAAGTTCCATCAACGTGCCCACGTAGTCGGTGGGCGTCAGGATCGTCACCTTGACGAACGGTTCCTCGATCGCCTCGATCTGCGCGGGCTGCGGCATGGCCGACGGGTTGTCGATCACTTCGACACTGTCGTCGACGAGCCGGACGCGATACTCGACGTTGGGCGCGGTCGCGACGAGCGACAAGTTGTACTCGCGCTCCAGCCGCTCGCGGATGATTTCCATGTGCAACAGGCCCAGGAATCCGCACCGGAACCCGAAGCCGAGCGCGCCGGACGTTTCGGGGTCGTACGTGAACGACGAGTCGTTCAGACGCAGCTTCTCCAGCGACTCGCGCAGGTCTGCGTACTCGTCGCCGTCGACCGGGTACAGACCGCAGAACACCATCGGCTTGGGGTCGCGGTAGCCCGACAGCGGTTCGCCCTTGCGGGCCGCGTCGGTAACGGTCTCACCGACCTTCGCCTCGCCCACCGCCTTGATGCCCGCGATCAGGTAGCCGACCTCGCCCGGACCCAACGTGGCGACCGGAGTCGGCACCGGCAGGCGCACCCCGATCTCTTCGGCCTCGTGGTCTTGGCGGGCGTGCACGTAGCGAAGCTTCGAGCCGCTGCGCAGCGTTCCGTTGAACACGCGCACCGACGAGATCACGCCGCGGTACTGGTCGTACGACGAGTCGAACATCAGCGCTTGCAGCGGCGCGTCGGCGTCGCCCTGCGGCGCCGGGATCCGTTCGATCACCGCGTTGAGCAATTCCGCGACGCCCTCACCCGTCTTGGCCGAAATGCGCAACACCTCGTCGGCCGGGATGCCGAGCACGTTCTCGATTTCTTCGCCGCGCTTTTCGGGCTCGGCCGCGGGCAGGTCGATCTTGTTCAGCGCCGCGACGATCGTGAGATCGTGTTCGATCGCCTGGTAGCAGTTCGCCAGCGTCTGCGCCTCGATGCCCTGCGACGCGTCGACGAGCAGGATGACGCCTTCGCACGCGGCCAGGCTGCGGCTGACCTCGTATCCGAAGTCGACGTGACCGGGCGTGTCGATGAGGTTGACGACATACCCGTTCCACTCGAGCCGGACGTTCTGCGCCTTGATCGTGATGCCCCGCTCCCGCTCGAGGTCCATCGAGTCGAGGTACTGGGCCCGCATGTCGCGCGCGTTGACCGCCCCGGTCAGCTCCAGCAGCCGGTCGGCCAGGGTGCTCTTGCCGTGGTCAATGTGCGCGATCACGCTGATGCATCGGATGCGGTCGAGGGGGGTCACAGCCCCTCCATTCTGCTCCCACCCGCTCACTCCGCGGGAACGGCCTCCGGCGAGCGCGCTCCGCTGCGCTGCCCACCCTCATCTGCTCCCACCCGCTCACTCCGCGGGAACGGCCTCCGGCGAGCGCGCTCCGCTGCGCTGCCCACCCCTTTTTGCCGGACGCGGCCCTGCTACCCTGTCTCGGTTCCCGAAACGGTCACGAGGTCATGGCAAACATCAAGTCTCAGAAGAAGCGCAACCGGCAGAACGAGAAGCGCCGGATCCGCAACAAAGACGTCCGCACCGAGTTGAAGACGCGGACCAAGAACGCCCAGCAGGCCGCCGCGAGCGGCGAGGGCGTCGACGAGGCCGTGAAGGTCGCGCAAAAGCGCCTCGACAAGGCCGCCTCGGCGGGGATCATCCACAAAAACCAGGCCGCCCGCCGCACGTCGCGCCTCATGCGCCGCGCCGCGAAGGCGAGTTCCTCCTAGTCAACGCCGCCAGGCGCGCGACGAGCACCTCGATCACGGTCCGCTCGTCGAGACCACCTTCACCGCGCAGATCGAGTTCGGCGCGCGCGAGAAGGTCGATCGCTTCCTTCAACCCCGGGGTTCCGAGACGCTTCGCCGCGTCGAGGCGGAACCGGGCCGCGGGCACGCTCTTCATGTCGAGTGCCAGCGCGGCCTGTTCCTTCGTGACGATCGCCGGGTCGTCGAGCCGCAACAACTTCCGGTACGAACTCGACAGCATGCCCATGATCTGCATCGGGTGGACGGGCTTGGGCTGTTGCGCACTCGTCGCCGACAACATGCGGTTGAGGGTGTCGAGCGCGCCCGCCACGTCGCCCCGATCAATCGCGTTGGTGAGGTCGAAGTTGCCGGCGGTCCCGACGTCGCCCAGGTACGCCTCGACGTCGGCGAGGTCGAGGGTCGCGCCCTCGCCGTAGGTCGAGCCGAGCAGCGCGACGAGTTCGGGAACGCGCCCTGCGTCTTCGCCGAAATGTTCGACGACTGCCTGCGCTGCCGCGGGCGCGAGCTTGACCTTCGCTTCCTTCAATTTGCCGCTGAGGAGGTCGGCCGTCTTCTCCGTCACCGGTTTGGCGACTTCGCCGTGCGCCTTGACCGCCTTGTCGATCGACGCGGGGGTGCGACCCTCGCCGATGACGAGCACGAGCCGGGCCGAGTCGAGCGGTTCCGCGATCCAACCGGCCAACCACTGTGCCTGCTCGGTGGATGCCTTCCCGATGTCGCGCACGACGACGACCCGGTACGCAGTCATGAACGGCGGGCTCTGCAGCGCATTGGTGACCGCGGCGAAGGCTTCGGAGTCGTCGTCGGCGAGCGCGTGGTCTTCGAGGGCGAGCGTGCGGTCCTGCCCCTCGAGCAGCTCGTCGACCAACCGTTGCACCTCGCGGTCTCGCAACGACGCGTCGCCACCTTGGACGAGATACGTCAGGGTCATGCGTGGAGCTCTTGTTCAAGCACGGCCGCGATCATGGCGCAGACTCTCGCCGATCCGAGGACATCGTGCACGCGGACGACCCGGCAGCCGTGCATCACCCCGAAGGCCACCGACGCGAGCGACTCGGCCCGCCGGTCGTCGATGTCGCGGCCGAGCAGCTCACCGATGAATCGCTTGTTCGACGCCGAGAGCAACAGCGGGTAGCCGAGGGTCGCGAGCGCTTCGCTTTCACGGAGCAGCACCGCGCTCTGCGCGGGCGTCTTGCCGAGGTCGAGGCCGGCGTCGAGCACGATCTGCTCCGGGGTGAGCCCGACCTGCTCGGCCCGGGCGGCGCGCTCGAGCAGGAACGCGCGTACGTCGGCGACGAGGTCGGCGTACTCCGGTTCGGGGTCGGCGACGCGGGGGCGCAGACGGATGTGCGTCGCGACGACGGTCGCGCCGTGCTTCGCCGCGACGTTGAGGTAGTCGGGGTCGCCGAATCCGGAGATGTCGTTGGCGACGACGGCGCCAACCGCGCACGTCGCGTCGAGCACGCTCGCGCGCCACGTGTCGATCGAGAGCGCGACGTCGAAGCGTTCGTGGAGCGCGGCGACCGCGGGCACGACCCGGTCGAGTTCCTCCTGCTCCCCCACCTCCGGACCGGGCCCGGCCTTGACGCCGCCGACGTCGAGCAGGTCGGCGCCCGCGTCGACCAGCGCAGCGGCCCGTTCGAGGAACGAGTCGAAATCCCACGTTGCGCCGCGGTCGTAGAACGAGTCGGGCGTGCGGTTGAGAATGCCCATCACGAGCGCTCGCGTACGGATGTCGACGACCTGGTCACCCAGCCGGAGAGACCCGGGTCGCAACGAGACGGACGGCACGGCGACCGAGGGTAGCGAGGGCGACCAGCGTGAGCAGGCCCCGCAGGTCGACGGATCCGCCGAGAGCCGCAGTCGCCCGGGCCACAGTCGTCACCCACGCGAGGAGCACCTGGTCGACGGGTTGCAACACGGCGGCGAGCGGCGGCACCAACCCCCCGACGAGGCTGGCGACGAGCCCGTACACACCGAGCATTTCGGCCGCGGGCGCGACGAGGAGGTTGGCGACGGGCGCCGCCAGCGGAACCGAGCCGAACACCGCAAGGAGTACGGGCGTCACACCGAGTTGCGCGGCGAATGACACGGAAAACGCTTCGCGGACGAACGCGGGACCGCGCAGTCGTTGCGCGAGCGGCCGAGCGAAGATCACGATGCCCGCGCTTGCCGCGCACGAGAGCAGGAACCCGACCGAGCGGGTGAGGAACGGGTCGATGAGCAACAGTGCAATCACCGCGAGCATGAGGGCACGCAACGACGCCTGCGGGCGACCGACGAAGACGGCGAACACCGAGACCGCGGCGAGCACCGACGCGCGCAGCACCGACGGTTCGAACCGCGTCATCGTCGCGAACAGCATGATCACCGCCAGCGCCACGGCCGTGCGGGCCCCGAGCCGCATGCGCCGCAGCGCGGGACCGACCAGCGCGAGCACGAACGCGACGTTCGCACCCGACACCGCGAGGAGATGCGAGAGCCCGGAGTCGCGGTAGGCGTCGGCCACGTCGTCGGGAATACCGCGCGTGTCACCGAGGAGGAATCCGAGCAACAGGGCGCGTGATTCCGGAGGCAGCGGTCGCGTGCCGCGCTCGACGACGCGGCGGATGCCGTTGGCCACTGCAACCGGACCGCGGGGACCGGTGAACGCGCCCACCTCGGTGTCGTCGAGCATCGTGACGGCGTGCCGCCAGCGATCGCGCGAATCTGGCGGTAGTGGCGCGACCCGACCCGTCAGCTCAACCCGGTCGCCCGCGGCGAGGACACCGAGTCGCGACGCGTCCGTTCCGTTCGCCCGCGCGACCACGATGCGGTCCGCGCCCGCGACGCGTATGAGCGCGTCGGTGCGGAATCGCTGCGGACGCGGGTCGGAGACGAGGGTGCCTTCGACCTCGACGACTTCGCCCGGCTCGAATTCGTGGTGGTCGAGTCCGTCGAGCGCGCGCTGCATGAGTCCGCAGCCGAGCAGTGCAAGCGCGGCCATCGCGATCGCGAGCCGGGCCCGCCCCGCGATGCACCACGCACCCAGCAGGGCGAGCGCGCCGACCACCAACGCGGCGCCCGCGGGCGCGCCGCCGAGCCGCGCGCCCCCTTCGATGCCGAGCACCAAGGCGATCAGCGCACCGAATGGCGCCTTCACACAACTACGAGTTCGCGGAGCGTCTCGAACCGGGCCGGGCCGATGCCCCGGACGCGTTGCAGGTCGTCGACGCTCTTGAACCCGCCCGCGCGTTCGCGTTCGGTGACGATCGCTTCCGCGAGCGTGGGCCCGATGCCGGGCAACTCCTCGAGCTGCTTCGCCGTCGCCGTGTTGAGGTTCACCGGGCCTCCGGTGTCTTCGACCGCGCCGGACGCGTCGCCACTCGCCATCACCTCGCCGACGACCGGCACCGCGATGCGTTGCCCGTCCGTGACCTTCGCTGCGAGGTTCACGCGCCCGAGGTCGGCGCCCTCGCCCGCGCCACCCGCGGCCGCGATTGCGTCGACCACGCGTGCGCCGTTGGGCAGTTGCACCACGCCCGGCGCCCGTACCGCGCCGACGACGTGCACGAACGCACTCGACACGGCGGTGGTCGTGGTCATCGGCGCGGGCGGCGCGCCCGTCGCGGCCGGTGGCGTGCCACCCGGGCGCAACCACGCAACGGCGGCCGCAAGTGCAATCAGCACGACGACCACGGTGATCACGCGCGGATCGCGCCGCAGTTGCTGGAACCGATCGAACTCCTCCACGAGAACCTCCCAGGCGCGCGACGAGACCCGGGGGAAGTTCCGAGGGAAGTGAGTTGAACCTAGCGCGCCGGTGCGACGACTACGAGAGCACGATGTTGACGAGCCGGCCGGGCACGACCTTGACCAGCTTCACCGAGGCGCCCCCACCCTCGAGATCGGCCAGCAGCGCGGCGACCTTGGGCTCGGCCCGGGCCGCGGCTTCGTGGGTCGCCTCGTCGGCGCCGACCGCCACCGTCACCTTCGCTCGCACCTTGCCGTTGACCTGCACGGGGATCTCGACCGATTCGGTCACGAGCCAGGCCGGATCGGCCTCGGGGAACGACTCGTACGCGAGCGTGGCGGCGTGCCCGAGGCGCGACCACAGTTCCTCGGCGATGTGCGGCGCCAGCGGCGCGACCATCAGCACGAGCGGCGTCGCCACCGCGCGCGGCGTCCGCCGCCCTCGTTGGGCCAACTGGGTCAGGTGGTTGTTCAGCTCGAACAGTCGGGCGATGGCGGTGTTGAAGCTCATCGTCACCATGTCGGCTCCGACCGCCGCGATCGTGCGGTGCAGGAGCCGCTTCGTATCGTCGTCGACCGGCGCGTCGTCGACCCGCAACGCGCCGGTCTCTTCGTCGACGAGGTTGCGCCACAGCCGCTGCAAAAAACGGTGCACGCCGATGATGTCGGACGTGTTCCACGGCCGCGACGTCTCGAGCGGCCCCATGAACATCTCGTAGAGGCGCAACGTGTCGGCGCCGTACTCGTCGTAGATGTCGTCGGGCGAGACCGCGTTCTTCAAGCTCTTGCCCATCTTCCCGAAGTCGCGGTCGACCGGTTGGTCGCCGACGAAGTACGCGCCACCGCGCTCTTCGACATCCGCGGCCTCGACATGCATGCCCCGCTCGTCGGTGTACGCGGCCGCGAGGATGTAGCCCTGATTCACCAACCGCTGGAACGGTTCGAGCGTCGACACATAGCCGAGGTCGTAGAGGACCTTGTGCCAGAACCGCGCGTACAGCAGGTGCAGCACCGCGTGCTCGACGCCACCGACGTACAGGTCGACGAGCCCGACCTTCGGGCTACCGTCGAGCCGCACACCCGCGCCCCACTCTCGTTCGACTGCCGGGTCACAGAACGCGTCTTCGTTCGTCGGGTCGAGGTAGCGCAGGTAGTACCAACACGAACCCGCCCACTGCGGCATCGTGTTCGTCTCGCGCAGGTACGTGACCGGCCCGCGTCCGTACCCGGCCCATGCGGGACCGTCGAGCGTCAACTCCGCTTCGACCCAGTGCGTCGCGCGCGCGAGCGGAGGCTCGGGCATCGCGTCGGGATCGTCGGAGGTCTTCGGTTCGAAGTCGGTGATCGCGGGGAGTTCTACCGGCAGCATCGCCTCGGGCAGCCCGACCGGGCCGATCTCGTCGTACACGATCGGGAACGGCTCACCCCAGTAGCGCTGGCGGCTGAACAACCAGTCGCGCAACTTGTACGTGATCGCGCCCGCGCCGTACCCGTTCTCCTCGAGCCACGCGATCATCGTCTGCTTCGCTTCCGCGACGTGCATGCCGTCGAGGAAGTCGCTGTTGATCGCCGGGCCGTCGCCCGTATACGCCTTGCCCCCACCCGCGGAAACGTCGATCGGGAAATCAGCAGACGGTTGCACCGTGCGCACGATCGGGAGGCCGAACTCCTCGGCGAATTCCCAGTCGCGCTCGTCCTGGCCGGGCACGGCCATGATGGCGCCGGTGCCGTAGCCCATGAGCACATAGTCGGCGATGAACACCGGGATCGGCTCGGTGGTGAGCGGGTTGACCGCGAAGGCGCCGATGAAGACGCCCGTCTTCTCCTTGCCTTCGGCCTGGCGCTCGAGATCCGACTTCTCGGCCGCGAACGCGCGGTAGCGCGCCACCGCTTCGGGCGGCGGACCCGTGAGCCCGAAGATGCCCTTCCACATGTCGAGCGGGTTGCTGCCGGTGTCGTTGAAGAGGTCGTCGCCCGGCCATTCGTTCGCGGTGATCTCGTCGACGAGCGGATGCTCGGGTGCGAGCACCATGTACGTCGCGCCGAACACGGTGTCGGGGCGCGTCGTGAACACGTCGATGCTGAGGTCTTCGCGGCCCGAGACCGGGAAACTGATGGTCGCGCCGGTGCTACGCCCGATCCAGTTGCGCTGCATGTTCTTGATGGAGTCGGACCAGTCGAGTTGGTCGAGGTCGGCGATGAGCCGGTCGGAGTACGCGGTGATGCGCAACATCCACTGTTTCAGCGGGCGCTTGTAGACGGGGAAGTTGCCGCGATCGCTGCGACCTTCGGGCGTCACCTCTTCGTTGGCGAGCACCGTGCCCAAGCCGGGACACCAATTGACCGGCACTTCGGCGACGTACGCGAGCCGATACGCGTCGATCAGCTGCCGCTGCTCGGTGGTACCGAGGTCGTCGAACGCGATGTCGTTCGGTGTCTCGAAGCGACCGGCGCGGAACTCATCGACCAACTCGCCGATCGGGCGGGCGCGGTCGGCGATGTCGTCGTACCACGAGTTGTAGATCTGCAGGAAGATCCACTGCGTCCAGCGGTAGTACGCGACATCAGTGGTCGAGGGGCCGCGCCGCGGATCGTGCGCGAGGCCGAGCGCGCGCATCTGGCGCCGCATGTTCGCGACGTTCTGCTCGGTCGTGACGCGGGGGTGCTGACCGGTCTGCACCGCGTACTGCTCGGCCGGCAACCCGAACGCGTCGTAACCCATCGCGTGCAGCACGTTGCGGCCGCGCATGCGTTCGAACCGTGAGTACACGTCGGTGGCGATGAAGCCGAGCGGGTGACCGACGTGCAGGCCGACACCGCTCGGATACGGGAACATGTCGAGCACGAAGACCGGCGGCCGGTCGGCCACGCCCCGCGGGTCCTCGGCGAGGAGCCCGGTGCGGTTCGGGGTCCAAAAGACGCGTTCCGCGTCCCAATAGTCCTGCCACCGACGCTCGATCTCGTTGGCGAGAGTCGCGTTGTAACGATGCTGCGGGATGTCAGTCGGGCTTCCGGTCGGCGCCTGGGTGTTCATCGGTGCGCCAGCGTACCGATGCCGCCGGCTCCGACCTCTCCGGAATAACGGCGGGCTCGGCGCGCCCGAACCGGGAGCTCACCCGGTGTGGCCGACTCCGACGGCGACGGCCTCTCCGACTGCTTCGAACGCAACGTCCTCGGCACGGATCCGAACACGCGCGACACCGACGGCGACAGTCTGATCGACGGCGAGGAGCAGTGGCTGCGCACCAACATCCTGACGCCCAACTCCGACGGCGACGACATCGGTGACCTCGAGGAGACGCAGTTCGGCGGCAATGTGGGTCGCAATCCGCGGTCGTTCGACGGCGGGCCCGAGAAGCCGACGATCCAGGTCCCGACGGGGCCCGAGAACCCCCAGATCGAACCCGACCTCGACCTCAGCCCGCCCGGCACGACGCCGCAGGCCGTGCTCGCCGATCCGGGCGCCGATACCTACGCGGCCGAGTCGTCGTACGGGGCCGACGCAACGGAAACGCCCTACGACGACACCGACGGCGAGGTGGTCGTCTGAACCGGCCCCCGCGTCACGGCGGGAGGTCGTCGGGCGGGAGGTCGTCGGGCGGGAGGTCGTCGGGCGGTAGCGCGTCGGCGAGCTCCTCCGAGTAGCCGAACTCGTCGACGAGTACTGCGCGTCGCTCCTGCGCGGTTGGCGGGTCGCCGGTCGTGTAGCCGTTCGCGTCGAGCACCACCCGCCGCCCCATCGCGAAGCTGAGCACCGCTTCGGGCCGGTTGACCGTTGCGTACACGCCCGCGTTGAAAGGGGCTGTTCTCGCGCGACCACTCGTACCGAGCCGAGTAGTGCGCGCCGTCGACATCGTCGGCGAGCAACAGGCAGCCCAACTCCATGTCGAGTCCGCCGCTGCGCCACCGCACCCGCCAGCGGTCGTCGACGGGCTCGACGCGCACGGGCCGCACCGGGTGCTCGAGCGCGGTGTGCTCACCGGCCACGAGCAGCACGGGTGCGTCGGTGAGCATCGACGAATCGACCCACAACACCTCGCCGCCGACGCGCGCGAGCACCGTGCCGTGGCTGTGGATCGGCCCGACGATTTCGTCCATCATCGCGGCCGAGCCGAGCCGCACCTCGAAGCCGAGCGTGTGCAGCAACGCACCGAGGGCGCGGGAACTCGGCCAGCATGTCCCGCCGCAACCGTGCGCGAGCCACAGCGCGAAGAATGCCTCGGGCTCGTCGTTGCGGAACCGCGACGCCTGCGCGACCAGGTCGACGCGCTTCACGAGGTTGTCGAACGGCACGTGATGGCACCATGCGAGGTAGACCGCGTCGAGCCCCACCCGGTCGGGCTCGACCCCGTCGACGCCGAGGCGCGCGAGCACTGCTTCGACGGTGGCCCCGGTCAACGTCTCCACGGTCGCCACGGTATCGCCGGCAGCACCGGCTGGTAATGTCGGTGCCCCCGGGGGCGTAGCTCAGTTGGTAGAGCGCTTGCATGGCATGCAAGAGGTTCGAGGGTTCGAGACCCTTCGCCTCCACAAGTACCCGAGAATCGCGAGTTTCCAGAGGTCTGAACACGTCTTCGGCGGCCGATTGCGGACGACGGTGCTGAGTCCCTTCAGTGGTGTGTCCCGAGGTCGTGCGTAAGCTCATCGCACGCCGGTCGTCCCCCGCTCGCTCCGATGTTCGACCGGTTAGTCGAAGCGCGTCTCGCACCGCGATCCGAAATCGACGACCTAGTGGCCGCCCTCAACGCCGCGCTCAAACGAGGCGCACCCGTCGTCGCGTTCACCATGTTCGTCGCGTCCGGCCGTGTCCCCTACTGAACACGCCCCGATCGCCGGGTCGAGGGCGTTGTTGTGCGCAGGTCTGTGCCGCCTCACGGAGGCGGCGGGGTCTCATGCGGGCGTGAACTTCGAGTAGTTCGGCGTCGCAGCCAGGATGACATGGTCCTCGACGCCGTTCTCGCGGTCGACGTTGGCGAGTGCGTACTCCGGCGATGTCATCATCGACAGGAAGGCGACACGTGACGGGTACAGCACCAGCACTACCCAGTCCCAACGTTCGCCTTCGCCGAGCTTCCCGAGTGCGGCGCCTTCGATGTGTCCCGCCCACAGGACGGTGCCGCCGACTTTCTTGAGGAGGGGCATGTCCGCCTTGCTGTAGCGGGAGTACGCGTCCCAGCCCGAACCTCGATCATCGAGTGAGCGCTCGCGGAATCGCACGAGATTGACCATGACGACGGGACCCTCGTCCGGAAGGCTCCGAACGAAGTCCTCGTTCAGATCTGTCGGTTGTCCCACCATTTGAGTTCTTACTCCTGCGTGCCTGCACCGTCAGAACGGAACGCATGATGTCCGCTCGCGGCCGCGTCGCCACGCCTCCGCGTAGCCTGAGGCCGGCCGCTTCGTCGAGGTCGATCTGATCAACGACCCGATACCGCACCGCGACGCCCC
>JAWXCJ010000314.1:0-4543 GCA_034408875.1 Actinomycetota bacterium
GCCGGCCGGCCGGCAGCGGGGGCCTCGCCATCCATCGGCGCACAGAATACGGCCGGAACGCCGGCCTGGCGTCCCATGCCCCGTCTGCGTGACCATGGGGCCGTGCGAATCACAACGAACGACGGTGTCGGCCTCGCGGTCGACCGGGCGGGGACCGGCCCGGGACTCTTGCTGATCCACGGTTTCGGGGGCGCGAAGGAGGACTTCGGCGACCACGTCGAGGCCCTCGCCCGCGATCACACGGTGGTCATCTTCGACCATCGGGGTCACGGCGCCAGCGACAAACCGGAGGACCAGGCTGCGTACTCACTGGACCGGCTCGTCGCCGACACGCTCGACGTCGCCGACGCGCTCGGGCTCGACCGGTTCCGGCTGCTCGGCCATTCGATGGGCGGCATGGTCGCCCGCCGCCTCGTGCTCGAACATCCGGATCGGGTCGAGGCGCTGATCCTCATGGACACCGCGCCCGGCCCCATCGCCGGTCTTCCCGCCGACGACCTGGAACTGGCGTCGGCGATCATGCTGGCCGAAGGCAAGGCGGTGCTGAAGCCGCTGCTCGACGAGCGGGCGGTGCTCGACACCCCGGCCTACCGGCAGATGCTGCTCGACCGGCCGGGGTACGGGGAGTTCTGCGACAGGAAGTGGGACGACCTGTCCGCGGTGATGTGGGGGACGTTGGTGCTCGAGATCTTGCGCCAGCCCGACGATCGGGCCCGGCTCGGCGAGATCACGGTGCCGACGATGGTGCTCGTCGGTGAGCAGGACAAGCCGCTCGTGAAGCCGTCGCGCGAGATGGCGGAGCTGATCCCCGGCGCGCAGCTCGTCGTGATTCCCGATGGCGGGCACTCACCGCAGTTCGAGAACCCCGACGCGTGGATCGCCGCGGTGCAGGCGTTCCTCGGGTCGCTGGTGAAAACGTGAGTTCTCATGGGGGTCAGCTCGCGGTCGAGGTGCTGCAGCGCCACGGTGTCGACGTCATGTTCACGCTCTCGGGTGGGCACCTCTTTGTGCTGTACGACGGCGCGGTGCAGGGCGATCTGCGGCTGGTCGACACCCGGCACGAGCAGACGGCGACGTTCGCGGCGGAGGGTTGGGCCAAGGTGACCCGCCGGCTCGGATGCGCGGCACTGACTGCGGGTCCGGGTATCACGAACGGTGTCAGCGCGATGACGGCGGCGGGCATGAACGGCTCGCCGATGATCGTGCTCGGCGGACGCGCGCCCCAAGCCCGGTGGGGAAACGGGTCGTTACAGGAGCTCGACCACGTCCCGATCGTGCAGTCGGTCGTGAAGACGGCCGCGACCGCAGGGTCGGCCGCGGCGATCGTCGCCGAGGTGCACGCCGCGTGCGTCGCGGCGCGGACGCCGCACCGGGGGCCGACGTTCGTCGACATCCCGCTCGACGGGTTCGGTCCCGGATCCGTCGACATTCCGGCCGCGACCGACGCGCGCGTCGCGGGTGCGGACCCCGATCCCGATGCGATCAAGCGTGTTGCCGCGCTCGTCGGCGCCAGCGAACGGCCCGTGCTGCTCGCGGGCGGCGACGTGTACTGGGCGCACGCCGAGGACGCGCTCGTCGCGTTCGCCGAGGCGGCGCGGGTGCCCGTGTTCGCGAACGGTATGGGGCGGGGCACGATCCCGGCCGATCACGAACTCGCGTTCTCGCGTGCCCGGGCGATCGCGCTGAAGCAGGCCGACCTGGTGCTCGTTGCCGGGACGCCGCTCGACTTCCGTCTCGGGTTCGGGCGGTTCGGCGACGCGCAGGTGGTGCACCTCTGTGACGCGTCGACCGAGGTCGGCACCCACGCCGACCTCGCGGCATCGATCGCCGGCGACCTGCGGGAAACGTTCACCGTGCTGGCGGACACGGCGGGTGCGACGCCGGCGCATGACGACTGGATTGCCCGGCTCCGCGACGACGAGCGGGCCAAGCGCGAGGCCGAAGCCCCGCTGCTCGCAGCAGATTCCGATCCGATCAAGCCGACGCGGATCTACGGCGAGTTGCGCCGCTGCCTCGACCCCGACGCGATCGTGATCGGTGACGGCGGTGACTTCGTGTCGTACGCGGGCAAGTACGTCGATTCGTTCCGCCCCGGAACCTTCCTCGACCCGGGACCGTACGGCTGTCTCGGCATGGGCCCGGGCTACGCGCTGGCCGCGGGGCTCGCGCACCCTGATCGTCAGGTCGTGCTGTTGTTGGGCGACGGTGCTGTCGGGTTCGCGCTCGGCGACTTCGAGGCGTTGGTGCGTCACGGTGTCGACGTCGTGGCGATCGTCGGCAACAACGGCATCTGGGGTTTGGAGAAGCACCCGATGCAGATGCTGTTCGGTTACGACGTCGTCGCCGAACTGCGGCCGGGTGTGCGCTACGACCAGGTGGTCACCGCACTCGGCGGCAGCGGCGAGTTGGTGACCGACCCGAACGAGATCGCACCCGCGCTCGACCGCGCGTTCTCGACCAAAGGCGTCACGCTCGTGAACGTGCTCACCGACCCCGCCGACGCATACCCGAGGTCGAGCAACCTCGCGTAACCCCCACCCCAGCCGAAATTGCGACGTACGGCGACCGAAACGGTCGCCGATTGGCGCAATTTCGGTGCTAGAGGTCGAGGGTCGTGGTCACGACTCTCCCTGGGCGCGATCGAGGAAGCGGCTGCGCTCGACCAGGACCCGGGTGATCCGGCCCGCGGCGACGAGGCCGCGCGGATCGGTGACCGACACCCGGAACGTCAGGCGGCGCCCCTCGATGCTCTCGAGCGTCACGTCGGCGGTGACCTTTCCCCCCACCGCGGTCGGCGCCAGGTGGGCGAGTTGCACCTCGTAACCCACGGTCGTGGTCCCGGCCGGGAGCTCGTCGGCGATCGCCTCGACGGAGGCCTGCTCGGCGAGCGCGACGACCCGGGGTGTACCGAGCACCGGAACGTCGCCGCTGCCCAGGGCGAGCGCGGTGTCGGCTTCCTGCACGAGCAGGGTCACCGATGCAGCGAGACCGGTCTTCAGCGGCATGGTCTTACGATAGGCACCCGGCCGCGGGTCGGGCACTTCAGGGAGAAGACCGCATGATCGATACCGACGTCCTCGAATCGACGCTCGCCCACGCGCTGCGCAGCGGGGGCGACTTCGCCGAGGTGTTCGTCGAGGACCGCCGCTCGTCGAACGGACGATTCGACGACGGCCGGGTCGAGGAACTGGTGTCGTCGCGCGAACGTGGGGCGGGCATCCGCGTCGTGGTCGGCGAGACCACCGGGTTCGCCCACACCGCCGATCTCAGCGTCGAAGGCCTCGCGCAAGCGGCCGACGCGGCCGCGGGGGCGGCCCGCGGCGGAGGCGGGGGCGCGCACACCATCGAACTCGTCGCCCAGGATGTGGTGCGCTCGCACGACGTCGCGATCCTGCCCGAGACGGTCGAGAAGCGGCGCAAGGTCGAGTTGCTGACACGCGCCGACGCGGCGGCACGAGCCGAGGGCGGGGCGATCACGTCGGTGACCGCGTCGTACGCCGACGGCCGCCGCCGCATCCAGGTCGCGAACTCCGACGGCCTGCTTGCGTCGGACGAAGCGGTGCGGACGCGGTTCGCGGTCCAATGCGTCGCGACGGGTGACACCGGCATGCAGACCGGTCACGAAGCGCCGGGACTCAGCATCGGGTTCGAGATGTTCGACACGATCGATCCCGAAGACGTCGCGCGCGCCGCGGCCCGGCGCGCGATCACGTTGCTCGATGCCGTGCCGGCCCCGTCGGGCAAGCTGCCCGTCGTGCTCAAGCGCGGCGCGGGCGGCGTGCTGTTCCACGAGGCGTGTGGGCACGGCCTCGAAGCCGACCACATCCTCAAAGACGCGTCGGTATTCACCGGCTGTGTCGGCGAGCAGGTCGCGTCGCCGTTCGTCACCATCGTCGACGACGGTACGTACCCGCGCGAGTGGGGAACGTTCGGGATCGACGACGAAGGGCACCCCGCGCAGCGCAACGTGCTCATCGAGAACGGCATCCTCACCGACTACATGTGGGACTTGTTGCGGGCCCGCAAAGAAGGTCGGTCGAGTAGCGGCAACGGCCGCCGCCAGACGTACCGCGACCTGCCGATGGTGCGCATGACCAACACGTTCGTCACCGAGGGCGAGTCCGACCCGCACGACATCATCCGGTCGGTCGAGCACGGCATCTACTGCGTGCAACTCGGCGGCGGGCAGGTGAATCCGGCGACGGGCGACTTCGTGTTCGGCGTTACCGAGGCGTACATGATCGAGGGCGGCGAGATCACGAACCCGATCCGGGCCGCGCAACTGATCGGGAACGGTCCCGATGTCATGCGCATGGTCGACGCGGTCGGCAACGACTTCGAGACGTGGACGGGCATGTGCGGGAAGAGCGGCCAGAGCGTCCCGGTATCGGCCGGTCAGCCCACCTTGCTCGTGCGCGAGATGACGGTCGGCGGGACTGCCGCGTGAGTCAGGCGAGAGATCCGCAGGCCCGGTCGGTCGCTCGGTTTCGCACGGGCGATCGAGGGCCGGAGGTCGGAGCCGCATGAGTCAGGCGAGAGATCC
>JAWXCJ010000315.1:0-3008 GCA_034408875.1 Actinomycetota bacterium
GCCCGGACACCCAGATACCGGCAGAAGGTAGGAACCGGTCGCCCCGACAGCCAAGAGACACGCTGTCGATATTTGGTTCGGAACGGGGCCGGACGGGAACATATGATCGTATGTCCGAGTACACCGCGAAACGTGCCAGAACGCGCAGCCGGCTCCTCTCCGGCGGCCAGGAAATGCTCCCCGGATCAGTCCGGCGAGGACTTGAACACGCCCTCGGGCCGGGCCCGGTTGCCCAGCGGGCCGGCTTGTCCCGCCAGACCTGGTACCGCTACTGGCGGGCCGACGACAGCGGGTTCCTCGACGAGTTGACCCGGACCGCGCTCCGGAGCGTCCACGTCCTGCTCGAGCCCGTGCTCGATCAGTTGCGCACCCTCGCGCCCGATCAGCCCGAAATCGCCCTCCGTGAGATCGCGCGCGCCCATTTCGGGCTCGTCACCCACCGCCGGGTCGCGCTGATCCAGCTCCTCGTCGCGACCCTGGCCGTCGAGGACCAGTTCCTGGAAGCGGAGTCCGGAACCCGTACGACCGCGGCGACCGCGCTGCTGAAGGAGCACGACGCCCGGCTCCGGAACACCCTCGTCAGCCTGTACGGACCGATCCTCGAGGCACTCGGCCGCCGGCCGCGGCCGCCATTCGAGTTCTCCGACGTAATGGTGCAAATCGTCGCCCTGGCCGACGGCTTCGCCGTGCGCCACATCTCGGACCCCGACCTCGCCACGCCCGACCGGTTCGCCGACGCAGTCGAGGCCACGGTGCTGGCCGTCACCGAGCTCAGTCGCGCCTCGGTGTGACCCCTGCGTAAGACCCTCAAACCGGGCCCAAACCCCGCCGATACGCGAGGTACTACGTAGGTACCCCTGCGAACCGACGAGGAGGACAATGGCCCGCGAGGCCCCGGGGCTTGACCAGCGCCGTGACCGCGCGCCCGCCGACGTCGACTCCGCCATGCCGGCGTCGATCGAGAGCGCGCTGCGGAGAGTCCGCGCGCTCACGGCCGTCCTCGTCGCCGCCCACCTGTTCATGTCGGAACGCGACGTCCTGGCGGTGTGGGCGATCTTCGCGGTCGCCGGCTGCTTCCTCGCCCTGAACGGCATCTCGTGGATCGCGCAGCGGAACTCGCCTCGCGTGCGCAACGCGCTCGGCGTCCTCCAACTTGTCGCCGACACCGCGATCGTCCTGATCGTCGTATGGATCCGCGAAGGCGATTCGTCGATCGACTGGGCGATTCTCGTGTGGCCCGTCGTCGAAGGCGCGATCCGGTTCCAACTCCCCGGGCTCGTCGCCACCTGGGTGGCCGTCGGAGCCGGGTACGCGGGATGGAACCACCTCAACGACGAAGCCATCGAGTGGCAAACGCTCGGCGAGCAACTCGTCGTCGTCGTCCTCGTCGCGCTGCCGACCGCGTTCCTGGCCAAGCACCTGGTCGACGAGATGGCCGCGCATGCCCGCGGCCGCGAAGAAGCCGAACGCCGGGGCGCCCTCCTGAAGGCGGCCGCGCTCGGCGGACGACGGAGCACAAGCCTCGACGTCGACTCCATCCTCGACGTGCTCCGCGAAACGATCGGGCAGATGGGCTTCGCCGATCCCCTCGTGTTCGAGATCGAAGGGGCCACCGGACCCTCGTTGCTGGCCCGGCCGGTGAAGCACTCGAAGGACGTGCTCGCCGTTCCGCCCGGCGACCCGCGCCTGGTGGCCGCGGCCGAGGCCCGCGATTCGAACGGCGTGGCGGTCTGGCCGCGTGACGGCGAGACCGGTGAGGTCCGCCGCAGCTCCGCTACTGACGCGGCCAAGCGCTACTCGGTGCTGGTCGCCGCGCCCGTCGCCCACGACGAGGAAGGCGTCGTCGTCCTCACCGCCCGGTGGCCGAGCGGAGGCGCGCCACCCGCCTCACAGTGCGAGAGCGTCGAACTGTTCGCGGCACAGGCCGGAGCCGCGTTGCGGAACGCACAGACGCACAAGGAACTCGAATCGCTGAAGGACCGCCTCGCCTACGAGGCTGCCCACGACGTGCTCACCGACCTGCCCAACCGGCGCCGCTTCCACGAGGAGATCGAGCGGGTATGCGGGCGGGGGCGTCCGGGTGACCTCATCGGCGTGCTGTTCCTCGACCTCGACGGATTCAAGGGGGTCAACGACCGCTACGGCCACGACCGGGCCGACGACCTGTTGGTCCAGGTGGCGAAACGGCTGCGCGCGTGCGTCCGTCCCGGCGACGTCGTGGCCCGCATGGGCGGCGACGAGTTCACGGTCATGCTCACCCGCCTCGAAGGTCCGGCCCCGGCGATCGAAGTGGCGGAGCGGGTGTGCCAGATGTTGACCGAGCCGTTCCAGCTCGGCGGGTCGAATGTCACGATCTCCACGAGCATCGGAATCGCGCTCGGGCCGGCCGATCGGGCCGACGCCGGCGACCTGGTCCGGCGGGCCGATGTCGCGATGTACCGCGCCAAACGCCAGGGCAAAGCGGGCTGGGCGATGGACCCAGCGTCGCTCGACCCGGTCTCCGACGGCGCTTCGTAGGCCCCGAACCTCTGAAAAAACGCGTAATTCCTCAGGAAAACGCCCGAGAATCCACACATCGCGGCCTCCGCCGTGCAAGCATGCACCCGCAATTCCCGTGCGTTTCTCGATGGAGGACATGTGAACCGGAGCCAACTGCTCAACGTGCTTGCCGAGCGCAACGACCTGAGCCGTAAAGAAGCCGACGCCTTGTTGACGTCGTTTACCGACATCGTCACCGAGACGGTTGCCCGCGGCGACGACGTGGCCATCTCGGGCTTCGCGAAGTTCCGCCGGATCGACCGGCCGGCTCGCATGGCCCGTAACCCAGCCACCGGCGAACAGGTGAAGGTGGCGGCGAAGCGCGTCGCCCGCATCACGCCGCTCAAGGCATTCAAGGACGCCGTGCTCTCGGGCAAGGTGCCGAAGAAGGCGCCCGTCCGCAAGGCGGCACCGGCCAAGAAGAAGACCGTCGCCAAGAAAGCACCGGCCAAGAAAGCACCGGCCAAGAA
>JAWXCJ010000316.1:0-4203 GCA_034408875.1 Actinomycetota bacterium
CCGTTGCAGGCGCATGAGCCGGGTGCGGCGTTCGTGGCCGGTACCGGCCCGGTGGTCGACCTCGGCGAGTTCGTCGACCGCGAACTCGAGTTCCGCGAGCGGATCCAACGCTGCGAGACCGGGTCGCTCCAACAGGTCGAACATACGTTCGTAGCATACGGCATCCACCCTTATTCCACAAGGGTTTTTCGCCGAATTTCGGAGTCAGATGTCGACGCGGGTGAGGTCGTCGCCGAGGACGATGTCGCCGGTGAAATGTTCCGACGCGAGCTTGCGCCAGTCGTCTTCCTGGCCGGGTTGCAGCGCCGGGATGTAGTGCGTGAGCACGAGGGTCCGCACTCCTGCGCGCGCCGCGGTCTTTGCCGCGTCTTCGACGGTCGAGTGGTAGTCGAGGATGTCCTGGAAGCGGGCGCTCGGGACGAGACGGACGAGGTCTTCGCGCAGCACGGTCTGCACGTACACGTCGGCGCCCGCGCAGAGTTCGTCGAGGCCGGCGCAGGGGATACCGTCGCCGCCGAGCACTGCCGAACGGCCGCCGTCGTCGACGCGGAACGCGACCGACGGTTCGACAGGGCGGTGGTCGGTCGCGGCCACACGGATGGTCGCGGTGCCGACGGCGAAGACATCGCCGGGCACAACCTCGGTGACATCGAGTTGCGGAGGGGTGTTGAGGTCGTCGTGGTGCGCGATGCGGTATTGCACGTCGTGCGCCAGCGCGGCGAGGGTCGCGTCGACGACCGCGCGCGTTCCGGGAGGTCCGAAGATACGCAACGTGGTCGGGCCGGGACACATCACCCAATGCGTCGTGATGACGTCGTTCAGGTCGGTGATGTGGTCGCTGTGCAGGTGTGTCAGCAGTACGGCGTTGAGCATGGGCGGGATGACCCCCGCGCCCGTCAGTCGCATCACGACCCCGCGACCGCAGTCGACGAGCATGGTGGCGCCATCGGACTGCACGAGGGTCGCGGCGCCGGCCCGGGCCGCATCGGGGATGGGGCTTCCGGTGCCGAGCAGCGTGATCTTCATACGAGGTCGGAACCTAGTCTGGCGCCGATGGACAAGCCCGGGCTCCGAGCCGCGATCGATCTCGACCACCGCGTCGACGACCTGTTCGCGCTCACGCCCGACGAGTTCGTAGCCGCGCGCAACGACCTGGCGAAGGACCTCAAGTCGGAGAAGCGGGTCGACGACGCCAAGGCCATCCAAATATTGCGCCGCCCCTCGGTCGCGGCGTGGGCGCTGAACCAACTCGCGCGGCGCCAACCGAAACTGCTCGAGGAACTGTTCGACGCCGCGCAGTCACTGCGCGAAGCGCAGGCGAACGCGATGTCGGGCGTTCGTGGACCGCTGCGCGAAACGATGCGCCAGTTCGCGGACCTCGTCGACACCGCAGCCGATCGCGCTGCGGAATCAGGCGGCCCGCGCGACGAGCTCGCGGCATCGCTGCGCACGGGGGCGTCTGACGCCGAATGGTGGAACGACCTCCGCCTCGGACGCGTTGCGCGCCTGCCCGAGGCCGCGTCGGCGTCGGACATGTGGTCGGCGGGCGCCGAACCGACGGCGCCCGCGCCGACACACAACGCTCCGGCACCGAAGGCACCGGCACCGCGCCCGCCGACACTCACGGCACCGACGAAACCCGCCCCGGACGCGGCCCCGCCCGGCGTGGAACTCAAGGACGCGCAACGACGGCACGCGCTCGCCACGAAGGAGTACGCGAAGGCGCAGCAGCGTGTCGAACGGATCACCCTCGAGGTTGCCGTGCTCGAAGAGCGGGCCGAAGCGGCGCGGACTCGCCTCGTCGAAGCCGTCGAACGCGCGGCCGACGCCCGACGAGAACAAGCCGAAGCCGTCGCCGAACTCGGGCGCATCCGTTAAGGCGACGCATGCTCGCGCTGCTCGCGGCGGTCGTGACCGCGGCCACGACCGGTCCCGGGCCGCCTGGCACTTGTTCCTCCTCGGCACCACCGCGCCGGCCGGCAAGGAGATCCGTTACAGATGCGCCGCGGCCCGGCTGCCGAGATTGGCGCTTACCGCCATGTGGATGGGCGTTAGCACCTGAAACGCGATGAACAACACGCCGACCGTGGCGAGCGGAAACGCGAGCGAGTCGTCGTCCTCGACGGCACCGAAGTGCGCGAATCTACCTGCCTCGTCCTGCTCGGGCTCAGGGCGAACCGGCGTAGGATGCCGCCCCGATGGCCGTTGTCGAGCAGCGCATTGACACGGCGACGGTGCTGTTCACGGATGTGGTCGGGTCAACGGCACTGCGGGCGCGTCTCGGCGAAGAAGCCGCAGACGTCTTGCGGGTGATCCACGACGATCTCATGCGGGCGGCCATCGTCGCCCAACGAGGCACCGTCGTGAAGCACACGGGCGATGGTGTGATGGCCACATTCTCGGCGGCCGTCGACGCGGTCGCCGCTTCCATCGCGATCCAGCAGGCGGTCGACGCGCACAACCGGCGCAGCGACCAGGAACGTTTCGAGGTACGCGTCGGTATCAGTGTCGGCGACGTCACCTTCGACGAACACGACTGCTTCGGGCTGCCCGTCATCGAGGCGCAGCGCCTCGAAGCCGCGGCCGAAGGCGGCCAGATCCTCTGCGCGGAGATCGTCCGCCACCTCACCCGCGGGCGCGGCGGCCACGAGTTCACGAGCGTCGGCGACCTCGAACTCAAGGGCATCCCCGATCCGGTACCCGCGGCCCGGGTGCACTGGTCGCCCGTCGTCCACGTCGCGATGGCACGCGAAACTCCACTCCCGCCCGTGTTGGCGGCGCCGTCCGCGTTCGACCTCGCCGGGCGCGCCGCCGAACTCGACGTGCTCGTCGACGCGTGGAAGGAGAGTGCCGACGGTCGTAGCCGCGTCGTGCTCATCTCGGGTGAACCCGGCATCGGTAAGACGCGTCTCGCGACCGAGACCGCGCTCACCGCGCGCCGCCAGGGCGCGTTGGTCATCGCGGGCCGGTGCGACGAAGAACTCGGTCTCCCGTACCAACCGTTCTTGGAGGCGTTGCGCTTCCAGATCGCGCTCGGCGACGACGTACCGCCCGAGTGGCTGGGCCCGCTGGCCGACGAGTTGACGCGACTCGTGCCCGAGTTGCCCGAGCGCGTCCCCGGCATCGCGCTGCCGACGCGTACCGATCCGGAGTCGGAACGGGCACAACTGTTCGAAGCGGTGACCTCGTGGTTGCGCACGACCGCGGCGTCGGTACCGGTGATGCTCGTGCTCGACGACCTCCACTGGGCCGACCGGCCGACGCTGCTGTTGCTGCGTCATCTGTTGCACGAGACGACCGGCGACTCACTACTGATCGTCGGCACCTACCGCAGCACGGACCTCGACCGCTCACATCCGCTCTCGGGGATGCTCGCCGACCTGCGCCGCGACAGCCACGTCACCCGGCTCGCCGTCGACGGCCTCACGGCCGACGGCGTGGCCGAGTTGCTCGAACGGGCCGCGGGCCACGGACTCGACCCGGCCGGTGTCGAACTCGCGAACGCGATCTTCGCGGAGACGGCGGGCAACCCGTTCTTCGTGGGCGAGATCATGCGCCACCTCGTCGAGAGTGGTGCCCTCGTACAGCGCGACGGGCGTTGGACGAGCGACTTCTCGCTCGCCGACGTCGGCCTGCCCGAAGGCGTACGCGAAGTCGTCGGCCGGCGGATCTCACGCCTCGACGAGCCCGCGCAGCGGGGGCTCTCGACCGCGGCGGTCATCGGCCACGAGTTCGCAGTGCCCGTGCTCGCGGCGGTGCTCGGGACCGACGAGGACGCGGTCATCGACCTGCTCGACGCGGCCCGTGCCGCGGGGCTGGTGAACGAGGTCGGCCTCGACCGCTACCGCTTCGGGCACGCGCTCGTGCGCGCGACGTTGCTCGAAGAGCTGACGACCTCGCGCCGGGTGCGCACGCACCGCAAGATCGGCGAGGCGATCGAGGCGCAGCATCACGACAACCTCGACGCCGTTGTCACCGACCTTGCGTACCACTTCGGCGAGGCGGCGGCCGCCGACCCGGAGAAAGCCGTTCGTTATGCCGCGCGTGCCGGCGACCACGCATACGCGTCGTCGGCGGCCGACGATGCCGTGCGCTGGTACGAGTTCGCCCGGGATCACCTCGAAGACGCGGCCGACGTCACCGTCGAAGTCGACCTGCTCACGCGCCTTGCCCGGGCGGAATGGGTCTCCGGCGTCGGCGACG
>JAWXCJ010000317.1:0-6333 GCA_034408875.1 Actinomycetota bacterium
ACTTCGTCAACTAGTTGGGCAATATATCTACACATCGCGAGTAGACGTCACGCTATTGGGTATCTGAGGCGGGACCACCTATCGGAGGAGTCCCAATGAGCATGACCGACCAGAACCGCACTCAGACAGCACGACAGGGCAGCAATGTTGACCTGACCGACGCTCGCACCCGTAGCGAGACCGTCGTAAGGCGCGCCTGGCGCGAGACGAAGCCGTCACCGAAGACGACGGAGCTCTGGCTCACCGTCATCGGTGTCGCAATTCTCGCGGTGATCTACAACGCGTCGGACGACAACTCGCTCACCCTGTGGCGCGTATGCCTCCTCGGCACGATCATGGCCGCCGCGTACGTCATCAGCCGCGGGTTCGCGAAGGCGGGCAGCCATGACGACGAGGACCAGGCCACGACGTACGACCGTCGCTAGTAAGACGACGGTGCGTCGGTAGGGGGTGAGAATTCCCCTCTATCGACGCACGGTGGATCTAGCTGCCGCCGCCGATTTCTACGTCGAAGGCTTCGTAGACCAGGTCGGCGCCGCGCTGGCGGTGGCGGGCGAGCTGCGAGAGCAGGCTGGTGAGCGTGGTGCGCACGACGTCGACGTCGATCGGGTCCAACGCGAGGTCGTCTTCGGCGGCGAGCATCATGCCGAGTATCGAGGCGTGTTCCTCACGCAAGCGGCCGACCTGGTTCGCGAGGCGCGGTTCGGTCTCGACGAGGTCGTCGAGGAACGCGCCGGGCGCTTCGGTCTCGACCACGTGGCGGGTCCATACCTCCTGCACCATCCCGAGCGCGTCGCGTACACGGGCGGTCCAATCGTCGGTCCGGCCCGGTGCCGGCGCGGCCAGCGCCCCTTCCAACCCGCTCATCGCGGCGCGTAACCCGGCGCGGCGCTCCCGCACCGCGTCGAGCACGTCCGGGTGGGCCTGCGTTGTCAGGTGGAACCGCCGGTAGCGAGCCATGAGCGGACGGTACCCCTGCTCCCGCATCTTGCCCACCCCAAAAGGCAGGACCGTTACGAGGTCGTCACAGTCGGGGTCGGACGCTTGCCGCGAAGAGTTCCAGACTCGCCCACGCCAGGTCGGGCGGAATACCACCCGCCAGCGGGTTGAAGTTGAGCGCCGCGGTGGGAGGCAGGGCCTTCGCCCTTTCGACGATCTGATCGGGGGTACCGACCCAGAGTTGCGACGCCCGCTTCAGGTCGTCGACCGTCTCGGCGTCGACCCGGGGCGTCGAGTGCTGCCCGGGCGTCTGGAACGACGCGTACATCTGGGTCTCGTACAGCAGGTGCGGCGCCAGTTGTGCCCACGCCTTGTCGGGGTCGTCGGTGACGTGCACGAACGTCGGACCCTCGGGGTGCATCACGAAACCGCTGTCGAACCCGATCTTCTTTGCTTCGTCGAAGTACGCGGCGCGGACCTCGGCATCGGTGTTCATCGGCAACATCGGGAGCCGCAAGCGGGCGGCGCGGCGCGCCGCGGCCGGAACGCCGCCGCCGACGAGCACGGTCGGGTGCGGCTGGGTCGCCGGAACAGGCGTCACCCGGATCGTGCGGCCCTGCCACTCGAACGGCTTGCCCGTCCACGCCTGGAGCATCACGCCGACGTATTCCTCGAGCACCGCGCCGCGCCGCTTGTGTTCCGCGTTCGCCATCTCGAACTCTTCGACCCGGTACCCGGCACCGAACACGGTCCACAGGCGGCCCGGGAACGCGTTGTCGATGACCGCGATCTGCTCGGCCAGCCGCACCGGGTCGTGCAACGGCGCGATCGCGGCCGAGAGCAACACCGGCGTGCGGACCGTCGCGCCCAGCAACGCCGCGGCAATCGTGAGCGGCGCGGGCATCCACCCGTCGTCGACGCCGTGGTGTTCCGACAACACCATGAAGTTCCACCCGTGGCCGTCGGCCCACCGCATCTGCTCGATGGCCGCGGCGTAGATCTCGGGTGTCGACGCGGGACCGAACCCCGGGGCGCGAAAGTCCTGGCGCATCGTCAAGATGGGCATTGCAACTCCTCAGTCGAAAGCGACGCGGGTGAGATGCGGGCCGACGTCGGCACCGAACGCGGCGATCTGGTCACATTGCTCGGACGCGCTGCGCGCCGCGAACCGCAATTGCAGGTGGCTGACACCGATCGCGCCGAGTTCGTTGAACGAATCGATCAGTTTCTGAGGCGCCCCGCTCACCGAATACTTCGGAATCTCCCACTCGGGTTCGCCGACGTACACGTACTCGGTGATGTACCCGATCTCCGGTACCGCGCCGGGCCGAACGTTGTCGCGATGCTCGCGGATGTACGCGATTTCGGCCGGCAACTGCTTGCGGGGCGTGCCCTGCGGGATCCACCCGTCGCCCCGTGCCGCGACGCGACGCAACGCGGGTTTGCCCGAACCGCCGATCCAGATGGGCGGCCGCGGCTGCTGTACCGGGCGCGGCGCCTGCCCCACGTCGGCGTACCTCCACCGCGCACCCGCGTGTTGCGGGTACT
The DNA here is from genome assembly GCA_034408875.1 of Actinomycetota bacterium. Classification (GTDB taxonomy): domain Bacteria; phylum Actinomycetota; class Acidimicrobiia; order IMCC26256; family PALSA-610; genus JANNHK01. The sequence goes on from JAWXCJ010000317.1 coordinate 2,488, forward strand.
CGTCGCGCAGGGCGACGTCGATCGCGTCGATTGCCTCGTCGGTGATCGCCCCCCGCTCGGCGAACGGCACACCGAGCGCGTCGAACTCGCCCTCGACGTGGCCCGCGCCGACACCGAGGATCACGCGCCCACCCGACAGCGCGTCGATCGTCATGAACGCCTTCGCGGTCTGCAGCGGGTGCTGGTACGCGACGACGTACACGTTCGTCATCAGGCGCGTCTTCGTCGTGTGCGCGGCGAGGTACCCCAGCGTCGGCACCGGGTCGAACCACTGCGTGCCCATCATCTCGGCCGGCCCGCTCGGCACCGCGACGTGATGACACACCGCGACATAGAGGAAGCCCGCGTCGTCGCACGCCTGCGCGACGCGCACCATGTCGGCGATCGTGCCGCCCTCGCGCTCCCACTCGAGCGCGGTGCGCACCGACAGCGCCTGCACGGGCAGTTGGATCCCGTAGGCGAGGACCCCCTCGGGGACGATCGAAATGGTCGCGGGAGAAATGCTCATGCTCATGCGGCTCCGGCCTCCGGCCCTCGACCGCCCGTCAGTAGTCGCCTCGATTTCCGCACCTCCGGCTTGCGCCTCACCCCGGCCACACCACCGACTGCATCTCGCTGTACGCGTGGAGGCCGAACACACCTCCGTCGCGGCCGATGCCGCTGAACTTCATGCCGCCGAACGGCGCGTTGTGGTTTCGCTGCGTCGTGTTGATGCCGACGTTCCCGGCCCGCAAGCGCTCGCTGACCCGGAACGCGCGGTTCGTGTCGGCGCTGAACACGTAGTCGTACAGGCCGAAGTCGGTGCTGTTCGCGATCGCGATGCCTTCGTCCTCGTCGTCGAACGGGATGACGACGATCACCGGCCCGAAGATCTCTTCCTGCGCGACCCGCATCGTGGAGTTCACGCCCGCGATGAGCGTCGGCGCGACGTAGAACCCCTTGTCGATCTCGGGGCGCTTGCCTCCGACCACGACCTCGCCCCCTTCACCCTGCCCGATCTGCACGTAGCTCTCGACCCGATCGCGGTGCGCGGCCGTGATGACCGGACCGAGCACCGTGCCCTGTGCGTTCGGATCCCCGACCTTGAGCACCGTCGCCATCTTGCTCAAAGCCTCGACTACCGGTTCGTACAGCTTGCGCTGCACGATCGCCCGGGTCGGAGAGGTGCAGATCTGGCCCGAGTGGAACGTCCACGTGGAGCCGATCATGCTCACCGCGGTCTTGACGTCGGCATCGTCGAACACGAGCGCCGCACCCTTGCCCCCCAGTTCGAGCAACATGCGCTTCATCGTGCGTCCACCGGCCTCGGCGATGCGCACACCCACACCCGTCGACCCGGTGAACGACACCATGTCGACGTCGCGGCTCTCGACGAGCGCCTCGCCTGTCGCCGGCGTCGAACCCGTGACGACGTTGACGACGCCCTCGGGGAACCCGGCCTCGCGCATGATGTTGATCAACTCGATGACCGCGAGCGGGTTCTGCGACGCGGGCCGGACGACGACCGTGTTCCCCATCGCCAGCGCGGGACCGATCTTGCCGGCCATGTTCACGATCGGGAAGTTGTACGGCGTGATGCACGCGACGACGCCGACCGGCGCGCGCCGCACGACCGCGCCCATGAGCCCGCCCGGGGCGAGCGCGGTGGCGGGCATCTGCTGGGGTGGCAACGGGATCGTGTTCGGTTCGAGCGCGTAGCGCGCGTACGTCTCGAAACGGGTCCACGCGGTCGGCACCTGCATCTGCTTGCCGACCGTCGCGGTACAGCCGGTCTCGGCAATGACGAGCGGGAGCAGGTCGTCGAAGCGCGCCTTCATCAACTCCGCGCTCTTCGCCAGCAGCGCGGCCCGTTCCTCGGGCGTCGTACGCGACCACGAGTCGAACGCGTCGCGCGCGGCCCGGGCCGCGTCGTGAGCCTGGGCGACCGACGCTTCGGGCGCAATCCCGACGACCTCTTCGGTCGCCGGGTTCACCACGTCGTAGCCACCGTCGGCCCCGTCGACCAGGTCACCACCGATGAGGAGTTGCCGCGTCGTCATGAGCCGTAACTGTAACGCGTTCTATTTTTGCGTGTGAGCTGGTCTCGTCATCGAGGCATTCCGCAAAGCCAACGACCGCCGAGCGGCTACGCGCCGAGTTGCGCGGCCGCGAAGGCGAGCCCAATGCCGGTCAGCATCGTCGGGACCAAGAACATCACGATGCGGTTCGTCTGCTCGCGGAAGAGATCGTGCATCTCGGCCCGCAGCGCCGAGATCTCGCTCCTCAGCTCGGCGCTCACAACCACGAGATCCTGCTTCAGCAGGGCAATATCGTGTTTCGTAGCCAGCTGACTTTCGTCCATGGGCAGGAGCTCCATCAATGTCTCCGCCGCATCTCGTCCGAGCCGATCCCGGGCCGCCTCGTACAGGTGCAACCGGCGACTTTCGTCGACCGCCATTCGTTCCCCTCCAGTTTCGCGCGGTTTCGGAGGAGAGCAATCACGCCGAGCTCTCGAGGCTTACCGCACCCTACGAGGAGCCTGAGACAGTTACTGCTCCCAGTAGATCTCGATCTGGTAACCGTCGGTGCGCAGGAAGAGCGCGTCGCCGTGCCACCCGTCTTCGCGGAAGCCGAGCTTCTCGTAGAAGCGGACCGCGGTGGGGATGTCGTCGACGCCGAGGTGCATGTGGTTCAGATCCATGCGATCACGTCCACGTTCATGTCATGTCGCGGTCGACCCACTTGCGTAGACGCAGACCCGAGGCACGCGACTACGAAGGTAGGTCGAGCGACAGCATGCGGATCGCGTTGAGGCGGCAGACCTTGTCGACCTGCTCCTGCGTGAGATCCTTCATGATCTCCTCCGCGACCTTCTTGGTGTGCGGCCACGTCGAGTCGCTGTGGGGGTAGTCGGTCTCGAACGTGATGTTGTCGACACCGACCGCGTCGAGGTTCTTCAAGCCGTGCGGGTCGTCGAAGAAGCACCCGTACACGTGCTCGAAGTAATACTCCGACGGCGGGCGCTTCACCTTGTCGGCGACGCCACCCCACGCGCGGTTGTCCTCCCACACCTTGTCGGCCCGCTCCAGCACGTACGGGATCCAGCCGATCTGGCCTTCGCTGTACGCGATGTCGAGGCGCGGGAACCGCTCGAACACGCCGGACATGAGCCAGTCGGTGAGCGACATCGCCGCGTTCATGTACGTGAGCGTCGAACCGACCGCGGGCGGCGCGTCGGTCGACGTCGACGGCATCTTCGACGACGACCCGATGTGCATGCACACGACGGTCTTGGTCTCCTGGCACGCGTCGAAGAACGGGTCCCAGAACCCGTCGGCGTCGTGCACCGACGGCAGGCCGAGGAACGGCGGGATCTCCGAGAACGTCACTGCGTGGCAGCCCTTGGCGGCGTTGCGCCGCACTTCGGCGGCGGCGAGGACCGGGTCCCACAGTTGCATGATGATGAGCGGGATCAACCGGCCGCCCGACGGCGCGCACCACTCGTCGAGCATCCAGTCGTTGTAGGCCTTCACGCACAGGTCGGCGAGGTCCTTGTCCTTGCGTTCCTTGAACGTCTGGCCACAAAAGCGCGGGAAGCTCGGGAAGCTCAGGCTCGCCTCGACGTGGTTGACGTCCATGTCTTCGAGGCGCGCGACCGGGTCCCAGCAACCTTTGCGCATGTCGTCCATGGTGATCGGGCTGACGGTGATCTCGTCGCGCGGGTAGCCCGCGGCCGCCGAAAGACGTGTCAGAGGCGACGCGAGATCTTCGACCAGCCACCAGTCGCAGTAGGTGCCCTCTTCGTTGGCGCCCGCCTCCTCGAACGAGAAGACGCCGCCGACGAACGTCATCGACTTGATCTTGCGC
>JAWXCJ010000318.1:0-5443 GCA_034408875.1 Actinomycetota bacterium
CGTGACAACGTGACCGCGACGGCGACCATGGTTCCCGCGCCCGAACTGCTCGAGCATTTCGTGCCGACCGCGCGCCTCACACCCACCGCGCGTCCGGCGCGTGAGTGGCGCGAGGAACTGCGCCGGATCCCGAACGTGCGCAACGCGTTGGGAGTGGTGTCGTGTTACGCCCAAACCCTCGGCATCATCTGGTTCGCGGTGTGGGCGGACAACCCGTTCGTGTGGGTGGCCGCGTTCCTGCTGATGGGACGCGCCCACGCGCAGTTCGCCGCACTCATGCACGAAGCCGCGCACCGGCTGCTCTTTTCGAACAAGCGCGTCAACGACTGGGTCGGCCGCCGGCTCCTCGGCTATCCGTCGTTCACCCCGACCGACCTCTACCGCCGCGGGCACATGGCGCACCACCGCGAGGAGTTCGGGCCCGACGAACCCGACATTCCCCTCTACCGCGGTTACCCGATCGCCAAGGACTCGCTGCGGCGCAAGCTCGTCCGCGACGCGACGGGGCGGACGGGATGGAATCTCTTCAAAGGGCTGCTGCGCGGCGTGCGCGCTCCCGGACCGGGCGGGAAGGCGGCTCGTCGCATCGTCGGCACGCAGCTGGTTCTGATTGGCATCTCGATCGCGCTCGGTCACCCCTTTGTGTACTGGCTGCTGTGGTTCCTCCCCTACCTGACCGTGTGGCGTGTCATCAATCGGCTGCGCTCCATCGCCGAGCACGGCGGTATGCAGCAGTCGAAGGACCGGCGCAACACGTCGCACACCGTGCGGCAGGGATTCCCGGCCCGGTTCATGCTCGTGCCCTTCCACATCGGGTGGCACCTCGCACACCATGTCGACTCGGGTGTGCCGATGGCGCACCTTCCGAAGTTGCACGCCGAACTCCGGCGCAGCGGCTACGTCACCGACGAACTCGAGTACTCCGGCTACACGAAGTTGTGGCGCAAGCTGGCTTCCGGTTGACATCGTCGGCCAGGATCGCGCCATGGCGAACTCGCTCACGGACTTGATACGGACCCAAGCGCAGGTCCGGAGCTTTCGAACCGAACCCGTCGACGACAACACCGTGTTGGGCCTGCTCGAGCTGGCGAGTCTCGGTGCGGCGGGCCGGCGCCGCCGGTGTGAGTTCGTCGTCGTGCGCGACCCCGACGTCCGCCACCAGCTCGCCCGCATGTACCGCCAGGGCTGGTCCATCTACAAGCGGCTCCTCCGGCGCCGCAGCGACAGTGCCCTGGTCGCCGCCCGCCAGTGGGAGGCCGACCACTTCGAAGACGTTCCAGTGCTGATCGTCGCCTGTGCGGTCGGGCGCCGGCCTGTCTTTCCGGCCGTCGACGCGGCCTCGTTCTACGGCAGCGTGTTCCCCGCCGTACAGAACCTGCTCCTCGCCGCGAACGACGCCGGGTTGGGGTCCAGCGTCACGTCCCTCGCGCTCTGGTCGTCGTGGGAGGCGCGCCGGACACTCGGTCTCCCCCGCCGTGTCACCCCGGTCGCGGTTGTCCCCATCGGCTGGTCCCGAGGCCACGCGGCACCGGCGCCCGGTGCACCGGTCGGGAACCTCGTGCACTTGGACCGGTACGGCCACCAGCCCTTTCGGGCCCGGCCTCTCGATTCCGGCGCCAACATGGCATTATGAGTGCCACGACTTCCAGGCAGGTGACGACGTGGCCAGAAAGGGACGAGCTCGACGCTTCCGCGAAGCGCGCAAGCTCAAGCAGGGCTACGACGACGGGCTGTTCCGGGAAGGGTCCGGCACTCTCGCCGACGTAAACGGCGACGAAGCCTCCGCCGTCGATGATGACGACGACGACGATGTTGACGATGACGACGACTGGGATGACGACGAGGAACTCGACCAGTCGTCGGATAACTGGGATCCGCTCAAGGACTAGCCCTTGCAGATGATCAGGCCGTCCGCGGATTGGGCTTGTCGCCGGCGATTTCGTACTTGCGCAACGCCTCGGCTACTGCTTCGCCTTTGACGTCGCCGGTTTGCGCCAAGCCGTCGAGGACTCCGATGACTACTGACGCGGCGTCGATCTCGAAGTGGGCTCTGAGTTCGGTGCGGACGTCGCTGAAGCCGTAGCCATCTGTACCGAGTACGACGTACGGCGACGGGCAGAACCGGGCGATGGTGTCGGGGACCGTCTTGACCCAGTCGGTTACCGCGACCACCGGGCCGTCAGTTCCCGCGAGCTGTTCGGTGACGTAGGGCGTGCGCGGCGCCTCGGTCGGGTTCAGTCGGTTCCAACGCTCGCAGTCGAGGGCGTCGTCGCGGAGCTGCTTCCATCCGGGCACGCTCCACACGTCGGCGGCGACGTCGTGGTGCTCGGCGAGGAGTTGCTGCGCCTCGAGCGCCTGCAACACCATCGGCCCGCTGGCGAGGATCTGGGCGCGATGCGTGCGGGCCGCGGGCGCAGGCCGGAGCCGATACATGCCCCGCAGGATGCCTTCTTCGACGCCTTCCGGCATCGGCGGCTGCACGTAGTTCTCGTTGTAGAGGGTGACGTAATAGAAGCAGTCTTCGGATTCGGGGCCGTACATGCGGCGGATGCCGTCGCGCACGATGACGCCGACTTCGTACGCGTACGCCGGGTCGTAAGCGCGACAGTTCGGGTACGCGAGCGCGAATGCGTACGACTGCCCGTCGCAGTGCTGAAGCCCTTCGCCGGTGAGCGTTGTGCGACCAGCCGTCGCGCCCATCAGGAAGCCTTTGCCGCGCTGGTCGCCAAACGACCAGATCAGGTCACCGATGCGCTGGAAGCCGAACATCGAATAGAAGATGAAGAAGGGAATCATCGGCTGACCCCACGTCGCGTACGCGGTCGACGCGGCGGTGAAGTCGGCCATCGACCCGGCTTCGGTGATGCCTTCTTCGAGAATCTGGCCGTTGGGCGCCTCGCGGTACGAGAGCATGAGGCCCGCATCGACCGGCTCGTACTGTTGACCGAACGGGGCGTAGATCTTGAACTCGGGGAACAGCGCGTCCATACCGAACGTGCGCCCCTCGTCGGGGATGATCGGCACGACGCGCTTGCCCCAGTCGGGGTCCTTCAGCAGCACGCGCAGCAATCGCGTGAACGCGGTTGTCGTTGACGCCTGCACCTTGTCGCCGGTACCGGCGGTGAGCTGATCGATGATCTCGTCGCGCGGAAAGATCGTCGTCTTGGTGCGCACGACGCGTTCGGGGAGGTAGCCGTCGAGCGCGCGGCGCCGTTCCATCATGTACTCGTACTCGGGTGAGCGGTACCCCGGGTGGAAGTACTGCGGGAGCCCGTCGACCGCGAGTTGGTCGTCGGGGATCTCCATGTAGAGGCGGTCGCGCAGGACCTTGAGCTGGTCCTCGCTCATCTTCTTGATCTGGTGGGTCGCGTTGCGCGCTTCGAAGTCGGGGCCGAGTGTCCAGCCCTTCACCGTCTTGGCGAGGATCACCGTCGGCGCGCCTTCGTGCTCGACCGCAGCCTTGTATGCCGCGTACAGCTTGCGGTAGTCGTGCCCGCCACGCGGGAGGCGGATGAGGTCGTCGTCGCTCATTCCCTCGACCATCTTCGCCAAGCGTGGGTCGGGACCGAAGAAGTGGTCGCGAATGTACGCGCCTGACTCGACCGCGTACTTCTGGAACTCGCCATCGAGGGTTGCGTTCATCTTGTTGACGAGCACGCCGTCGACGTCTTTGGCGAGGAGTTCGTCCCAGGGGCTCCCCCACACCACCTTGATGACATTCCAGCCCATGCCGCGAAAGATCGACTCGTACTCCTGGATCACCTTGCCGTTGCCGCGCACGGGACCGTCGAGCCGTTGCAGGTTGCAGTTCACGACGTAAATCAGGTTGTCGAGGCGTTCACGCGACGCGAGCGAGAGCCCGGCCGTCGACTCGGGTTCGTCGAGTTCACCGTCGCCGACGAAACACCAGACGCGCGCCTGCGACGTGTCGGCGATCTCGCGCTGGTACAGGTAGCGGTTGAAGCGCGCCTGATAGACCGCGTTGAGCGGGCCGAGGCCCATGGACACCGTGGGGAACTCCCAGAAGTCCGGCAACCGGCGCGGGTGCGGGTACGAGGGCAGGCCGCGACCGCGGACTTCACGCCGGAAGTGGTCGAGCTGTTCTTGGGTGAGCCGGCCTTCGAGAAACGCGCGAGCGTAGATACCCGGTGCTGCGTGTCCCTGGAAGAAGACCTGGTCGCCGAACCGACCGTCGCCCTTGCCGCGGAAGAAGTGGTTGAACCCGACTTCGTAGAGCGCGGCCGACGACGCGAACGTCGAGAGGTGACCGCCGAGCCCGTCGTACAGGTGGTTTGCGCGGTCGACCATGACCACCGCGTTCCACCGTACGAACGCGCGGATGCGGCGTTCGATGTGTTCGTCGCCGGGGAACCATGGTTCTTCGCCCGGCGGGATCGTGTTGATGTAGTCGGTCTGCACCATGGCCGGAACGCCGACGCCCTTGTCGCGGGCGCGCTCCATGAGCCGGGCGAGGAGGTAGTTCGCACGCGACTTCCCCGTGCCGTCGATGACGGCGTCGAGGGACTCGAGCCACTCCGACGTTTCCTGCGGATCGATGTCGGGAAGCTGGTGAATCGAACCGTCGATGAACATGCGCGCGCCCTCCGAAGACGGGATCCGGCCAAGGGGGTGCGGCCGACCCAACCTGCGTGCAGGTTACGGCGCGGGCGACCGAAATCGCCGCCGTTCCCTCCTCCGCAACGATCGGCCGGGTCAGGCCTTTGCGGAGGCGATGCACCCGTCGTCGTCGGGGACGTCCTCACCGAAGACCGAGCAGTCGCAGGTCTTCGCGCAGTCCTCGACGTGCTGGCGATACTGGAATGCGCCGAACGCGGCGGCGCCGAGGAGGACCAGCACGACGAGGCGGGTTCCGAGGGACCGGACCGTGATGAGCGTCACGATGATCAGCGCGATCGCGACGAAGAGAAGTACCGCCGAAGCGCCCTCGAGGAACGAGGTGTCCATCCAGTCGGGAAGTGCTGCCACCATCAGTTCCGAATGTACAACTCTTTGCGAGCTTCGTCACCGGATGTGACTCGCTACGTGGGAATTGTCACCTCGTGTGGCGGATGATGCCGTCCCGAGGACCCTGGGCCGAGCGGCCCGGCTTGCGGTTGTGGGCGATAAGGGACTCGAACCCCTGACCCCCTGCGCGTCATGCAGGTGCTCTAACCAACTGAGCTAATCGCCCGAGCGAAGGTGCGAGGATAGCCAACCATGGGTCTCCTCGACGGCCACAAGGCAAACGTGCCGGGCGGCGGATCGGGCACCGGCGCCGCCACCTGCCGCCGCATGACCGCAGAGGGAGCCCGCGTCGCGGTGTTCGACGTCGTGCGGGACCTGGCGCCGCGTCCCTAGCCGGCGTGCGCGTCGGCGACGCTGTCGAACACGTCGAGCAACTGTTCGGCGCCACACAGCTCGAGCACTTTTCGGACATAGGAGC
>JAWXCJ010000319.1:0-21996 GCA_034408875.1 Actinomycetota bacterium
CCTCACGCGCACCGAGCGCCCGGCCCGCTTCCTCCACGAGCACCACTCCCGCAGTCCGTGCCGTCGCGGGCTCGCGCACCGCCCGCCGCAACGCGAGATAGCAGCCCCGCACCACGAGGACCGACATGTCCGCCACTTCGAGCAACGCGTCGAGCGCGGGCACACGTTCGCCGCCGACGTCGACAATCGTGGGCACCCCACTGCTGCGCAACGCCATGCCGAGCGCGGCCCCCGCCTCCGGCACCACGTCGCCCAACGCCGCCTGCCCCGCCGGCAACAACGTCAGCCCCCGACCCGCGTCGAGCGCGAGGCGGTCGAGCGCGTCGCTCGGAGCCTCGACCCCCACCTTCAGCCACTCCCGCAGTCCGGTACCCGGATCGGCGCCCAGCCCCAGGATCGCGGGCTGGTCGCCCCCGATGTCGGCAAGCCGGGCGCCGCCATCGCGAGCGAGCGTCAGCGCGCACGCCGCCGCGAACACCGACGCTCCGGACCCACCTTTGGGCGACCACAAACACAACAACACGGACCCTCCCCGGGTCGAAACGCGAACCGACACAACGGGGGAAGAGAGGCACCCGGCCCGTGTACGAAACACGGTTGCGCGCGGGCGGCCCGGGGGAAGTGACCGGGGAAGTGACGACACCGTACGGCCCCACTCGACTCGCGTCAAGGGTTCCCTTCTACGCTGTGGGTCAGATGCAAGCCGCGTTCTTCGACCTCGACAAGACCATCATCGCCACGAGTTCCGTCATGGCCCTCGGCGGCAGCTTCTATCGCGAGGGTCTGATCTCGAAGCGAACAATCGCGCGCGGCTTGTACGCGCAGATCGTGTACATGCTCGTCGGCGCCGACGAACAGAAGATGGAACGGCTACGCGAAGCGATGCTCGCGCTCACGCGCGGGTGGGATCACGCACGCGTCAAAGAGATCGTGCACGAGACACTCGAAGACGTGATCTCGCCGGTCATCTACGCCGAAGCACTCGACCTCATCGAAGAACACAAGAAAGCCGGACGCAAGACCGTGATCATCTCTTCGTCGCCCTCCGAGACGGTCGAGGCAATCGGCGAGTACCTCGGCGTCGACGACGTCATCGCCACCCGCGCCCGTCTCGACGACGAAGGCAAGTACACCGGCGAACTCGAGTTCTACGCGTACGGTCCGCACAAGGCCGAAGCCATGCGCGAGATGGCCGTACGCGAAGGCATCGACCTCGCCGGCTCGTACGCGTACTCCGACTCGATCACCGACCTCCCGATGCTGGAGTTGGTCGGCAACCCCGTTGCCGTGAACCCGGACCGAGAGCTCGCCCGCATCGCACGCGAACGCAACTGGGAAAGCGTTTCGTTCGAGAACCCCGTGCGCCTGCGCGACCGCGTCCCCGTGCCCCCGAAGGGACCGACCATCGCCGCCGGGAGCGCGCTCGCGGCTCTAGGGACCGGTGTCGTGGTGTACCTCTGGCTCCGCCGCCGGGCCGAGCCCGCACGCACGTAGAACGACGAACGCGGCTACGCGTCGCGGACTTTCTTCGCGACGAGCGCCCCCAAGGCGACGAGCACGATCAGCAACAGCAATTTCTTCACGGGTTGACACCTCCTCCGAACGGCGGCCGCAGCGTAGCTGGCCGCTAACTTCCCTGCCGGAGGTGAACGGGGTCTGGTGGCCCCCCTCGTCTTCAAAACGAGTGGGACGGACTCCGTCCGTCCGGTGGGTTCGATTCCTGCCGCCTCCGCTATTTCTCTTTGTCGCTCCCGGACTTGGCTGGGCGCGCCGCGCTCAATTGAGCCCGCGGTCGTCTTGCTTGAGGGCGGTGTCGATGCACAACGCTGCTACCACTACCAGGCTGTGGAGTGGCTGCTCCATGGGGCCGTGGAACTCCACGACGTAGTTGTCCGCCGTGGTGAACGACGTCTTGAGGATGCCTTCGAACGTCTTCGTGATCCGCGCGACCTCGGTACCGGTCGCGTCCTTCACATGGAAGTTCCACGCGCGCCAGTTCTCGGCCTGGATGATGCCGATCTCCTTGCCGCCCGCGCGGATAGCAAACTTGATCTTCCCGAGCGCGCCCTTCTGCGCGATGTCGCCGACTTCGGTGCCGTCCGGCTTGGTGATCTTGAACTTCGACTTCAAGATCTTGCGCGGGCGGTGCAACACCAAGATCGGCTGCTGGTTCTCGTCGCGGATCTCGTAGGTGTGCGTGAGGAACTGGTCGAGACTCGTCAAGAACCGAGCCGCGTGCTTCAGCGGCGACTGGTTCACTTCGGCGACCGCGCCAATCTGGGTGCCGTTCTTGTCGTACACCATGTACTCGTTGACCAGTTCGATGATCTTCATCTTCTGGTTCACGACCAGGACCGGCTCCGTGAACAGCGTGCCGCCGCCCGCCTCACCGCCGGTCAGCCCGGCTTGGCGCTGCACCTGGTCCTGCACCTTCTCGGCATCGGTGGCGCCGGCGGGCGGCTTCCACGCGGGCTTCGGAACGTTCGTCGCGTCAGTCACGATTCCTCCCATCGACTCCGGTCGACGGTATCTGAATCACCGGCCGATCGCGCCTACCGCACCGCCTCCGCGACGGCCGTCACGCCCTCGGCCACCGAGGAGAGCACCGGATCGGCGGCCAGGTCGATGCGGGTCAGCTCGGCTTCGACACTGGCCACGGTCGACGTGCGCCGGAGCAGGTACCACTCGTCACCCAGGGCCACGAGCTCGAACTCCGACGGATCCGACTCGCCGTCGACGACGTACAGCTCCTCACCGGTTCCCGTCGCGGGGTCGACGGCTCGGATGCGGAGGCGCGTGTCGTCGTCGTCGGCCGGTTCGCGACAGCACACGTCGAGGGTCCAGAGTCCACCGGGCCCCCATGCCGTCGAGACCGTCTGGTCGGCCGGGGCCAGGGGCGTGAACGCCCCGACCGACGACAGTTCGACGACCACGACGCGGCAGGTCGCGGTGCACACCTCGGCCGCGAGCCGCGCGCCTGACGGGTCCCAACTGACCGCCTCGACGTACGACGAGGCCACCGTCTCGTCCTGCCACTCCCACGCGGGCTCGAGGGTTTCGGTGTCGACGACGCGCACCGTGGCCCGGCCCTCGGCACCGCGGTCGCCGCACGGCGCGGGCGCCGCACCCGCGCGCATACCGAGCGCGAGCTTGGACCCGTCCGGGCTCAACGCGAATGTCCGGGTCTTGACGTCGTCGAAGATCGGGCGGCTCGTCTCGACATCGACCGCGAGCAACGTCGCGCAGTCCGACCCGTAACCGGGCTCGTCGTCGATGAGGTAGTAGAGCGTCGCGCCGTCGGGCGAGACCGCGATCTGGCGGACGAACCGCTCCGGGCCGACGCGCGCGATCGTACGGACCGGATTCCACTCGTCGTCGACCGTCGCGATGCGACCGTCGGTGCGAGCGACGATGCGTTCACCGCGCGCGACGACGCCCGAGTCTCCGTCCGCGACCGTCGTGGAAGTCGTCGACGACGTGACGGGCGGGCTCGTCACCGACGCGTTATTGCTGTCGCGTGTGACGGTGATGACGCCGCCGACCATGACGAGCACGACACACGCGGACACGAGGCCCGAACCGACCGAGCGCCGCCTTCGGTGTACGGCGATACGACGTTCGGTCTTGTCCCACAAGTCATCACCGCGCGGCGCACCGTCGGCCAACCCGCGCAACGCATCGCGCAGTTCGGGGTCGAGAGGATCGCTCACACCGGGGCCTCGTCGGCGAGTTCGGCGCGGAGACGTTCGAGCCCCCGCGACAAGTAGCCCTTCACCGTGCCGACGCTCACACCGAGTACCCGCGCGGTTTCGGCCTCCGACATGTCTTCGATGACACGCAGCACGACCGCCGCCCGTTGGCGCGGCGGGAGTACGGCCAATGCCGCTTCGAGCGTCGCCCGTTGCATGATCCGGTCGTCGCCGAACGCGACAGACGGTTCACCGAGCCGGACGCGTTCGTCGTGGCGCCGGCGCGTCGCGAGACGGCGGAACCGACCGTTGACGACGTTGATCACGGTGCGGCGCACGTACGCGTTGGGTTCCTTCACCTGCCCCTTCATCCAGTGCGGGTAGACGCGGGCGAAGGCCTCGGCGACGACGTCCTCGGCTTCGGCGGCGTTGCCCGTCAGCACGTAGGCGAGCCGGAGCGCGGGGCGGCGCTGCGCGTCGAAGAACTCCCCGAAGCTCGCGGCCCGGTCGGCCTCGTCGGCCCTCACATCGGTTTCGCCCGAAGGTCGGATTCGCACCCCACCGACGGCAATGGTGCCGTACACGAGGGACGCAGACGCGCCGGGGGCCGGAAAGGTTGTGGGTTAGACGGCGAGGAGGTCGCGGGCGCCGGTGTCGGCCGACGGGTGCCGCAGCTTCGACATGGCCCGGGCCTCGATCTGACGGATGCGTTCCCGGGTGAGGTTGAAGTACTCGCCGACCTCTTCGAGGGTGCGGGGTTCGCCCCGGTCGAGACCGAACCGCAGGGCGAGGATCTGCCGCTCCCGCTCGTCGAGCGGGGCGAGCAGCTTCTCGATCTCGGCCGGCAACAACGCGGTGGCCGCCACCTCGAACGGCGATTCCGCCGAACGGTCCTCGACGATGTCGCCCAGTTCGGCGTCGCCGTCTTCGCGCAACGGTTCCGACAGCGAGAGGGGCTCGGCCGCGAAACGCAGTGCTTCGGTGACCTTGTCCTCGGGCATCTCGACCTCGGCCGAAAGTTCCGACAGCGTCGCGGGCCGGCCGAGCTTCAGCTCCAGGCGCGAGCGAGCCTTCTGGAGGCGAGCCAGCGTGTCGCCCGCGTGTACCGGGAGGCGGATCGTGCGGCCCGTGTTCGCGATGCCGCGGGTGATGGCTTGACGAATCCACCAGGTGGCGTACGTCGAGAATTTGAAGCCCTTGCGCCAGTCGAACTTCTCGACGGCATGCATGAGCCCGAGGTTGCCCTCTTGGATCAGGTCGAGCAGCGGAAGGCCCGAGGCCTGGTACTTCTTGGCTATCGAGACAACCAGCCGCAGGTTCGACTGCACGAACGTGCGCTGCGCTTCCTCACCGGTACGCGACGTTCGGCGGAGTTCGCGCTTCTTGGCCGGCGTCAGACCCTTGCCCCCGGCAAGGTGTTCGCGCGCAGCGTTGCCGTTCTCGATCTCCTGCGCGAGGCGAACTTCGTCGTCTTTGGTCAGTAGCGGGTACTGCCCAATGTCGGTGAGGTAGAGCCGGACGAGATCTTCCTCGTCGCGCTCGACACGCTCCTTCGCCAAGGCCCAGCCCTTCGTTCGGGACGATCGTTGTCTTGAGAGACTCGAATTGCGACCCGGGACTGCCCGCCTCCCAGGGGTGCACCGCACCGTGCATATGTACGATACCGATGTCGTCAAGCCGCCCTTTTGTGCATCGCCGGGCGACAATTTCGTGCTTCTCGCTCTTGCTTTTTCGTCGACGATGGGGGTACGCGCGGATGGCGGAAGACATCGAAGTCGCGGTGCTCGCGGGAACGTTCGACGCGCGCGAAGGTTCGGAAGGTGCGTTAGCGGCGAGCCTGGCTCGCTATGTCGTAATGACCCGGCGCGAGAACGCGTGCCGCAACGTCGACCTCGTGGCGTCGGCTACCCAGAGTGGTCGCTTCTTGGTAATCGAAAAGTGGGACTCGGCCGACGCCGTGCAGGCCCATCTCGATTCGTCGCTTATGACCGAAATGGCCAAAGAGGTTGTGCCCCACTTGGCCGACAAACCCACGCTCGACCTTTACGACACGATCAGCGCGCACGACCTCGCGTAAAACGGTTCTCACGGGCGCGTTCGAACCGCGCGCCGCTACTTCTGGCGCAGGAGGTCGATCGGGATCTTCGACGACCTGCGCTCGGTCGCGCCGGTCTCCGCGCAGATCTCGCGCACGCCGGCGAAGGTCATCGACTCGGCGTTCCACAGCCGTTCGAACGCGGCGTCGGCGATGTCGGTGAAGCCGTGCTGGAGGCGGTACTCGTAGAGCTGCGCCTGGCGGGGAACCTTCTCGCCGGAGCGCACGGCCCGGCCCACTGCGTACACGTCCCAGGCGGCGCGCTCGCCACGGCTGAGTTCCGCGTCGGGCGGGGCGTCGGCGAAGGCCTCGGAGAGGCGATCCTTGGCGCGGAACAACATGATCGTGAGGTCGCGGCGGGCCTGCTCGGTCGAGAAGGTGCGGGGGCGGCGGCTGTCTTCGAAGTTCGCGCCCGAGATCCAGAGGTTGGCTTTGCCGTCGGCCGTGTCGGAAAGGTGGCCGACGAGCGGTGCGAAGAGTGCCTCGTCGACTTCGAGGTGGATCTCGACGTTTGTCGGCAACCCGACCGTCGCCGCCGCATCCTCGACGATGCCCGCGATGACGGCGGGGTCGTAGTCGATGAGCGTGAACGGGTCCGGGCTGACGGTGATGCGCGAGCTCACTGCCCTTTGGCGGATTGATCGAGCGCCGCGGTCGCCGCCTCGGCCATCTGGCGGGCCTGTTCGGTCGACTCGCGTGCGAGGTCGGCGAGCGAGTCGTTCTCGGCGTCGGTGAAGCCGGCAAGGCTGCGGAACTTGCGGGCGAGCTGGATCACGTTCTCGTCGTCTTCACCACGGAAACCACCGAGGTTGAAGATCGAGTCGACGGTGCGCTGGAAATCGAGGGCGCGCTCGCGCCGTTCGGGGTCGTCGGCCGTGATCTTGCGCAGCCAGTCGGAACCCATCTTCACGTGCGTCACTTCGTCGGCGAGCATCCAGTCTTCGCAGAACTCGAGGACCGGGTCACCCGACTCGTTGCCGAAATCCTTCATCGAACTGAACACGTCGATGGCGAGGCCTTCGAGCGCACGGTTCACACCGCACAGGCGCAACACCGGGTCGGGGTTGCACGCGGCGGCGAAGAGGAACGTCGACTCGGTGTACGCACCGATCTCGGTACCCATGTGGTCGCCGAGCTTGATCGAGATCTCACAGTGGCGGGACTCGTCCCAGCACTGGCGCGCCATGTCGAGCTTGAGCGCGAGCGGCGTCTCGTCGAGGTCGAAGTCGTAACAGGTACGGCCCGCGCCTTCGAGCGCCTGGATCTCGCCCACGAAGATGCCGTGCATCAACGAGCGGGACCGCTCCGCGGCGGCGGGGCGGTCGACGGCCATCTTGGCCGGGCCGGTGTTGCGCTGCGCGAGAGCCGCGCCGCGCGGGTCGAACAGCCGGTCGGCGATGTTGGTGCGGACGAACCGGTCGTCACGGGCCAACTCATTCTCGGCGAGGAACTTTTTCATCCGGCAGTGACCTCCTCGGAAACTTCACAGCTACGCACGGGTCGACTCCACGCTCCGCTCCCTGGCGGTCGCTGCGCTGTCGTCTCCCAGGCTACCCGGGCCGGCGATACCACCGGACGCCAGGTAGAGGGTCTCGAGATCTTGGAATCGACGGGCGGCCCGCTCGACTTTCGCGGGGGTGTCGATGAGCGACTGGAGCAACATCTCGCCCTCGCGCCACGTCTCGAACTCGTCCTGGAGGATGAAGTTCAGCGACCGCTGCGTCGGGGCATCGGTGATCGAGCTCGTGCCGTTGAGGTGGTAGGTGTAGACCCCGATGAACCGAGGGATCAGCACCCGGTAGACGCCGACCAGCTTCTCGATCGTCTGGTCGGCCGCCTCGGGCTCGCGCACGGAGTCCATGAAGGTCACGAACTCGTCGTTGGGCGGCGCGTTGAGCCGCTCGCGGTTCATCTCGCGCAGTTCGGGGAGCCGCTCGTCCCAGCGCTTCGCGTGCTCGGCGTGGAACCAGGTGTGGCGGCCGAGCACCAGCTTCACGTCGAGTTCGGGGACGGTTGCCACCCAACCCCCGAGCACTTCGAACAACTTGATCTCGGCCCACTTGTAGTGGCCCACCCGGCGCGCCGAATCCTCGACGGAGAAGATGCCGGGTAGCTCGCGGCGGTCCCAGGGAGCGAAAGGAGATCGAGGCTTTTCGTGGTCGGTCACCCGGCGATTCTCACCGGCCCTTGACCGTTCGGTCAAGTTGTTCGCGGGGTTCCCCACCTGCTGGTTTCGAGCGCCAGGCGCGGGATTCGGCGAGCAGGATGCCGCCGAGGATCACGACGGCGCCGAGGTAGCCGGAAAACCCGAGGCGCTCGCCGACGGCGTAGCCGACGACGCCCGCGACGACCGGCTCGAACAGCAGGATCACCGCGGCCCTCGACGGCTCGACGTAGCGCTGGCCCCACAGCTGGATCGTGAACGCGAAGGCGCTGCACGCGACGCCGGTGACGAGGACGGCAACGACGACCTGGGTGTCGATCTCACCCAAACCGGTGACTGCGACGACGGGGGCGGCGAGAAGCGCCATCACCGCGAGCTGGCCCGCGGTCAGAGCGAACTGGTCGTACTTCTGCGCGAAGCGGCCGCCGAGGTAGATCCATATCCCGAAGAAGAACGCACAGCCGAGGGTGAGCGCGTCGCCGGAGTTCATCGACAACTCCGCGCCCGTCAGCAGGAACAGCCCGACGACCGACACGACGACGGCGAAGAGCACGTTGCGGGGCGGCCCGGTGCGCGTCGCGACGGTTTCGACGAGCGGCGTGAACACGACGAACAACCCGGTGATGAACGCGGAGTTCGACGTGGTCGTGCGTTCGAGCCCGGCGTTCTGGAACCAGTAGCCGATGAAGCCGACGACACCGAACGCGAGTACCGCAACGACGAAGCCGCGGCCGCGTTCGGTGACGTCGGGCCGGCGCCAGCCGCGCCGCAGCGCGAAGGGCGCGAGCACGACGGCGCCGACCGTGAAGCGCATGAGGATGAACCCGACTGCCGTGGCGGATTCGAGCGCGTCCTGCACGAGCACGAACGTCGCGCCGTATGCGGTCGTCGCGGTGATCAGCGCGAGCTCAGGCAGGAGCGGCCGGCGCGTTTCCCAGCTCGCGCCCACGCGAGTTAGCCGGGCCAGCGGTTGGTGATCGGCAGCCGCCGGTCCTTCCCGAACGCCTTCGGCGATACCCGCACGCCGGGCGCGGCCTGGCGCCGCTTGTACTCGTTGCGATCGATCATGCGCGCGATGCGGCGCACCAGTTCGGCGTCGAAGCCGCGGTCGATCAACTCGCCGATCGAGAGGTCGAACTCGACGTAACCCTCGATGATCGGGTCGAGCACCTCGTAGGGCGGGAGTGAGTCGGTGTCGAGCTGGTCGGGTCGCAGCTCGGCCGATGGGGGCTTGGCGATGATGACTTCGGGAATGATCTCGAAGCCGCGCCGCGCGTTGAGGTCTCGGCACAGCGCCCACACGAGTGTCTTCTCGACGTCCTTGATGACGGCGAAACCGCCGGCCATGTCGCCGTACAACGTGGCGTACCCGGTGGCCATCTCGCTCTTGTTGCCGGTGGTGAGCACCATCCAACCGAACTTGTTCGACATCGTCATGAGCACGTTGCCGCGAATGCGCGCTTGCAAGTTCTCTTCCGCGAGCCCGGGCGTGTGCCCGTCCCCGAACACGGGCGCGAGCATCTGCTCGAAGGCGGCGTGGGCGGGCTCGATCGGGACGGAGTAGGTGCGGATGCCGAGCTTGGCCGCCAGGGCGAGCGCGTCGTCGACGCTGCCTGCGCTGGAATAGCGCGACGGCATGAGCACGCCGGTGACGTGGTCGGCGCCGAGTGCGTCGACGGCGACGGCCGCGACGAGCGCCGAGTCGATACCGCCGGAAAGCGCGATAAGCACCGCGGTGAACCCGTTGTTGAGGACGTAGTCGCGTGTGCCGAGCACGAGCGCCTCGTACACCTCGTGCACCGGGTCGAGCACCGGTTCGAGGCGGGCCGACGCGACCCGTCCGTCGTCGAGGTCGACAATCAGGAGGTCTTCGGCGAACTGGTGGGCGCGCGCGACGACTGCGCCCGTTGTGTCGACAACGACCGAACCACCGTCGAACACCAGCTCGTCCTGCCCGCCCACGGCGTTGACGTAGACGATGGGCACTCCGGTCTCGGCCACGCGTTCACGCAGCACCTGCTCGCGTTCGCGCCGGCGTCCCGCGTGGTACGGCGACGCGTTGATGTTGACCATCACCTCCGCGCCCGCGCGCGCCGCCTGGAGGATGGGCCCGGCGGCGGACCACGCGTCTTCGCAGACCGTCACACCGACGCGCGTGCCGGCAACGTCGACGACCAACGGTTCGGACCCGGCCGAGAAGTAGCGCTGCTCGTCGAACACGGCGTAGTTGGGTAGCAACTGTTTTCGGTACACGCCGAGCACGCGGCCGTTGGCGCACACCGCGGCGGCGTTGTAGAGGCGCCCGCCGTGCTGTTCGGGGAATCCGATGACCGCCGTGGCCGAACCCGTGCGCGCCGCGGCCTTCTCGAGCGCGTCGGCCGCGCCCGCGACGAACGCGGGCCGCAGGAGCAGGTCTTCGGGCGGATACCCGGTGACCGCCAGCTCGGGAAACGCGACGAGATCGCAGCCCTCGGCGCGCGCGCGGTCGTACGCGGCGGCGATGCGTTCGATGTTGCCGTCGAGGTCGCCGACGACGGCGTCGATCTGGGCGGCGGCGACGCGCAGGCGAGACATATCCACGAGGATACGGCGAACGTCCATGAGGATACGGCGAACGCTCGCGCGAGACTTCTCCGGATGCTCGCGTGCGAGGTAGCTCGCCAACCGGAGGTCGGCAGCGCATGACGTCGTGGAAGGACGGCGACGACTACCAACGCCGGTTCGACGCGCTCGCCGCGTCGGGCAAGGACGTCCACGGCGAGGTCGCGTTCGTCATGACGTTCGGCCCCGCGTCGGTGCTCGACGCCGGGTGCGGCACGGGCCGGGTCGCCATTGAGCTCGCGCGGCGCGGTGTCACCGACGTGGTCGGTGTCGATGGCGACGCGTCGATGATCGCAACCGCGCGCCGGCTCGCGCCGGAGATGGAGTGGATCGAGCACGACCTCACCACGGTCGATCTTGCCCGCACGTTCGACGTCGTGGTCATGGCGGGCAACGTCCCGCTCTTCACCCCGGCCGGTACGCACGCCGCGCTCGTCGCCGGGTGCGCGCGCCACGTCGCCGAAGGCGGCCGGCTCGTCGCCGGTTTCCAACTCGACCGCGGGTACACGCTCGCCGACTACGACGCGCACTGCGCCGCGGTCGACCTCACGCTCGTTGCGCGGTACTCGACATGGTCGGCCGACCCGTTCCCGGGCGACGGCACCTATGCCGTCTCGGTACACACCCGTCAGGCGAAGTAGCGGCCGGGCGTTTCGCCCATTGCCTCGCGGAACATCGCACCGAACGCACTCGGCGTGCTGTACCCGACCGCGTACGCGGTTGCGGTGACCGACTCACCTTCGGCCAGGCGCCGGAGCGCCTCGACAAGCCGCGCCCGTTGCCGCCACTGCCCGATCGTCATCGCCGTTTCGTCGAGGAACAGTCGTTCCAGTGTGCGCCGACTCGCCCCGACCGCCGCGGCCAGTTCGTCGAGCGGCGCGTCGGTTGCGATCGTCGCGACCAACTCGTCGGCAAGCACCTGCGCCCGCGGGTCCGACGGTCGCGGAAGTTGCAACGGCACTTGCGGCAACGTCGCCAGCTGGTCGACGAGTACACCGATCAGCCGCGCGTGCTCCGGGTGGTCGAGGTCGAGCGGGCTCGTGCGCACCGCGTGGATGACCAGTTCGCGCAGGAGCGGCGTGACGTTGACCACCCGCCACTCGCGCGAGAGCACGTCGAGTTCGGAACTGAGGTACAGCGTTCGCACCGAGACACGGCCGTGCATCACGATACGAAACGGCGTGCCGTCGGGTGCCCACAGGGCCCGATGCGGCGGGACGACCCACGTCCCCGTCTCGGTCTCGACCGTCATCACCCCCGCCGACGCGTACAGCAAGTGATCCCAGCCGGGGCCGGTCGGCAACACCACGGTTGCACTCGGATGGGTGACGGCGTACCCGCGCACGGCATGTCGCATCGGCGACATCTTCTGTCGAACCGTCGACGGCACGCCACCTGAGGGAGTGCCATCGTGGGCCCATGACCATTGCGCACTTCGGAATCAACACCGACGACGTCGACGCAACTCGGCGCTTTTACGAAGCGGTCTTCGGTTGGACCTTCACCGAATGGGGACCACCGAACTTCTTCCAGATCACGACGCCCACCGGCGGCCGCGGCGCACTCCAGCAGCGGCGCGACATCGGCGGCCACCGCGTCGTCGGCTACGAGTGCACGTTCGGAGTCGACGACGTCGACGCCGTCGCGCGCTCGGTCGTCGCCAACGGTGGCACGATCCTCATGGACAAGACGACGATCACCGGTGTCGGCGATCTCATCTGGTTCGACGACGGCGCGGGGAACGTGGTCGGCGCGATGCGTTACGACGCGGCGGCCGAGTAGTCGCGCCACCCGACGGGCGGCTCACCCAAGATCTGGCGCACGAACTCGAGCAGACGCGCCCGGTCCATGAGCGGCACCGGAAAACCTACGAGCAGGATCCGCCGCACTTCCCGCGCGCCCGTCATCGGCAAGAGTCGTACCGCCCGATCTGACACGCGCCACAGGCGGCTCCGGGCGGGCGACAAGACGCGGTACATCCGGATCGACGGGTCGCTACGTACAAGCGACGGACGGCACACCGGCCGTCCTTACCAGTCCGGCGCAAGCCGCCCGCCGCGCGACCTCAGAAGAGTCTTTCGTCGCGCGCGCCGTCGGTGCCGGAGGAGGGATTCCAATGCGCAAGTTCATCAGCGCCGCGGTTGGTGTGGGGCTGGCAGCCGGACTGCTCGCGGTTGTTCCCGCGGGTGCGGCGGACCATCTCGACGCGCCGCTCGTCAAGAACGACGGCCGTACCGACATCAACGACGTCTACGTCTACAACTCGCCCCGCAACGACGGCAAGGTCATCCTCACGATGACGGTCAACCCCGTGGCCGGCGTGCAATCACCCGAGACATTCGCACCCGGCGTACCGTACGTGTTCGAGATCGACACGAACGGCGATGCAGTCGCGGATCGTCGCATCGGCATCGCGTTCACCGGCGCCGATCGTGCGGGCCGCCAGCGGTACATCGTGCTCGGCCCCGACTTCGGAGCGGTAGGAACTACCGGTCACGACGTGGCGCTGCGCGACTACGCCACCAACAAGCAGGTCGGTAGAGCGCGAGCCGATCTCCACGACGACCCGTTCTTCTTCGACCTTGCCGCGTTTCGCAACGGCTTGGCGTTCTGCCCCGGTGGAGTTGGCACCAACTTCTTCACCGGACTGAATGTCACCGCGATCACGCTCGAGATTCCGAAGACGGCGATCACCGACGGCGACACGACCACCGGAGTGTGGGCCCGCACAACTGACATGAGCGGGAACACCATCGACCGCATGGGTCGGCCGGCGATCAACACCGTGTTCAACACCACCGACGCCGACAAGGACGCCTTCAACGCCGGCTACCCGGTCGACGACCAGGCGAACTTCCGTGCCAACGTCGTGGGCACGCTCCTCGCGTTGGGGAACGACCAGGCGACAGCGGACGGGCTCGCAGACTTCCTGCTGCCCGACATCATCACCATTGACTTGGCCCAGCCCAGCGCGTTCCCGAACGGGCGTGCGTTGAGCGACGACGTCATCGACACCGAGCTGAACCTGATCACGGGTGGAGCAGTGCCGAGCGACTGTGTCGCCAACGACAACCGCTTCGTGAACCACTTCCCATACCTGGGACGACCCAACCGTTAGATCGGCGCAGGGTGGGCCACACCGGTGGCCCACCCTGTCCGGTTCCCGAGAGGACTCTTCCGATGATCCGCAAGACCGTGACCATCTCGCTCGCAACTGCGGCCGCCGCGGCGCTCGCACTCGGTGGAGTCGGCGCTATCCGCAACGACGACCAGCCGGCCGCCCCCCGCGCGGCAGCGACCACCAAGGCGGCCGAGGTCGCGTCGGTGGACCAGGTCGCGTTCTGGCAAGGCCGGGTCGACGCGAACGCCGACGACTTCGTGAGTCGTACCCAGCTCGCTTCCTCGCTGCTCACCCGAGCGCGCACCACCCACAACACCGCCGATGCAGTCACCGCCGACGGCGAGATCGACCAGGTACTCGCGGTCGTGCCCGACGACACGTCGGCACTCCTGGTGAAGGCGAACGCCCGTAGCTTCGTCCACGACTTCCCGACCGGCCTCCGGTACGCCCAACGCGTGCTCGACCGAGACCCCACGCACAAGGTCGCGATCGCGATGGTCGGCGACGGTCACTTCGAGCTGGGCGATCTCGACCAGGCTGCGCTCTTCTACACGCAGCTCGCCGAGCGGGTGGGCGCGTCGCCCGAGGTCTCGGCTCGCCGGGCCCGGCTCGCGCACGCTCGCGGCGACGTGCGCGCCGCACTCGTGCTCGCCGAACAGGCGATCGTAGAAGCCGAGGCGTTCGGTCTCGCGCCGGCCGATTCGACTTACTACACGTTCCTGCTCGCAGAGTTCCAACGCCTCGACGGCGACTACGACGCCTCGGCCGAGTCGTTCGAACAGATCCTCGCGGTCAACGACGAAGACGGCGCCGCGATCGAAGGGCTCGCCAAGGCACACGCCGCGCTCGGCGACCTCGACGAGGCCGAGCGGTGGTGGCAGAAGTCCGGCGACCTGATCGGCGCGCCCGACTTCCACGTGCTCGCGGCATTGGGCGACATCGAGTTCGCTCGCGGCGACGAAGCGCGCGCACGGGAGCTGTGGGACGAGGCGCTCGATGCGGTTGCGGCGCTCGCAGACGAGCAGCAGGTCGGATTCCTGCGCGACGTGTCGCGCTTCCGCTCCACTCGCGGTCTCGACATTGGTGAGGCCCTCGCGCTTGCCGAACGCGATTTCGAGATCCGTCAGGACGCACACGCCTACGACACGCTGGCCTGGGCCCAACTCGCGAACGGCGACGACGACGAGGCGCTCGAGTCGATCGAGGACGCGCTCGCAACCGGCATCGCCGACGCCGGCGTCTGGTACCACGCCGCCGAGATTTACGCAGCAAACAACGACGACACCGCCGCACTCGACCTGGTGCGCAAGGCGCTCGATCTCAGCCCCGAATTCGACCTCTACGAAGCGGAGCAGGCGCGCACGTTGCTCGCGGACCTCTCGTAGTTCAGGCCGGTTGGCGGTTCTGTTCGATGACTGCGGCGACGTCGGCAAGCGGTACCCGTTCGAACATCATGAACGGTGCGCCGTACTCGTTGAGTGCGGCGGCTGCGGCGGAGAGATACTGAAGCCGTCGCCGCCCGCTCAGGACCGGACCGAGGTCGCCGCCGGAAGCCCGCACGATCGCCCACAACGGCAGCCACGCTTCGCCGTTGTGAATCAGCCCGCGCGCGTTCCTCTGGTCGGCGTCGGTGGCCCGGCGCACGACGAACACTTCGACGAGGCTCGCGCGCCGGTCGTCGGTCACACGCAACCGGCCGCACATTGCCTGCCACTCGACGAAGGCACGCGTCTCGTAGTCGGCGCTGGCACTGAGCAGGAGACCCAGGTCGTTTACGAGACCGTCGAACGCCGCGAGCGCCAACGGAACGAACTCGTCGCCCGTCAGGTCGAGGTCGACCGGCTCGTGCGAGTCCCGCCTCGAACGTCGCTTCAATCGCACGAGGTACAACCGTACGACGTCCGCGCCGGGAATTGGTGGAACCGGTTTGATCTCTAGGCGCTGCAGACCGTGTCGGTGATGAGACGGGTCACGACGTAGGGGTCCATGTTGGCGTTCGGGCGCCGGTCCTCGATGTAGCCCTTCTTGTCGATTTCGACCTGCCACGGGATACGCACCGAGGCGCCGCGGTCGGAGACGCCGTAGTTGAACTCGTTCCACGGCGCGGTCTCGTGCATGCCGGTGAGGCGGTGCTCGATGTCGGAGCCGTAGTTCTCGACGTGCTCCATGGCCTTCTTGGAGAGGGCTTCGCACGCCGCGATGATCGGCGGGTAGCTCTCGCGCATTGCCTTCGTCGAGAAGTTCGTGTGCGCACCGGCACCGTTCCAGTCGCCCTTGACCGGCTTCGGGTCGAGCGTCGCCGCAATGCCGAAGTCTTCGGCGATTCGGTAGAGCAGCCAGCGCGCGATCCACAGGTGGTCGGACGCGTCGAGCGGCGATGCCGGGCCGATCTGGAACTCCCACTGGCCGGGCATGACTTCGGCGTTGATGCCGGAAATCGCGAGACCCGCGGTGATGCACGCGTCGAGGTGCGCTTCGACCACGTCGCGGCCGTACACCTCGTCGGCGCCGACACCGCAGTAGTAGAAGCCCTGCGGTGCGGGGAAGCCGCCGATAGGAAAACCGTGCGGGCGTCCGTCCTTGAAGAACGTGTACTCCTGCTCGATGCCGAACCACGGCTCCTGGTCCGCGAACTTCTCGGAAACGGGACGCAGCTTCGCCCGAGTGTTGGTCTCGTGCGGCGTCATGTCGGGCAACAACACTTCGCACATCACGAGGATGTCGTCGCCGCCGCGGATCGGGTCCGGGCACTGGAACACCGGCTGGAGCACGCAGTCGGAGTTGCTGCCGGGCGCCTGGTTTGTGCTCGATCCGTCGAAACCCCAAATCGGGGTCTTGGCCTCGTCGGCCAGGATCTTGGTCTTCGACCGCAGCCGTGCTGTCGGCTCCGTGCCGTCGATCCAGATGTACTCCGCCTTGTAAACCACCGGTACTCCTTGAGCTTTGGATTAGGGCCCTTGGTCTGGGATCTTCCTGGTTCACCGATTCTCGTGGGAGCAGCTTCCCGGCCGGCGATTTCCCGGCCGTTGCCCGTATGTGAACGCTCTGTTACCGCCCCATCTTGGCCCGAAGAAGCCCGGCAGACCATCCGTACACTGTCTCCATGGAGCGCCAGCTCGAATACGTACTGCGGACTGTGGAAGAACGAGGGGTCCGATTCGTCCGCCTCTGGTTCACCGATGTGCTCGGCTTCCTGAAGTCGGTCGAGATCACGCCGGCCGAGCTGGAGATGGCCCTGGAAGAGGGCATGACCTTCGACGGGTCCACGATCGAGGGCTACAGCCGGATCCAGGAATCCGACATGCTGGCCAAACCCGACGCCAACACCTTCGAGCTCCTGCCGGGCGCCGAGGGCGAGGCTGTGGTCGCCCGGATGTTCTGCGACATCGAGCGCTTCGCCGGTGGCCCCTTCGAGGGCGACCCCCGCTACGTGCTCAAGCGCAATCTGGAGCGGGCCCGAGAGAAGGGCTACACGTTCTTCTGCGGTCCCGAGGTCGAGTTCTTCTTCTTCAAGGGCAACAAGACGGTGGAGCCCCTCGACAACGCGGGCTACTTCGAGCTGACCGCACACGACCTCGGTTCGGAGCTGCGCAAGCAGCTCGTGCTGCGGCTCGAAGCGATGGGCATCCCGGTCGAGTACTCGTTCCACGAGAACGGCCCGAGCCAGCACGAGATCGACCTGCGCTACACCGACGCGCTGACGATGGCCGACAACGTGCAGACGTTCCGCATCATCACCAAGGAAGTCGCGCACGACAACGGCGTGCACGCGACGTTCATGCCGAAGCCGATGGCGGGCGCGTTCGGCTCGGGCATGCACACGCACCTGTCGCTCTTCGAAGGCGACGTCAACGCGTTCCACGACCCGGGCGACGAGTACGGGCTGTCGAAGACCGCGAAGCACTTCATCGCCGGCATCCTCGTACACGCCGACGAGATCGTCGCGATCACGAACCAGTGGGTGAACTCGTACAAGCGGTTGGTACCCGGATACGAAGCGCCGGTCTACAAGTGCTGGGCCCGCAACAACCGTTCCGCGCTCGTGCGGGTGCCGCTCCCGAAGCGCGGGAAGATGGAAGCGACCCGCATCGAGTTCCGAGCCCCCGACCCCGCGTGCAACCCGTACCTCGCGTTCTCGGTGATGCTCGCCGCCGGCCTCAAGGGCATCGAAGAGGGCTACGACCTCCCGCCCGAAGCGACCGACAACATCTACGAGCTGACCGACGCGGAGCGCACGGCGGAGGGCATCACTGCCCTGCCGGGCTCATTGCGCGACGCCCTCGACGCGATGGAGCGCTCGGAACTCGTCAAGGAAGCGCTCGGTGAGCACGTGTTCGAGTACTTCCTCGACAACAAGCGCAAAGAGTGGTCCGACTACAAGACCTACGTGACACCGTTCGAAATCGAGCGGTACCTGGGGACGCTCTAGCGTTGAACGAGATACTGCTCGTCTTCCCCGACCCGCCGCCGCCGCTCCTCGCCCAGACCCTCGACCTGTCCGGGTACCGGTGGAAGTCGGTCGCGAACGCGGCGGTCGCGATGCAGCACGAACCTCCCGACGGTTGGACCGGCGCCATCGTGTGCGCCGACGACGACCCCGAAGGCGCGTTCTCGATGTGTCGGACGCTGCGCAAGGGCGACAGCCGCGTCGAGTCGGTGCTGCTGCTCGTGTCGGGCGCGCAGATGCACGACCTCGAACACCGCGAAGACCTGTTCGACGACTTCTGCCTCTCGCCGTTCCACCCGAAGGAACTCGAAGCCCGGCTGCGCCACCTCATGTTCCGCGCCGGGCGCACGGGCACACCCGAACTCGCGTCGTACGGCGATCTCGTCCTCAACTTCGAGACCTACCAGGCGGTCATCGGCGGCAAGCCGCTCGACCTCACCTACATGGAGTACGAACTGCTGAAGTTCTTCGTGACGCATCCGGGCAAGGTGTTCACACGCGAGCAGTTGCTCTCACGGGTGTGGGGCTACGAGTACTACGGCGGGGCCCGCACGGTCGACGTCCACGTACGGCGATTGCGGGCCAAGCTCGGCGAAGAGCACGCGAACCTGATCCAGACGGTCCGCTCGGTCGGCTACCGCTTCGGCCAGACCCGCTGGCCCGCGTAACTGGTCGGTGTTTGAAGCTCAGCGGCCGCTGAGCGGCCACTTTGCTTCAAACTGAGTCGGGTTCGGGCGGGGGCTCGGCGTTCTCGGTGAGAAACAACCCCATCAGCGCCGACCAGATCGCGCCACCGAACATGATCGCGATCGGTCCGATCACGAAGAGCACAAGCAGGATGATGACGGCTCCGGCCATGTGCGAAAAGATAGCCGCATGAAGCGGCGCGCTCACGACCCGAGGTAGGCCCACACTTCGATCTCGACGAGCGCGCCCGCGGGCAGCGCGGCGACCTGCACCGTCGAACGGGCGGGTTTGTGGTCGCCGAACGCTTCCGCGTACGCCGCGTTGATCGTGGCGAAGTCGCCCAGGTCGGTGACGAACACGGTCGACTTGGCGACGTCGGTCAGCGACGCGCCGCAATCGCCGAGCACGGTCGTGATGTTCGCGAGTACCTGGCGCGCCTGGGCCTCGACGCCGTCGGCGAGACCATTCGGGCCGAGCCCGACCTGTCCGGCGAGCACGAGCCAGTCGCCCGCGCGTACGGCCGGTGAGTACGGCCCCGCGACGGGCGGGGCGTTCGGGGTCGGGACCGGGGACACAGGCATCGGTTACCTCCGGAGCAAGCGTGCGGTGCGCGTGTCGCGCGCGGGGAACGTATCGGGCCGGAAGCCTTCGACGCGAGTGAGCGCGTTCCAGGTGGCCGCGGCGACGGTCGCGAACACCGCGTCGGACGAACGGGCGCGCGGCGGCGCGTCGTCGGGAACGATCGTCACCTCGACCGGCGGCATGTCCTTGGCCCGGATGATGCCGAACGACCGGATGGTGAGGTCGTAAACCTCTCCGGTCTCGGGGTCGACCGCGAGGCCCTCGGAAAGCACCCAGCCGAGCGCCATGTGCGCGGCGCCGATCGCGTAGGAGCGCAGCACGACGGTGTCGAGCGGGTCACCGGCCGCGAGCCGCACGTCGACGCGCTGCAACATGCCCGTCGCGGCGTCGATGTCGACGTGCGCGTCGGCGCGTGCACCCGACGGCGTCACGACGGGAACATCGCGGCCGAGCGCACCCGCGACCAGGACCGCCTGCTCGGCCAAGCCTGCCGCGCGAATGTGGGACGACACCGGCGGTCCGGCGAGGTCGGCCTCGGTCCAGGCCGCCCGGACTTCGAGCCCGTCGGCGACCGGCCACACCTTCGGCGCACCGCCGCGCGCGACGATGCCGGCGATCTCGATCAAGCCGTCGCGCACCACCGCGCTCGCTGCGATCGGCGGCCGCTTCGGGCCCAACCGCACAACGTCTTCGCGCGAGAACACCACACGCACCGCCCGCCCGTGCTTGTCGGCGAGTTCGCGCGCCGCGGCGGGCGCGATCGAATGCAGCTTCCCGCCGAACGCGCCGCCGTTCGCGAGCGGTGTCGCCGGTTCACCGCCGGGCGCGCACCACGATGCGTCGGGTTCGAGGTAGGCGGGCTCGACCCACGACGTGGCCAGCCGCACTCCCCCTTCGGGAAGATCAGGTAGCGGCAGCGGCGGGCGTTCCTCGATCGTCGTGCGCCGTCCTTGGACCTTCCCCGCGAGCCTCCGCGCCTCGAACAGCGTGTCGGCGACGACCCACCCCTCCGGCCCGGGAACGGCGACGAGCGCATCGGGCGGCGCGGTGTCGTCGGCGAACGCCGCCCCGCCGACCGGCACCGACGCGTCGACCACCTGCGGGGAACCGCCTTCGAGTTCGGCCCGGCGGGCGGCGGCCGCCAGGTCGCGTGCGCCGGACGTCGCGCCGCGCGCCGCCTCGGCGACCGTGAGCCAACCGGTGCAGCGGCACAGGTGCGCGGCCAGCGATCCGCCGGCGACGACGCGCATCATGATCCCCGGTGTGCAGAATCCGCACTGCGACCCGCCCGCGGCGACGAATGACGCGGCGAGATCGTCGCGCACCTCCGGCGCGAGCCCCTCGAGCGTGGTGACCGATCGGCCCGAAACCCGCAGCGCCGGGGTCACGCACGCGACCCGCGGATCGCCGTCGACGAGCACCGTGCAGCACCCGCACTGACCCTGCGGGGCACAGCCGTCTTTCACCGACACGAGGCCGAGACGTTCGCGCAGCACCGACAGCAGCGACTCGCCGGGCTCGATGTCGACGTCGACCACGTCGTTGTTACAGGTGAACGACACCCGATCCGTCACGACCACCTCCGGTTCGGCAGGATAGGAGGATGCTCGACCGGCGCTCGTTCCTCGGCCTCGCGGGTGGCGTGGTCATCCTCGCCGCGTGCGGCGGCGGGGGCGACGACGACGCGGCCGACTCGACGTTCGAACACGACCACCCGTTCGACGGGCTCACCGAGCTGCGCCCGGGCGTGTTGTCGAGCGACCTGTACGTCTCCGACACGCCGCAGCGATTCGCATTCGCGATGACCGCGAAAGAGGGTTACGCGTCGATGGGCGCGGTTCGGGTCGCCGCCGCGCCGGAAGGCAGGAAGGCGGCCGACTTCGTCGAGACGACGTTGCACACCGACGGCCTTCCCGAACGGCGCGGCGTCTACGTCGCCGAGATGACGCTCGCCACCGCCGGCATCTGGGACGCGGTCGTCGACCTCGACGGCGAAACGGTCCCGTTCGCGTTCCAGGTGAAGGCGCAAGCCGAGGCACCGACGATCGGTTCGGCCGCGCCGACGAACCCGTCACCGACCCCCGACGCCACGCTCGGTGTCGACCCCATCTGCACTCGCAACCCGATGTGCGAGTTGCACGCGTCGTCGCTCGACACGGCGATCGGCGCGGGCACGCCGGTCGTCGCGCTGTTCGCGACACCCGCCCGCTGCACGTCGGAGTACTGCGGACCGGTGCTCGACACGATGCTGCCCCTCGTGAAGGAGTACGACGGCATCACCTTCGTACACATCGAGATCTACAAGGATCTACGCAGCGAAGACCTCGTGCCGACGGTTGTCGACTGGGGTCTCCCGAGCGAACCGTTCCTGTTCGGCATCGCGGCCGACGGCACGATCACCGCCCGTCTCGACGGCGCCTTCGGCCAAGACGAGATGCGCGCCGTGTTCGACGACCTGGTCAGTTAGGGCGACGTTCGCCGCTACCGTCTCCATGTCGAGCAGGAAGCGCCGTGATCTCGAGCCCAGAGGAGTCGGCGTCGACGCAATCACCTCGAACCGCAGCTACCACAAGGCCCGCACCCAGGCCGACGCGTACACCGAGATGACCA
>JAWXCJ010000320.1:0-8173 GCA_034408875.1 Actinomycetota bacterium
CCTGCGACGTCACGTAGACGAAGCGCGCGAACGGCGACCGGCTCTCGTTGACCAACCGTTCCCCGCGCGCGAGCGCGTCGTCGAATCGGGCCCGATTCGCGAGGTACATCGAGTCGATGAGGATCGAGTTCGTCGCACTGATCTGGAGATCGATGTCGCCCGATGCCTCGGCCAGGCGCGCGAGTTCGACGCGCATCACCGTCAGCTCTTCCTCGCCGACGTCGTTCCACCTCATGTACACCGATGTCGCGAGCGCGGCGGCGAGCGCCGCCGGGTCCCCCGACCGCCGGGCGACCTCCATGGCTTCGCCGGCCAGCTCGGCGTGGCGAGCCGCGTCGAGGAACGCGACGTGGTTGCCGAGCCGGGCCAGCAGCTTGGCCCGGGTGACGTCGTCGACGCGGTCGCGGCTCGCGACCGCTTCTTCGAGCAGTGCGAGCATCGCGGGGTCCGAGCCCGACGACGTGAACCGGAGGCTGCCGAACACGACTGCCGCCCGGGCGATCAGCTGCGGCTCGTCGATGCGCCGGCCGATGTCCGCGGCAGCCATCAGTGCCTCGCGCGCGCCCTCGGGCTCCCCGGCGTGCTGGTGCGCGTCACCGAGGGCGAGGAGCAGCTCCGCGGTGACGTGCTCGTCGGGCGCGTCGTCGAGTTCGAGGGCTTGCAGCGCGAGGTCGTAGGAGCGAGCCGCTTCCTCGTATGCGGCGGCGCCCGCCGCGCGCCGGCCGGCGCGGGTCGCGTAGCCGACGGCCTTGGCGACGTCGCCACCGGGCGCGGCCTGGAACGCGTGGTACGCGAGCTCGGTGAGGTGCGCGTCCGGGCTCGATCCGTAGAGCGACTCGAGGGCACCGAGGATCTGGCGGTGCATCCGGACCCGTCGTGGGGTGCTGAGCTCCGAGTACAAGGTCTGGCGGATGAGCGCGTGGTTGAACTCGTAGACGCCGGGCTGGTCGCGCCGTTCGCGCACCACCTGCCGTTCGAGAGCCTCGTCGAGGACATCGAGCACGCGGTCCTCGTCGGCGTCGAGCACGAGCGTGACGGCCTCGAGTGAGAACCCGCCGGGCATCGCGGCGCCGATCGTCAACATTCGGTTGCAGTCGTCGCCGAGGCGCGAGAGGCGGCGGCCGATGACCTCGCGCACGCCTTCGGGGAGTTGGTCCGCCACGCTTTCGGTCGTTCCGACCCATTCTCCGTCGACGCGCTGCAGCGCCCCGCTCTCGGCGAGGTGGCGGAGGATCTCGGCGACGAAGAAGGGGTTGCCTTCCGTCCCGCGGTGGATGGCGTCGGTGAACTCGGGTTGGCTCTCCTGGTCGCCGACCGCTTCGATGAACGACTTCACTTCGTCGCGGTCGAGTCCGCGGAGCAGCACGCGTTCGTAGAGGTGTTCGCGGCGCAGTGTCGCGATCGTCTCCGCGAGCGGATGAGTGCGGTCGAGTTCGACGTCGCGGTATGTGCCGACGATGAGGACGCGCTCGCGGCGGAGATTGCGGGCGAGGTACTGGAGCAACAACAACGTCGGTTTGTCGGACCAGTGCAGGTCGTCGAGCATGAGCACGATGGGGCGGGCGACCGACGCGTTGGCGAGGAAGGTGGCAACGCCTTCGAACAGGCGCATGCGTTCGGCGTCGCCCTCGAGCGCGGGGGAGACGGGAAGGTCGGGGAAGCGGGTTCGCAGTTCCGACACGATCGTCGCGACCTCGGGCGCGCCCGTGCTCAGCTCGGGCCGGAGTTCCTCGTCGGAACGACCGCGCACGTACGTACGCAGCGCCTCGACGAACGGCAGGTAGGGCGCGCCGAGCTCGCCTTCGTAACAGTGGCCCCAACACACTTGCGCGCCGCGCACGGCAGCGTGCACGCCGAGTTCCTCGACGAGGCGGGTCTTGCCGATGCCGGGCTCACCCACGACCATCACGAGCCGCGACTTCCCGGACAGGGTGTCGTCGAACAATGCCTTGAGCGTTTCGAGTTCGCTCGCCCGGCCGACGAAGCGTCCGAAGGTGGCGGCGCCGACGGGTGGGCTCGCAGCCGCGACGACCGGCGCGTCGCCGGTCGTCGCCGGCTGGGCGCGGAGCCGGGCGATTTCCTTGGCCACGGCCGGCGCGTCGGCGGGGCGCGCGGCCGGATCTTTCTCGAGTAGTGCGAGCACGAGCTGTTCGACCGGCG
Source organism: Actinomycetota bacterium (assembly GCA_034408875.1). Classification (GTDB taxonomy): domain Bacteria; phylum Actinomycetota; class Acidimicrobiia; order IMCC26256; family PALSA-610; genus JANNHK01. The sequence goes on from JAWXCJ010000320.1 coordinate 2,161, forward strand.
CGGTGACAGCCGCGTTGTGCCACGACGGTGCAACCGGTGCGGTATTGAGGTGCTGGGAGATGACGGTGACCGCGTCGTCGCCGAGGAACGGCGGCCGCCCGGCGAGCATCTCGTACATCGACGCCCCGAGCGCGTACAGATCGCTGCGCGCGTCGGGCGCCCGCCCGACCGCCTGCTCGGGCGCGAGGTACGCGACCGTGCCGACGACCATGCCCTCGGAGGTCATACGCGAGCGATCGGTTTCGACCGCGAGTCCGAAGTCGCCGAGCCGGGCCGTGCCGTCGGCCGCCATCCACACGTTGGCCGGCTTGAGGTCGCGGTGCACGACGCCGCGCTCGTGGGCGTGGGCGAGCGCGAGCGCGAGCTGTTCGGCGATCCGGAGTACTTCGTCGGACGGCAGCCGGTGGTCGTCGGTCTGGGCGAGCACGTCGGCCACCGAGCCGCCGGGCATCAACTCGGAAACGATGTACGGGGCGCCGTCGTCGTCGCCGACGTCGAAGACGGTGACGATGTTGGGGTGGTCGCCGAGGCGGGCCATGGCGCGGGCCTCGCGCTCGATGCGGTGGCGGCCCACCTCGTCGAGGCCGTCGGTCTTGATGACCGCGACCGCGACGTCTCGCCCGAGCCGGGCATCGGTCGCCGCGTACACGACCTTGCGGGCGCCCTCACCGAGCAGGTTCCGAACCCGGTAACGGCCGGCGCCCACGGTCGCGGGCAGGGCGCGACCCGCGCTCGATGGCGCCGGTACACCGAGGGTCGCGCCACACGACTCGCAGAACCGCGCGCCTTCGCGATTTTCATGGCCGCAGGCGGAGCACGTCACAGGGGCGTGAGCCTAGGGCTGGTTGTCGGATTGCGCCCGGTGCGTGCAATCCTGACCGTTGTGACCCGCGTGCTGCATTCACCCTTGCCGATCGGGCCGGTCGAGTCGCGCAACCGGGTCGTCGCGGGCGCGCACTTCACGATGTACACCGAGCCGAACCCGACGTACGGCGAACCCGGCTTCTACGGCGAGCGCTACGGGCGCTACCTCGCCCGGTTCGCGCAGGGCGGTGTCGGTGTCGTGATCGCCGGGCAGGCGCAGGTGCACCCGACGACCGCGTACCAGATGCACAACAACGCGAACATGTGGGACCCCGCGTGCGTGCCGCACCTGGTCCGCGTGAGCGCGCAGGTGCAGGAACACGGCGCGCTCGCGTTCATCCAGCTCGCCCACAACGGCGGGGTCAACCACGCGACCTGGTCGAAGCTGCCCGTGTGGTCGGCGTCGGGGATCGCGAACCACATGGAATCGGCCGCGATGATCGAACCCGCGCAGATCCGCGAGGTCATCGACGCGTTCGCGCGCGCGGCGCGCCACGCGGCCGACGGGGGTTTCGACGGCATCGAGGTGCACGGCGCGCACGGCTACCTGATCCAGGAGTTCCTGTCGCCGAAGTCGAACACGCGCATCGACGAGTACGGCGGCTCCCTCGCGAACCGCATGCGCTTCGGAGTCGAGGTGCTCGAAGCAGTGCGCGCCGCGGTGGGCGAACGCGTTGCGGTCGGGTTGCGCTTGGTCGGCGACGAGGAGGAGCGCGACGGCTCGGGTCTCGGCCCCGACGACTGCGCCGAGATCGCGGCCGAGTTCGCGGCGGCCGGGCTCGTCGACTTCCTGAACGTGAGCGTCGGTACATCGGGCACGGGCATGGTGCGACCGATGTACGTGCCGCATCTCGTCGGCGTGCGCGCGACAGCAATCGTGAAGAAAGCGGTGCCCGACATCCCCGTGTTCGCGGTCCACCGCATCCTCACACCGGCCGAAGCCGAAGGCGTGCTCGAACGGGGCGAGGCCGACGCGGTGACGCTCGTGCGGGCGCTGATCGCCGATCCCGACTGGGTCGCGAAGGCCGCCGCCGAACAGGCCGACCACATCCGGCTGTGTACAGGCTGCAACCAGGGTTGCTACGGCAATCTCACGCAGGGCTATCCGATTACCTGCGTCACCAACCCGGTCGTCGGCCGCGAATGCGAACTCGGCACCCTCACCCCGGCCACCGAACGCAAGCGCGTCGTCGTGGTGGGCGGCGGCCCGGCCGGACTCGAAGCCGCCTGGGTCGCGGCCGCGCGCGGCCACGACGTCGTGCTGCTCGAACGCAGCAAGGAGCTGGGCGGCAAGGTGCGGCTCGCTCAGTTGCTACCGGGCCGGGCCGAGATTGCCGACTTCGCCGACTGGCGTGCGGGCGAGTGCACGCGGCGCGGAGTCGACATTCGGTTGGGCGTCGACGCCGACGTCGACACCGTGCTCGCGCTCGCGCCCGACGCCGTCATCGTCGCGACCGGTGGGCGCGCGACCGTCGACACGCCGGCCAAGTCGCACCCGATGCCGATCGCCGGGAGTGAGCAACCGTGGGTGGTCGACCACGAGGTGCCCCTGCGCGACCCGGACTCGATCGGAGCGAGGGTCGTCGTTGTCGACGCGATCGGTCACATCGAAGGCATCGGCGTCGGCCATTTCCTCGCCGAGCGCGGGCACGACGTCACCGTCGTGTCACCAATGGCAACGCCGATGCTGCTCGATGCCGAGACCATGCAGAAGGCGCTGCCGCGTGCAGTACGCGCCGGTGCCCGCTGGTTGCCGAACACGGCCGTCGTCGTGATCGGCGATCACGAAGTCACGATCGCCAACGTGCTCTCCTACGCGATCGAGTCGCTCCCCGCCGACACCGTCGTCGTGCGTACGCACGGCGTTCCCGACAACGCGCTGGCGCACGCGCTCCGCGGGCGCGTCACCGACCTGCACTGCATCGGCGACGCGATCTCGGTCCGGCTCGCCGACCGCGCCATCTTCGACGGCCACCGCGCCGGCCGCGCCGTGTAACCCGCCCCTCGAGCCGTTCTGGACGCGCGTATCTGTTGCCGGCAACAGATACGCGCGTCCAGAAGCAGTGGTCGGGCGGCTACGGGCCCGGCTTTTTCCAGTCGGCAGGTGGCATCTCCGCCCGCTTCGGGCCTGCGCCGCCGAACTCGCGGGGTAGCGCGGCGGCGAACTCGGCCGCGGTCCAGCTGCCTTCGTCGCGCCGGAGTTCGTGGTCGACCGCCCACGAGCGGACGTGCTCCAGGCGGCCGCCGCGCATCTGGAACGTCTGGCCCGAGATCCAGTCGGCGTCCGGCGACGCGAGATAGCAGACGAATTCGGCGACATGCACCGGGTCGCGCTGTGTTCCGACGGAGTCGGCCGGATCCTCGCGTCCCGAACGCCAACCGATCGCGGCCAGGCGCGTGTTCGCGCCGGGCATCAACACGTTGGCGGTGACGCCGTACGGCGCCATCTCGCTTGCGATCGCTTCGGTGAACGCCGACACGCCCGCCTTGGCCGCGACGTAGTTCGACTGGCCGGACCCGCCGTACACGAGCAAGCCCGTCGACGTGTTGATGAGCCGCCCGTACGTGGAGCCGTGTTCCTTCGCCTGCGCGCGCCAGTACCGGCACGCGGGACGCGACACGACGAACGTGCCGCGCAGGTGCACGCGCACGACGTCGTCCCATTCTTCGGCCGACATGTTGAACGCCATGCGCGGCCGCCCGAAGCCCGCGTTGTTCACGACGATGTCGAGCCGGTGCCAGCTGTCGAGCGCGTGGGCGACGAGTTCGTTCGCCGTCGCCTCGTCGGCCACGTCGCCCCGCAGCGCGACGGCCTCGCCTCCGGCGGCGATGATTTCGGCCACGACCTCGGCCGCCGGGTCCTCGTCGGTACTCGCCCCGTCGGTCGCGACACCGGCGTCGTTCACGAGGACACGAGCCCCGTAGGCGGCGAGCCTCAGTGCGTGCGCCCGTCCCAGCCCCCGCCCGGCCCCGGTCACGATGGCCACTCGATCCTGCAGCATGCCCGGAAGTTTCCCCCGACAACTGCTCGCGAAGGCAAGCACGTCTCGGGGGCCTGAGCGCGCGCTCTTCATCGGTACACTTCTTTCTCCTTATGCAAAGCACCGTCGAGTCCCTCGAGGGGAACAAGGTTCGGCTGCACGTCACCGTTCCCGCCGATGAATTCGAACGGGCGATCGACTCGGCATTCCGCAAGCTCGCCCACGACGTGAAGATTCCGGGCTTTCGGCCGGGGAAAGCGCCCCGTCAGCTGCTCGAAGCGCGCTTCGGCGCCGAGGCGGCACGTGAGCAGGCGCTACGCGACGCGCTGCCCGAGTACTACGTCGAGGCGGTGCAGAGCAACGACGTCGATGTCATCGCCGCACCGGAGATCGAGATCAAAGCGGGCGAGGAAGCAGGCGACGTCGAGTTCGAAGCCGTCGTCGAAATCCGGCCCCAGGTCAAGCTCCTCGGCTACGACGAACTCCGCGTCGAGTTGCCGTTCACCCCGGTCGACGACGCCGTGATCGAGCAGCAGGTCGACGCGTTGCGCGAACGCTTCGCCGACCTCACCGACTCCGAGTACCCGCTCATCGACGAGTCGTATGCGACCGTCGACATCGCCGGGACGATCGACGGTGAAGCCGTCGAAGGCCTCACTGCAAACGACTTTTTGTACCGCGTGGGTTCGGCCATGGTCGTGCCCGAACTCGACGACAACCTGCGGGGCACGCGTCCGGGCGCCATCTTGGAGTTCGCGGCGACGCTGCCCGAACGCTTCGGTGAACACGAAGGCAAGGAGGTCACCTTCCGTGTCGTGGTGAAGGAAGCGAAGCAGAAGGTGCTTCCCGAAGTCACCGACGAGTGGGTCGACGAAGCGAGCGAGTTCGACACTGTCGACGAACTCCGCGGCGACATTCAGCGCCGGCTCGAGATGATGCAGAAGATCCAGGCGCAGATGGCAGTGCGCGACAAGGTGCTCGAAGCCGCGTCCGACTTGGTGCCGCTCGAGCCGCCGCCCGCGCTCGTCGACTCGGAAACGCGTCAGCGGGTCGAAGATCTCGCGCACCGACTTTCGCACCAGGGCGCGACGCTCGAGGAGTACCTCGCGTCGACCGGACAGAACGCCCAGGAGTTCATCGACGAGATCAAGGTGGGCGCGGCGAAGGCCGTGCTCGCCGACCTCGCGCTCCGGGCCGTGGTGGCCCAGGAGGCCATTTCGGCGAGCGACGAGGAGCTCGAAGTCGAGATCGGCCGCCTGGCCGAACGAGTGGGCCAAAAGCCTGCACGCGTGCGGCGCGACCTCGAAAAGCGGGGTGCTCTGGAGGCGGTACGCTCTGATATCGCACGCGGCAAGGCCCTGGAATTCCTTGTGGAGCACGCCACAGTGGTCGACGAGGCAGGTACAGAAATCGATGTCTCCCTCCCCGAGGTGGAGGCAGAGGAATCCCCAGCATCGATCGAACCAGAAACAATCGAAGAGGAGTCCGAGGCGTGATCGCACGCAACGAGCCAAGCCGTAACGAATACGTCCCCATCCCGCGGTTCGTCCAGGACACGCCGCGTGGCCGCATGGAATGGGATCCGTACTCGCGACTCGCGAGCGACCGCATCATCTACATGGGCACGCCGATCGACGACACCGTTGCCAACCTCGTCGTCGCGCAGTTGCTCATCATGGAAAGCGACGATCCCGACAAGGACGTCGTCATGTACATCAACTCGCCCGGCGGTGAGATCACCGGGCTGTTCGCGATCTACGACACGATGCAGTACATCAAGTGCGACGTGCAGACGATCTGCGTCGGCCAGGCGGCGTCGGCCGCCGCGGTCATCCTCGCTTCGGGCTCGCCCGGCAAGCGTTTCATCCTTCCGCACGCCCGCGTGCTCATCCACCAGCCCCACGGTGGCGCGTCGGGTCAGGCGGTCGACATCGAGATCCAGGCCAAGGAAATCGTGCGCATGCGCGAGCTGCTCGACGAGCTGCTCGCCTACCACACGGGTCAGTCGCTCGATCGCATCAGCAAGGACACGGACCGCGACTTCATCATGAGCGGTCAGGAAGCCAAGGATTACGGCATCGTCGACGAAGTCATCAGCAATCGTGAACTGGCCGCGGTACCGTCGGCCGAGGGCACGAGCTGAGGCTTGAGGCCCGAACTGATGAGGC
>JAWXCJ010000321.1:0-22364 GCA_034408875.1 Actinomycetota bacterium
CGTGACGACGACAAGGACCCGGCGGGCTCGGCTGGGGCGCTTCAGTCCGCGCGGCCGGCGATCGCCCGAAGCGACGGGGGCGTCAGAGACCGGATCCACGCCTTCCTCATCGTCCCCGACCGCCAAGCTTTGAATTCTACGTGGGCGAGAAGCGCGCTCAGACTCACGTCGCTTCAACCCGGTGGCGCTCAGCGCTTGACGAAGGCCAACAGAGCGGCGTTGAAGCCGTCCCGGGCCCGAACTCGCGGCCGTCGCTCGCAGTGCGCGAAGCTGGGTCCGTGGTCGCCGATGGGCTGGTCGTGGTCGTGAAGCGTTCGTGCCCGACGTGCCAGCTCGTCGTGCCTGTGCTCGACGAGCTCGCTCGGGGGTCGGAACCGCTCGCGGTGTACTCGCAGGACGACACGACATTCGTCGCGGGCGCGATCGACGACACCGACCTCGAAGTGTCGTTCGACCTCGACATCGACACCGTGCCCACCCTGTTGCGCGTCGAAGCGGGAAAGGTGAGCGCTCGAACGGTCGGCTGGCTGCGACCCGAGTGGGAAGAACTCACCGGCGTGCGGCCGCTCGGCGCAACGCTGCCGGAGTGGCGACCGGGCTGCGGTTCACGCACCCAGGACCCCGAAGTGCAGGACGCTCGCCTCGTCGTGGCGATGACACCGCGACTGCGCGCCCGCCGCGTGGAACTCGGCAAGGCCGAAGACGAGATCGAGGCGATGTACGCGCGCGGGTGGAGCGACGGCTTGCCGCTCGTGCCGCCCACCGCGGAACGGGTCGCGCGCATGCTCGCGGGCACGACGCGTGAACCGGGCGACGTCGTCGCCGTGGTTCCGCCCGATCTCGTCGAGTGCACCGTCGAGAAGGTGGCGATCAACGCGGTCATGGCGGGCTGCCGCCCCGATTACCTGCCGGTCGTGCTCACTGCGGTCGAAGCCGCGTGTACCGACGAGTTCAACATCCACGGCGTGCTCGCCACGACGTGGTTCGCCGGGCCGCTCGTCATCGTGAACGGCCCGATCGCTCGTGCCATCGGCATGAACAGCGGCGTCAACGCGCTCGGGCAAGGCAACCGCGCCAACGCGACAATCGGGCGCGCGTTGCAGCTCGTAGTGCGCAACGTCGGCGGCGGTCGCCCGGGCGAGGTCGACCGTGCCACTCTCGGTCAGCCGGGCAAGTACACGTTCTGCTTCGCCGAGGACGAGGCCGGCTCGCCCTGGGAACCGCTGCACGTCGAACGGGGTCTCACGCGCGAGACGTCGGCCGTGACATTGTTCGCGGCCGAGGGCGTGCGGGGTGTCGTCGACCAGCTCGCCCGCACCCCCGAGGAACTCGCCCGCTCGTTTGCTGCGTGCCTGCGCACGGTCGCGCACCCGAAGAATGTCATCGTGTGGGACGCGGTGCTCGTCGTCTCGCCCGAACACGCGCGCGTCTTCCGCGAGGGCGGGTGGTCGAAGGCCCGCCTGCGCGAGGAGTTGGGCACACTGCTCCAGATTCCCGGCGCCGAGATCGTGCGCGGTGCCGGTGGCATCGCCGAAGGGATGCCCGAGGGGTTCCGCGAGTTCACCTTGCCCAAGTTCCGCGACGGCGGGCTCCAGATCGTGCACGCGGGCGGCGGGGCGGGCCTCTTCTCGGCAATCATCGGCGGATGGGCCAGCGGTGCGGTAGGAAGTGAGCCTGTGACGCAGGAGGTGATGACGTGACCCCGACAACCTTGCTCGATCCGACATCGGAGCGCGACCCGACGACCCGCGAGCGCACGGCCCGACCGGCCTCACTCGAAGGCAAGGTCGTGGGCCTGCTCAACATCTCCAAGCCGCGCGGCGACGTGTTCCTCGACCGCATCGAGGAGCTCCTGACCCAGCGGGGTATGCAGGTCGAGCGCTATTCCAAGCCGACGTTCACGAAACCCGCTCCGGCCGATCTGCGCCACGAGATCGCCTCGAAGTGCGACGTGGTGATCGAAGCGCTCGCCGATTGAGGATCATGTACGTCGTGCAGTGTGCACGACACCGTGAACATCGAAGCGGCCGGGATACCGATGGTCTTCGTCGCGTCGACCGAGTTCGTCGAAGCCGCCGAAGCGCAATCGCGTGCGCTCGGTGCCGACCCTGCGTGCGTGTTCGTCGCGCACCCGATCCAGGACCGCACCGATGACGAACTCCGCGCCCTCGCCGACGAGGCCCTCGCCGCGCTCGTGGCCGCGCTGACGCCGCCCGACTAGGCGCGGGCGGGACGTTGCGACACGACGAGTGTCTCCTCGCTCCACATCGCCCAACCGAACCACGCAAAGGCGACGAGGAACATCGCAACGGGGATTCCCCACGCGTGCCCGGCGTCGCCACCGGCCAAGGTGACGATCAACGCGCCCAGCGCGTACGCGAGCGGGGCGCCGAAGAACGCAAGCACCGCCGGCCTCGGGAGGATCGCGGCCCGGAACAGCAACACTGCGAGCGGGCCGAATACGACCGCGTAGATGACCACGAAGATCGCGAGGCCGGCGTAGCTGAACGGCATCACGAGGAGCGGCGAGATCACGAGGACTGCGACTGCCACCCAACCGGCCCGGCCCAACCCGCCGTGGCGCCGGACGAGCGCGATGACACCGAAGATCAGCGCCGGGTACAGCAGCGCCTGCGCGGTGATGCCGAGGGCATGCCACGGCTCTTCGCCGCGCGGCCCTCGATTCCCGGCGAGTCCGGCCACGAACAACACGGGCAAGGCCATCCAGGCGAGCCCACCCAGGTGCGTACATCGTGACGCCACCGCGCCACCTTGGCGCGACGACCGCTTGAACTCACGCGCGACATTGGCGGGGGTCCCGTAGTGCGCGACCGCGCGCCGTTCGGCCTCGGCCGGAGCGAACCCGGTCGAGCACAGCGACGCCGCGGACGCGCGGAGGTGGTCCTCCGCCTCGTCGACGATGTCTTCGCCCCCCGGAACGCGCGCAACGCGTCGTCGGAGATCGTCGAGGTAGGTGTCGATCGAATCGTGGCTCTTCATGTCGCCCCCCGCAGTACGAGTTGCATGGCGCCCGCGAACGCCTGCCACTCCTGTCGTTGCGCGTCGAGTGCCTCCCGCCCACGATCGGTGAGCGAATACACACGCCGGCGCCTTCCTTCGTTCGTCGACCACTCACTCGCCAAGAACCCGGCGCGTTCCAAACGGTGCAGCGCCGGATAGATCGTGCCTTCGGGCAGGTCGAAGACGTAACCGCTCGCGCGGCGGAGTTCCTCGATGACCGCATAGCCGTGTGTGGGTCCTGGCGCGACGACCGCCAGCAGGAGCAGGTCGAGATGCCCCTTCAGTGCCTCGCGCCTCATACCTCGTAACCCTATGCCTAGTGTTACTAGGTGTCAACGGGAGGGCCCTTGCGGCGCGAAGGTACGGGCATGCTTCCGACGTCGTTGTGTGACGTGGTGGGGATCGAGTACCCGGTCATCCAGGCCGGGATGGGCCTCTTCACCTCACCCGCGCTCGCCGCCGCGGTCTCGAATGCGGGCGGTCTCGGCAGCATCGGCGCGTGGCAACGCCCGGCCGACGACCTGCGCGCCGTTCTGGTTGAGATGCGCGATCTCACGGACAAACCGTTCGCCGTGAATCACGTGGTTCCCGACCTGAACGACGACGCGTTCGCCATCACACTCGACGCGGCGCCCGCAGTCATCTCGTTCGCGCTCGACGACCCCGGCGAACTCGTGCAGCGCGCCCACGATGTCGGCAGCGCCGTCATGCTCCAGGTAACCACCGTGCGTCAGGCCCGGCGCGCGGCCGACAACGGCGTCGACATCGTCATCGCCCAGCGTGGTGAAGCCGGAGGGTACGGCGGCTCGGTCGCGACGATGGCGTTGGTCCCGCAATCGGCTCGATCCTGCCCGCGGGTGACATCGTTCGAGCGGTCGTCGAAGAAGCCGAGGCCGCGCTGCACCGCGTCGCTCCGTAGCCCGATATTCGGCGATCGCCGACGGCGCGCCATCTAGCGTGGCCGCCGTGGGCGACTTCGAGAAGGACACGGCCGTCGCGGGCGGCGACGGGCAGTACACCGCGACCGCAATCGGGGACTGGCGCATCTGGGGGCCGATGGGCGGTTACGTCGCTGCAATCGCTCTCCGGGCCGCGGCCGCCGAAGTCGCCGACGGCTTGTCGCCGGCCAGCTTCACGTGCCAGTTCCTCGCACCTGCTCGCTTCGAGCCGGTCGACATTGCGGTCACGGTCCGGCGCGCGTCGAGGCGGGCTGCGCTCGTGGCCGCGAACATCACCCAAGACGGTGTCGCGATTCTCGATTCGCAAACGTGGTTCGCCGTCGACGCCGACGTCGTCGAGCACGACCACGCGAAGCCGCACCGGTTCGGGCACCCCGACGACCACCGCGACATCTCGGAGCTCACGAACGAAGAGCCCCGATTTCCGTTCTGGTACAACTTCGACGCGAAGCCGGTCGACTGGATCCCGCCGGAGGAGTTCGAGCAATACCAGGGTGGCGAGCCGGAGTGGGCCGAGTGGGTGCGCTTCAAACCGCGAGCAACGTTCGACGACCCGGTGGTCGAAGCGTGCCGGACGCTCCTCCTGGCCGACTTGCCGTCGTTCCCCGCCGCAACCCGGGCTCACGCGTTCGGAACGGTGAACTGGATGTCGCCGAGCCTCGATCTCGCTGTGCAATTCCACCGCGTGGCCGACATCGGCGACTGGTTGCTCTCGATCGGGACCGCGCCAATCGCGCACCGCGGGTTGCTCGGATTCCGCTCCGAAGTGTGGAACGCGGCGGGCCTGCTGGTCGCGAGCGGGAGCGGGCAGCTGCTGTGCCGCTCGGCCCCGCCGCAGTAACCGCTCAGCCGACGAGACGCTCGAAGTCGTCGATGTGGTTCGTGATCACCGCGAGGCTCGACGCCCAGAACGCGGCGTCGCGCACGTCGAAGCCGAAGCGCCCGGTGAGCTCGGCCGCGTCGGCCATGCCCGTCGCCGAAAGCAGGTCGGTGTAGCCGCCGCGGAAGCGGTCCGGGTCCTCGGCGTACTTCGCGTAGAGCCCGATGCCGAACAGCATCCCGAACGTGTACGGCCAGTTGTAGAACGGCGTGAAGTAGTGCGGCTTCACCGCCCACATGTACTGGTGCCGCTGTTCCGGGTCGAGCCCGTCGCCGTACGCTGCCTCCTGGGCGTCGAGCATCATCATGTTCAGCTCGGGCACCGACACCGACGTCCGCCGGCGCCGCTTGCACAGCTCGGACTCGAACAGGAACCGGCTGTGGATGTCGACGACAACCTGGTTCGCGCCGCCCAAGTACATGTCGAGCAGCCCCGTGCGTTCGGCATCGCTCGCGACCTCACGTGCTGCCTTTTCGAACAGCAACGTCTCGCAGAAGATCGACGCGGTCTCGGCGAGCGCCATCGGCGTGCGCTTCTGTATCGGTGTGCGATCGGCGAGCGCGACGTTGTGGAACGCGTGCCCCAGCTCGTGCGCGAGCGTCGTCACCGAATCAAGACTGCCGTCGAAGTTCATCATCACGCGGCTGACATCGTCTTCGACAACGGCGCAGTACGCACCCCCGCGCTTGCCGTCGCGGATCTCGGCGTCGATCCAGTTCTCGGCGAATGCACGATCGGACAACGCCCTCAACTCAGGTGAATAGTCGGCGAACGTGCCACCGACGAGCTCGGTCGCGTGCGCCCACGTGACTTCGCCCGCGTCGCCGACGGGCGCGAACAGTTCCCACCACGGCAAGCCGTCGGCGTGACCGAGTAACCGGGCCTTGGCCTTCATATACCGACGAAACGCGGGCAACGCCTCCGCGACGGCATCGGTCATCGCGTCGACGGTGGCACGGTCGACGTTGTTCGTCTGGAGGTTCGGTTCGAGATCGTCGACCCAACCGCGCCGGCGGTTCAGTACCGCGAGTTCGCCTTTGGCCCCGTTGAGCGCGGCCGCGAGTGGTACTGCGGCGCTCTCCCACGCGGCGAGTTCGCCTTCGTACGCGGCGCGGCGGCGCGCCGGGTCGGGGTGCATCGCCAAACCGCGCGCCATCGCCATGGGGACGCGCTCGCCGAGGACGTCGACCGTGAGCTGCGACGAGACGTCGCCGTGCAACCGCTGCCACGCGAGCGAGCCCGACGGCCCCAGCTCAGCCGCGAGCGACTCCTCGGCCTCGCTCATCTGGAACTCGACGAGGTCGGCGGCCTTGCGCAACGCAAACGCGTGCTCGTCGGCCGCTTCGCTCCGCGCAGCGAACTCGTCGACGTCGAGTGCCACCAGCCACGACCCGAGGCGCTTCATGAGCGGACCGAGCGCAGCCGTCCGCGTCTGCAGCTCGACCATGTTGGCCGCGGCCTTGTCGTCGCGGCTGTCGGTCGTGACGAGCGCGTACAGGTACGTGCTGACCGGGCGCAGCTGCCGCTGCACGGCGTTGATCGACGTCAGTGCGGCCTCGAGGGCGGCGACGTCGGCATCGGTGACGGGTCGAGGATCCATCTCGCCGATCCCATGCTCGTCGAACAGCGCGGCAAGGCGGTCGACGTCGGCGTAGATCCCCTCGATGGCCAGCGAGAACGTGCGGTCTTCGAGGCTCGGGAAGATCGGGTTCAAGTCCCAGCGCGGCGGAGTCTCGGTTCCGGTCATGGGCCGCGACGCTAGACGCGCCCCGCCGAACTTGCGTCACAGACCCACCCCCACGGTGGGCCTGTGACGCAAGAATCGTTTGTCAGCCGACGTCGACCGGGCCCGACCGGGCCAGCACGCCGGTGAGGGCACTCGTCACGGCCGGCGGCGCCACACCGAACGGGTGCAACGTGCCGTCGGCGCCGAGTACGAGGTACCCGGTGCCGTCCTGGTCGACGGCGGCAACGACCTCGACCGCGGGCACCCGCCCGCCGAGCGACCCGAAGTACTGCGCGTCACCGACGGCGAACGCACCGCCGTCGGCGCCGATCAGCGTGTAGCCCCGGCCGGAGTCGCTCACGAAGGCGTCGACCACCGGCGCGTTGAGCGTCAGGTGGCTCAGCGACCCTGCGAAGACGGCGTTGCCGAGCGTGAAGACGCCCCCGTCGCCAGCGATCAACGTGTAGCCGCGGCCGTTGGCAGTCCCGAAGATGTCGACGACCGGTGCATTGAGCGTCAGGAGGGCGAGCGAGCCCAGATAGGGCGCGTCGCCGAACGCAAACACACCGCCGTCGGCACCGACGAGCCAATAGCCCTTGCCCGACGGAGTGATCTCGACGTCGACGATCGGCGAACGCAACCGGATGCCGGCGAGTGAACCCGCAAACGGCGCGTCGCCGAACGTGTAGACCGCGCCGCGATCGGTTACGGAGACGTAACCCGCACCGGACGGTGTCCGAGACAGCGCGACGGGCGTGCCGACCACGTCGTAGCCGGCCAGCGAACCGTGGAAGGAGGCGCCGCCGAGCGCGAACACGCCACCGTTGGCACCGAGCACTACTGCACCCGTCACTTCGTCGGGGTCGCCGACGATCGACGGGGCCACCGTGCCGGTCGTCGGGGCCGGACCCGAAGGCGGGCTCGATGTCGTCGTCGGGGCCGAACCGGTTGTTGTGGTGGGGGTCGGCGCCGTCGTCGTCGTTGTCGTGGGCGCGACCGTCGTGGTCGACGTGCTCGTCGTGGTCGTCGTGGTCGTCGGGCCGCCCTCGTCCGTCACGGTCGTCTCCGTGTCGGGCTCGGAGGGCGCGGCGCTGGCGCGGCCGACGGCGTCGGTACCGACCGCCGCGAAGCCGTACGTGGTCCCGACGTCACCGGAGTAGTCGGCGCTCGTCTCGGTGGTGTCGTCGAGCCAGAGCTGCCACAGACCGTCGTCCTCTGACACGTACACATCGAACGGCGTGACCGGACCGACGGAGTCGCTCCCCGACCATTCCACTTCGAACGGCGAGACACTCTCGGCCGGCAACGGTGCGACCGTCGCAGTCGGGTTCTGCGTGTCGATCGCGACCGGCGCGTTGTTCGTGATGATCGCGTCGTTCACGTCGAACACAATCGACGCGTTGTTGTTCCACGTCGTGCCGTCGGCGAGTTCGCCGACGTGGTGGACACGGAACGACACCCATCCTTCACCACGGCCGGTGTCGTCGTTCGGCGGCAGGAAACCTGCGCTTGCCTCGGCCGGCAACCCGAGCGTCTCGGGGTCCTCCGAGCGGAACACCCACGACAGTTTCCGTGTCACGGGATCGAGGTCGGCGGTGATGCGCACCGGGTACTCGTCGGTCGGTACGTCGACCAACGCCTCGAACGCCTGCTGGCCCGGCGGCACGGAGACCGCCACGGGGCCGAAGCCCATGCCAGTCAGCTCGAGTGTCGACAGGTCGAGGTTCGCGTCGAGGACGTCGTCGACGAACACTTCCTGCGCGGGCGCAGTCGCCGTCTCGATGTTCTCGAACCGGATCGTGTAGTCGATCGCGTCGCCGGGACGGATCGCACCGTGCTCACCCGAACCCGACGACTGCTTGTCGTTGGGGTCGGTCGCGCCGATGTTGCGGATGACGTTCGGGCCCCGCTTCGGCGGCTTCGTCGGCGGCTTCTCCGGCGGCGGCGTCGGCTCCGGCTCCGCTTCGCAGTCCCCCGGCGGCAGCGTGCCTTGCAGGTCGAAGGTGCCGAGCTCGATCGTGATGTCGAAGCCCTTCGCGATGCCGTAGTGCTCCAGGTACCACGACATGAAGTTCTTGTCCTCGAAGATCGCAAAACCGCCCGTCGTCCACTGCTGGTACGGGTCGTTCTCGGCGAGGTACACCCAGGTGTACTTGTCGAACAGCTTCACGTTCTGATCGCCGAAGTAGAGGATGCCGCCCTTGTCGTCCTTGAACACGGTCATGGTGCCGGTGATGGTTGCCCGAGGGATCTTGCCGACGCCGTAGGCACCGTTGAACGTCTTGAAGTCGAGACCGATGCCGTTGTTGGCGGCGGTGATCTCGTCGCTGAACGAGATGTTGACTGCGTCCTCGCACTCGAGGCCCGCGGCCGCTTGGCGCGCGATCTCGTTCAACTTGCGCTGCATGAACGGACCTCGCGACCAGTCCCGCACGTACGGGTCGTTGCGGAGTAGCTGCGAGAACCCGTCGGTGACCGGGTAGTCGCGCGAGGACCCGTCGCCGTTGAAGAAGTGGTCGAGGTGGTCGGCGAACACCGAGGTCGACACCCCGTAGTCACGCGAGATCGGGTTCAGCGACCCCGCGTCGGCGATCGCGTTCATGTAATTCCAGAACGTCAGCGCTCGGGTGCGGCTCCAGTTGCGCGGGTCGCCGTCGCCGTAGTCGCTCTGCACCGTCGTATCCGGCGGATCGAAGGGAAACACGCCGCCCGGCGGCAACGCGGCCGCGCGTGGTCCGGACGCGAGCGACGCGAACTGTGCTGCCTCGCGTACCTCGGCCGAGATGGGTACCGCCCCGTCGGCTTCGGTCATCGCGCGGGTGATCGCGCTTTCGATCAGGCGCGGCACCGATCGCTGCACCCGCTCGGTCGCGTTCCCGCGGCGGGCCTCGGCCCGGATCGCGTCGGCGTATCCGTCCCAGTTCGGTCCGAGGAGGGTCTCGGCGGCCGCAACAACGTCCGCGTACAGCGGCGACGATTCCGAAATGCCCGCGTGTACCGCGACATTGCCCCAGTCGGGCCCGGACGCACTGACTTCGTCGGCAACCGCCAATGTCACGGCAATGTCGGCGAACACAGCGCCACGGGGCGCGAGAGCCGTGGCGCGCACCGACTCGACGATGCCGGGCCGCAACCGATCGGCCGGACCCGTCGTGGGCGCGGCGAGAATCTGGAGGTTCTGGTTCGAGCGGATCGGGTCACCTTCGAGTCCCATCCGCACACCCGGCTCCGAACCGGCGTCCAGGACGAGGATCGGTGACTCGATGTCGGTGAAGCCGGCGTTCTCGTACGTGACCGTCATGTCGAAGTCGCGGCCGACGCGCACTTCGGCCGGCGTGGCGAGCCGGATGTCGAGGCGGCCCGCCGGCAGGTCGGGATCGTGACTCACGGCGTCGAGCAGCGTGGCGGTCGAGATCTGGTACGCCGTTTCGCCGTCGAGCGCCGGTACACCGATGTCGGTCGGCTCGTAGTCCGCGTCGGCCGTGACTGCACCGAGCTGCACCGCAGTCACTTCGGCGTCGTACGAACCCTCGGGTGCACCGGCGAAATCGGCACGCGCCCAGATGGCGTTGCCGTCGTAGACGAGATCGGTTGCGACGATGCGCGTCGCGCCGTTGACGAACTCGACCGTCGGGTTCTCGCCGATGGCCTCGCCCGTCACCTTGAACGTCACCGAACCGCTCCCGACCCGGTCGGGGCTCACGGTGCCGAGTGAACCCACGGTGACGACCCGCGCCCGCAGATCGACTGCGACCGGCGCAGGCAGCGCAGACCGCGTGTCGACGCGGACATACAGCGTGTGCGCGCCACCGGTCGGCTCCAGCAGGAGCGAACCGGCGCCGAGCTCGTTGCGGTAGTCGTACGACGTGCGGCTGGGAACACGGCCGTCGCCGACGTAGATATCGACGGCGATGCCCGGGTCGCCGATCACGTCGATCGAGACCGGCCTGTCGTCGGGCGCAAGCGTCCACAACGTCGTGCCGCGGAGGTCGTTCGAGAGCATGACCGGCGTGATCACCTCGCGCGCGAGGAACTGCATATCCATCGTCACCGGTTCGGCCGCGATGAACGCGTTGTTCGCCCGGTTGCTTTCGGGCAGTTCGGCGCGCGCGTTGACGTCGAGCCGCCACTGGTAGCCGGTGCCAAGTGTGGCCGCGGGCGCCTTGATCGTTACCGCAACAGGCCGCGAGGCTCCGGGCTCGATCGAGACACTGCTGTCCGCGCGTACCTCGGCCGCGATCGTGTTGCCGTTGGGGTGGATCAGCGTGATGCGCTCGACCCACGGGCCGTGCGCGGCACCGTTGCCGTCGTTACGGAGTGTCCAGGTGAAGTTCGCGTCGGTACCCGCGACAATCTCTTCGGGGCCGTCGAACTCGGTCGGCACGAGGTCGGCGGCGCCTCCGGCCGTAGTTCCGTTCGTTCCCACGACCATGAGCGTCGAGCCGTTGCGCAGCAGGACGAAGTCGAGCCGGTTATCGCCGTCGACGTCGTCGATCGCCATGCCCGATTCGAGGGGGTCGACGCGGACGAGGTCTTGTTGCGGTGCGTACGTGCCGTCGGCCTTCGCCGCGAGAAGCGTGACCGCGAGGTCGCTCTTCACAATCGCGTCGGGTAACGAGTCGCCGTTGACATCGAGCATCTTCAGCTCTTGCGAGAAACCGATGAACGCGTTGTAGTCGACCGCGGCGTTGAAAGTGCCGTTGCCGATTCCCGTCGCGACCGCGATGTTGCCCGAGTCGTAGCCCGACGTGCCTTTCATCACCAGGTCGACGATGTCGTCGTAATTGGTGTCGATCGCCTCGATCTGCCCTGCGGGCGGGAATCCGGGCGCGGAAGTGACGTGGGCACCGAACGTGCCGTCGCCGTTGCCGGGTACGACGACGAGCCGTTCGGGCGTGCCCACCGGCCCGCGAATGTCGGCACCGACGCGCGCCGCGATGTCGAGGTCGCCGTCGCCGTTGTAGTCGGCGATCGCGACACCGCGCTGCGGACTCGGTTCCGAGTCGCCCAGTGGGATCGTCTCGTCGTGTACGTAGTTACCGAGGCCGGAGTCGAATCTCCACACGTCGAACTGCGCATTGGGCAACGACGTCGGGCCCCGCCACGACCAGGTCACGATCTCCTGGATACCGTCGCCGTCGAAGTCGCCGGTGTCGGCACCCGAGTACGTGCCGTCGCTGGTCGGGTTGAGCGGGTCGGCGTTCCACGTCGGCGTCTCGGTGTTGAGTGCGACCGCCGCGCCCTGGCCGCCGACACACACGATGTCAGAGTCGTCGTCGTTGTCGAGGTCGGTGGCAATGAGCTGGCCGGGATCACACCAGCTGCGCACGGCGGGTGTGACGAGGTACGCGACCTCGACGCCGGGCGCGAAGCGGCCCGCGCCGTCGTTCGCCATCACGTAGACGCGCCCGATCGCGTACACGACAGCATCAAGGTCGGTGTCGCTGTCGATATCGGCGAGCGTGATGCCCTGCGTGCCGGACTGGCCGGTCGGGTACAGCGACGGAGCTTGGAAACCGCGAGCGTCGTCGGGGTCGCCGAGCACCCGCACCTCGCGGCTGACGTTGGTCGAGACGTGCGCCGCGATGAGGTCGGTCCGGTCGTCGCCGTCCACGTCGGCCGCCAGTACCGCACCGAGGGGTGACACACCGAATGGGAAGTTGTCCTTCACGCCGGTCGGGACGGTCCGAGGCGTGAAGCCGCCCGCGCCGTTGCCGTACGCGATGGTCGCGATGTCGTTCTCTTCGCCGCCGAGTGTGATGTCGAGGTGGGTGTCGCCGTCGACGTCGCGCACGATCTGTTCCGAGGGCGAGAGCGCGTACCATTCGACGCCCGTCACGAGGACCCGGTCGGCCGGAGTCAGGGTGAACGCTCCGGTCCCGTTGTTGCGCCAGAGTTGGAGGCACGGCGAGGCACTGCTGCAACCGCCGGTCGTCCCGACCGCGAGGTCGAGGTCGGTGTCGTTGTCGAAATCGGCAAGCGCAACGCGCTTCACGTTGGCGCCGGCGTTGAGCCCCGGGCTGACCGTGAAGGTTCCCAGGCCGTTGTTGACCAGAACGATCGCTTGGTTGCCGCCGCGGGCACCGGCGACGATGTCGATGTCGTCGTCACCGTCGACGTCGCCGGTCGCGAGGTCGTAGGGCGCACCGGGCACAGTGAGTTCGGTTGGGTTCGCGAAGACACCGGTGCCGTCGCCGAGGAAGACGTGACCGCGACCGAAGGTGCCATTGAACCCGTTGACGGAGAACACGTCGAGGTCGTCGTCACCGTCGAAGTCGGCCATCACGATGTTGGCCGTGTTGGCCGTCGTGCCGCCCGTCTGCGAGATGATGCCCGGTTGGCCGAGCGTGTCGGTGAGCGCGACTGCGAGGCCGTTGTTCTGTTGGCGGCCCATCACGACGTCGGGCCGGTCGTCGCCGTTCACGTCACCGATTGCAAGGCCACCGAACCCGGTACCGGTGAGCGCCCGCGTGACCGGCGCGCCGTACGTTCCATCGGGCGCGCCGTAGAGCACGTCCATGCGCGCAGCGCTCGCGGCGTTTCCGGCGCGCACGATGTCGAGGTTGGCGTCGCCGTCGAGGTCGGCGAGCGCGATGCCGTTGAGCGCGCCGAGCGGCGTCGTCGCGTTGACCGCGGTAGCACTCACGACCTGGAGCGGCGGCGGGGTGGGCGCCTCGTCGGCACCGCCCGGGTCCGCCGGAAGCGGCAGGATTCCGTAGACGAACGCGCTCGCAACGATCGCGCTCGTGAACAGACGCGTCCGACCCCGCATGGCTGCCTCCCACCGGGCACCTACGTGCCCCAGTACTCCGACCTGCTGGTGGAGGCTGCCGCGACCGAACCACCGGGTGAGAAGATTAGGGGACGCGACCGCAGTGGGCGCAATGCCCGCCGCGTGACGCGGTGTTACGCCGCGGCGCCCGCCGCGATCTTGGGCCACGGCAACTCGCGCTCGGCCGCGAGCGCGACGTCGAACAGCAGGTCGTCGGCGTGATGGCGGGCGACCACCTGCATCCCGACCGGCAGCCCGTTCACAAGCCCGGCCGGGATCGAGACGGCTGGGTTGCCGTAGATATTCGAGATGATGGTCAGCCCGCCCATGTTCACGAGGTCGGGGAACTTTTCGGTCACGATGTCCATCAGCCGGTTCGGAACCTTCGGGAACGCACCGCTCACCAGGCGCACGCCGCCCATGAGGCCGCGGAATCCGAGCCGGGCAGCGGTGTTCGACTTGGCCCAGTCGACGAAGCTGTCACTCGACGAACTCATCGCGGCGTCGGCCGCGAACGCGGGCCCGGGGTTGGTGGCGGAGATCACGAAGTCGACTTCGGCGAACGCCTCGGCCATCGCGGCGTACGCCTCGATGCGGAGCTCTTCGGCGACTGCCGCCGCATTCAGGTTGTACATCGACTGTGACAGGAGCAACCCGACGGCAACTTCGTCGGTGAGGTCACGCGCGCACTTCGGCCACCGGTCGCCCAGGTCGGCGAGCAAGGTCGAGAGGTTGCCGACCATCCACTGCACCGCGAGATTCGGCGGTTCCAACTTCAGGTCGACCTCGACCATGCCCGTACCCGCGATCAGTTTCGCGGCCGAGTCGCGCAACTGTTCCTCGACGCCGGGTTCGAGGGTGACGCCGCCGAGCGAAGGAACGACCGCGACCTTGCGGCCGCGCAGGTCGTTGGAGCCAAGTCCGGCTTCCCAGTTGCCCGGGTTGGGCAAGCTCGACGGGTCGTACGCGTCACACCCCGCGCACACGTCGTAGTACCGCGCCGCGTCGCGCACGGAGCGGGCGAGGCAGCCGAGCACGACGGTGCCCGGGCGGAAGTACGCGCCGGGCCCGCGCGGGATGCGGCCGTAGGTGCCCTTCATACCGAGCAGCCCCGTGTAGCCGGCCGGGATGCGAATCGAGCCGCCGCCGTCGCCACCGGTCGCGATCGTGACGAGCCCGCCCGCGACCGCGGCCGCGCTGCCCGCCGAGGACCCGCCGACGGAACGGCCGTGCTGCCACGGATTGTGCGTTACTCCGTTGAGCTTCGTGACACTCACGTTGAGCCCGCCGAACTCGCTTGCGGTCGTGAGCCCGACCGGCACCGCGCCCCCGCGGTCGAGGAGACGGGACACGACGGTCGTCGTGAACGAGGCGATGCGGTCCTTGTGCACGAGTGATGCCTCGGTCGCAGGCCAACCCTCGACGAACTCCAGCTCCTTGATGCCGACGGGGACGCCCCCGAACGGGTGGTTGACGTCAGCCTTGTCTGCCGCCGCGAGCGCGCGTTCGGGGTCGAGGAACGAGAACGCGTTCAGGCCGCTGCGCTCGATCGCGGCGTAGGTCGCCTCGAGTTCTTCGCGCGGGGAGCGCTCGCCCCGGCGGAACGCGTCGACGAGCGAGGACGCGTCGTCACCCCACGGCCGGTCGGTCATGCCCGAAATGATGGCACCCACGGCCCAAATTGCGTCATTCGGCGACCGTTTCGGTCGCCGCACGGCGCAATTTCGGCTGGGGGTGGCGCACTGCGCCCGCAGCGGCGGGGCACCGTCGACTACAACAAGCAGTTCGCGAGCTGAGAGGAACCTCATGCCCCACGACCGTGCCGAGATCGAAGCCGTCATGAAGAACTACGTCGCCGTTCGGGAGAACATCGACGCGGGCCAGGGCACCTGGACGCTCATCTACGCGGGCGACGGCAAGTTCCGCTACGAGGAAGACATTCTCAACATGGTGCACGTGTTGGAGGACATGAAGGAGAGTCACTGCAAGGTGAAGCCGGTGGCAATGCCACCGCGGCACCCGAGCCGCGACTTCTCCCGGCCCGCTTGAACCCCGACAACTGACCAATGGACGACGAAGTTCGCGACGCAATCGACGACGTCGCGATCCGCCGGCTCCACGCGGCGTACGCCGACACGGTGACGCGCCGGGTCTGGCCCGAGTTCATCGACCAGTTCGTTCCCGACGCGCCCGTGCGCATCGACACAGTGACGAACCCCGCGATCGAACTCGTCGGGCCGGTCGCGGTCGGCAACTTCATCGGGAGCGCGCTCGAGCGGTTCGAGTTCTTCGAGTTCGCGATCCTCAACGCACACATCGCGCTCTGTACCGGCGGCGACGTCGACGCCGCCCAAGGTCGTCTGTACATCTGTGAGCTGCGCCAAGAAGCCGGTACGCACGAATGGACGAACGCGTACGGCGTATACCGCGACGACTACCGGCGCGTCGAAGGCCGCTGGCTGTTCGCCCGTCGCTCGTACCAGTCGCTCGCCCGGACCGGCGGTGAAGTCTTCCCGTTCCCGCGCGCGTTCGAGTTCGACGAGTAGCTAGAGATTCTCTTCGATCTCGACGGGGACGCTGTACTCGCCGGCGACGTCGGGCCCGAGGCCGACCGGCACCGCGTCGACGCCGAAGAGTTCGCGGAGCCACGACGTGACGACGTGCTTCACGATCGGGAACGTGTCCTCGACCGAGACCGCGGGCTCGAGGCAACCGTCCTCGCCGAGTGATCGGAACTGGGGCGCGGCGTCGAGGAACGGGCCGAGACCCGACGCGACCGCGACGCCGATGATGCCGGACCCGTTACCGAACGTGCAGAGGTCGCTGAACGCGAGGTGGCCCGCGCCCTCGATGATCCACAGCCGACTCGGCGCGGTCGCCGCGTCGAATGAGGGTCTCGTCGTCTCCTCGGCCGACACGATGCCGTCGAGCGAGCCGGCGAGAAACAGACTCGGCTTGTCGGGCAGAACGAGTGGCTCGTCCGACGCCGGAGCGTCGGGTCCGCCGAGACGCGCGCCCGACGCCATCGAGACATACCCGGCGATACCGCCGTCGGGCGCGATGCCGAGCACCGTGCCACCACCGGCCGAGTGGCCTACTGCGGCAATCTGGTTGGTGGCGACGTGGCCCTCGAAGGGCGATCCGGCCGCCGCCTGTTCGGCTTCCATCAGCACCCGGGTCAACCGCAAGTCGTCGACGCTGTCGTTCGTCTCGATCGCCGTTCCCCCGAGGAACGTGTCGAGCGTGTGGAAGATGTCGCGACTCCAGTGGTCGGGCGCGGCGACGATCATCCCCCAGCTCGCCAAGTGCGCGGTCAAGAACGTCGACTGCTGACGGAACCCCGTGTAGCCGTGGCTGAACAGCACGAGCGGGAACTCGCCGTCGGCGACGTCGGCGTCGCGGGCGGCGGCGGTTGTGAACGTCGCGGGGATCTCGGCTGTCAGCAGTTGCGATACTGACGGCGGGATCAAATCGCGCACGTCGTAAGTGTCCTCGCCCGTCGAACCCTCGACCGCCGGGTACCAGACCTCGACCGGGATGGCGCCCTCGAGTTCGAGCGTCGTGACGCCCACCGGGTACGGGCCGGGTCCGGTGTACGCAGCCGCGGCCTCCGCGACCGACAGCGTCGTCGACGTCGTCTCTTCAACTTCAGGCGCGGCGGCGTCGTCATCGCCACCTCCGCACGCCGAGGTGACCAGGGCGAGGGTGGCCAGCGCGGCCACGAGAACTCTTACGCGCATGGGGTCCACGGTTTCGCTTTGAGACTCATGGTCTTCTTGATGGCGCTGCGACCACCCGCGATCGCAGCCGGACAGAATCTCTTGAGCGCGGTCCCGTACTCGATCTCGAGTACGGCCTGGCCGTGCGCGGTCCACGCGTCGTACACGCCGCACTCTTGGTACTGCCCGCACTGCTCGTTGATGGCGAAGTCGAAACTCGAACGCAATGTGGCGGCCTGCTCGACGTCGTTCTTCAGCCCGACCGCGAGGCCGCGGGCGTGGGCGAGATCGGCGAGGGCGCGGTTGTACGAGAGCTGGTGCGCCGCGGTCAGCGGAAACCCGGTGTTGTTCGAGTAGCCGTCGACGTTGTCGAACTCGATCGCGTCGAACCCGGCGTCGACACACCTCGCGACGCGTGCGTCGATGATCGGCAGCAGCGTCGACTGCGCGCGGATGTCGAGCCACTTCTCCCCCGGCCATCCGTTGGACTTGCCGAGCACGGCGGCGGGGAACGTGTTCTTGTCGGGGCGCCAGTTCTCGTAGGAACCGGCCGAGACGTAACACACGGCGCGCGCGTCCGCCGCGTGCACCCGATCGACGCCGAGCGTGTTGAGGGTGACACCGTCGGGCCGGTACAGATCGAAGTCGTAGACCTCGGGGCGCACACACATGCGCGACCCCGGAGGTTTCGTGCACACGTTCGCGTCGACGTCACCTTGGAGTTGGTACTGCCAGCGCGCGCCGAGCGGCGGTACCCACTCGACGTCGGCGTGCGCGTCGATCGGCACACCGACAGCGACCGCGAGGACCGCGGCCGCGACTGCATACCGGAGATGTCGCATCGGGCGCGACCGTAGCCCAGCCCGGTCGACCTCAATGCCTCAGCGATCGTGGATCGCGAGACGGATGTCGTGTTCTTCGAACGACGTGGGGATGATGTGGCCGTCGGAGATGCGCCGCACCCGGTAGCGACGGCCATGATCGTCGTCGATCACGTCCGCGACCTCGAAGCCGCCGGCCCAACGATCGCCGAACC
Source organism: Actinomycetota bacterium (assembly GCA_034408875.1). Classification (GTDB taxonomy): domain Bacteria; phylum Actinomycetota; class Acidimicrobiia; order IMCC26256; family PALSA-610; genus JANNHK01. The sequence goes on from JAWXCJ010000321.1 coordinate 18,114, forward strand.
GGCACCGGACCTCGACAGCCCGTCGCAGTTCCGCGTCTTCGGCGTCCTCCGCGGCCGTGAGCGAGACCGTGTGCGCGGGCGCGAGGTCGGGACGCACGGTGCCGCCGATGATCGACGAACCCGTCGCACGCGCGTCGACCAACCGATCGGCGACGAGTCCGAGCACGTCGCGCAAGTAGACGCGTTCGCTCCGATCGGCTTCGAGTTGGTCGGCGATGCGCTGTTGCGAGTGCGAGATCGACTTCAACACGTCGATCAGTTCCATATCGCGCGGTGTCAGCGCCTGACGGATGTCGTCGAGCGCGGGTCGGAGCTGGCGCTCGACCGCGGCTTGTCCTTCTCGGCGGGCGCCGTCGATCTCGTTCACGACGCGGCGCAACGCGCCTTCGAGGGTCGACGTGAGGGAAGCGCGTAAAGCCTCGACCTCGTTTCGCAGCGCGTCGAGGGGGTACATGGCCTTCGTACGCATTGACATCGCCTGCCTACTTCGCCAATTTCGACGCTGGGGACATCACCTGCACTGGACCGGGCCCGGCATTTGCAGTCGCCCGGCGGGCGGCTCACACAACGGTAACTGGGCCTACGCGAAAAAGGGGTGATGCCCGGGCGGATCGGGTGCAGCGTCTCGCGCCAGCGACTCCGATACCGCTACGTGCCGGTCGCGGGCCAGCGCGAGGGCCGCGGTCGCGTCGGTTGCCTCGTCGGGACAGTTCACGACGCTGTAGGTGAACGGCGGGCATACGGCGCTGTCGTTGCGTCCGACGGCCGAGGCCGCCCGCTCGAGAATGACGCCGACCTCGTCGCCCGGCGCCAGCAGTAACACGAGCGCGAGTTCACGGCCGGGCAGCGAGAAGAGGCCGTCGTCGCGCCGCAGCGTGCGGAGCAAGCGCTCCTCAATGGCACCACTGTGCTCGGAACCCAACGGTTCGACGCGCACGAACGTGAACTCGCAACCCGTCCGGAGCGCGTGCGAGATCGCCGCATCGAAACGCTGCTCGAACGCTTCGCGCGCGCTGAGCGCGGTGCGAACGTCGTCGTCGACGGCGGGCAGGAGGCGGAGCGCGAGCCGGCATGCGTCGGTGACCATCTCGGCGATGTCGCTACCCGGGTCGAGCGCCGGCTCGGCGTAGAGGCCGGGCGCCTGCGTCGCCAGGAACCCGTCGTCGTATTCGACGCGCCGCCCGGCCCGGAACAGTTGCCGGGCGAACGGCGGCTCGTCCATGACGACCGCGGCGCGCGTCAGTCCGAGTTCGGAGACAGCAACGTCGAGCACCGAGTAGAGCAGCCCCAGGCCGGCGTTTCGCTCTGCCAGCGCGTGCAGCAACCGGCGAGCGAGCCGCTCGGAAGGCGCCGAATCGAAGTCGGACGCCGGCGGTCCGGCGCGTTCATCGTGCGTCAACTCGTTGTTCACCAGATCGGAGCCTTCCACAAATCCCCCGGGTTGGGTGCTGCGGCGGGCTGCCCACCGCAGGAGCCTGAACCGGAACGCGCCCTGCGTCTCGATGCGCGAACGGCGGTTGCCAATGTCCGACGACATCGACGAGCTCGGGCCGGTCGACTACATCGTCGTCGAGTTCCCGGGGAGCAAGCTCAACGGAGAGATCGCGGCCGCATTGGCCGACCTTGTCGACGGCGGTCTCACAGCCGCGGTGCTCATCTGGGAGAACACATGGGCGGTACCGTTCGCGACAGCCGTGCGACAGCCGTGCGACAGTCGTGCGACAGTCGGGCGGGCAACTCGTCGCGGGCCGCCGTATTCCGATCCAGGCGATCATCGCCGCGATCGAAGAATACGAAGCAAACGAGGGGAACTGACATGGGCATTGCACGACGTCGTATACGCAGGGCCGCCGTGATCGGCCAGCACCGGTCGCACGTGCGACTAGCACCACGTACGCCCACGGCCGATGACCAAGAGGGATTCACCTGTCGCATCGCCGAAGTCGAGCGTTTCGCCGACGAACTGGAGGATGAGCTACAGAGTGATGAGTAGCAGCGAGAAGATTGCGCCCACGAACAGCACGGCAACCACGGCGATGACGACGTACTTGACCACCGGCGACGCGCCACCCAGCCCGACCGTGTCGAACACAGCTTGTTGCTCTTCGTGCTGCAGTCGCTGGTTCGATGGAGCCGTTCCCGCCTTGGGAAGGTGCTGCGAGTGCTTGGGCTTTCTCGGCTTGCTTCCTTTGCTACCCACATGCGCACGCTAGCCGCTGATCGCCGGTTCGCGCTCGGCGGAGTCGTCGGCCCGATCGCGTTCGTCGCGGCGTGGGCGATCGGCGGGTTCGTCGCCGACGACTACTCGCCGGTCGAGGACGCGATCAGCGAACTCGCGGCCGTGGGCGCGTCGACGCGACTCCTGATGACGACGGGTTTCGTCGCGTACGGCATCGGCGTGGGTCTCTTCGCGGTCGCGCTGCGGCACGCGCTCCCGGGGAGAGCATGGCTGGCGGCCGCGGTCAGCGCACTCGCGACACTCGGGGTCGCCGCAACGCCGCTCGACCATTCGGCGTTCGTCGACGATCTGCACGGTGTGTTCGCCGGCACCGGCTATGTCGCCCTGGCCGCGCTTCCGCTCCTGGCGCGTCCGTATCTCTCGACGCCTCGTGCCCGAGGCGCGTCGGTCGTCGCGGCCGCGGTGTCGGGCGCGTGCCTGGCTCTCACCCTCACGGGCGATGCGCACGGGTTGTTCCAACGCGTGGGCCTCGGCGCGGGCGACATCTGGATCGTCGCCACTGCTATTGCATTGCTCGCTCGCAGCGCCCTTCGAGCCACGCTGCCGGCTGCGGACTGACGCGTCGCGGTTGTCGTCGGGCTTGTCGCCCCGCGGAACATCCCCGCGTGGAGCGCGAGGACCTGGGTCCAGCCGCTGACGCAGTGCAACGCTTCCCACTGCCGCACCCGTTCGCGGTCGAGAGGCAGCTTCGATTCATAGACCCGCAGGTAGCGGCGGCGCATCAACGGCCCGGCGGCCTTGAGCGCGAGTCGCTCGGAAGCGCTGTTCGCGGCGACCGACGCGACGAGGAACAGGAGTCGAACCCGTCGCCGATGTCCCTACCCCCCCGATCCTCTCGCCGAGGGCGCCATCGCCGATGATGAGGTCGTGAAACGGCGCGGTGAAGCAGGGCTCTCGGCGTTGCTCGTCGTCGTTGCCGGCGCGCTCGTCGGCGGTGCGGCGATCGGCGCCGCGGCCGGCATCGCGACTGCGCCGGACCCGGAGGTCGTGGAGGCTCCCGACGAGGTCGCGGGAACCGTCACGCGACTGACCGTTGCCGCGGTGCGGTGCCCGGGCGGTGCTGTCGTCGCGACGTTCCACGACGGGGACCGGGTGCTCGCGACCGGACGCGACGCGAGCTCGACATGGATCGAGGTACGCGACCCGCAGAACCTGTCGGTGCGGGTGTGGATGGCGGCAGGCGTGCTCGACTCCGACACCGAGCTCGACCTTCCGGAGCGCGCGTGCGGCGGCACGACGGTAACAACCGTCGTGTCGGCGACGACGACCACGACCACCGCGAGTTCGACCACGACGACAACCCGGCCCGGAACGACAACGACGACACCGTCACCCACCCCGACGACCAGTGGCGGTGGACCGACACCGACGACAACGTCGACGCCCGGTCCGACGACGCCCGCCGACGTCGCTCCACCCGAGATCACACAGTTCGCGGCGTCGCGGACGAACGTCATCGAAGACGACGCGGCGGTCTGCGGAACGAACGGCCTGACGCTCACTGTCACCGGAGTTGTCACCGACGCGGTCGGCGTCGCGTCGGTCAGCGTGAGTTGGGCGGTCGGCACCAAGAGCGGCACCACGACCGTCACCCAGAGCGGCACGTCGTACTCCGCGACGATCGGGCCGTTCGCAACCGACACGGTTGCGTACCCCACCGACGAGTTGCCCCTGACCATCACGATGGCGGCAGCCGACGCCGCGGGGAACCAAGCCTCGGCCAACACCACCGTCACCCTCTTCGACTGCACATTCATATGAGACGCGTCGCCGTCGTCGCAGTCGGTGTGGCGATGTTCGGCCTCGCGCTCGGTGGCGCGTGGGCCGTGGCCTACAACATCGCGGGCGACGAAGACGCTTCGACCGAGACCGCGGTTGAACCCGAAGCCGCCGCAGCGTCGGCGCTGGAAACCGTTCCGATCCTCGCGCCGGTGGGCGTCGAGATCGCGGGCCCGCCCGCCGCCGCGGCCGCCGTCACGGCAACCCCGGGCGCGCTCGGCCCGTACGCAGGC
>JAWXCJ010000322.1:0-6145 GCA_034408875.1 Actinomycetota bacterium
CGCCGTACGGCGCAATTTCGGCTGGGTGGGGTCACTACGGTGATGTCACGATGGACGCGTGCGACACGCTCGACGAGCTCGCGGCCGACCCGGAGTTCGCGGGCCGGCTCGTGCACCGCGAGGTGTTGCCCGAGCGGACGGTGCGCTACTCGGGTACGCAGGAACCACTGCACCCCGAGATCACCGAACGCCTCGCGGCGCGGGGAATCGACGAGTTGTACGTGCACCAGGCGGGCGCGGTCGACGCGCTGCGCGCCGGGACGAGCACCGTTGTCGCGACAGGCACCGCCTCGGGGAAGTCGCTCTGCTACCAGATTCCGATCGTCGAATCGGTCCTCACCGACCGCCGTGACACCGCCCTGGCGATCTTCCCGACCAAGGCACTGGCCCAAGATCAGCTCCGCGCGCTGCGGTCGTGGCTCGTGCCCGGGTTGCGCGCGGTTACGTACGACGGCGACACCGACACCGATGCGCGCGCATGGGCCCGCAAGAACGCGAACGTCGTGCTCACCAACCCCGAGATGCTGCACGTCGGGATCCTGCCGTCGCACAAGCGATGGGCGACCTTCCTCATGCGCCTGCGGTACGTCGTCGTCGACGAACTGCATACGTTGCGCGGCATCTTCGGCAGTCACACCGCGCACGTCCTTCGCCGGCTGCGGCGCATGTGCGAGCACTACGGCGCGTCACCGACGTTCTGTTTCGCCAGCGCGACCATCGGCAACCCCGCCGAACTGGCCACGGCCCTGTGCGGACTTCCGGTCGAGCAGATCGACGACGACGGTTCACCCCGGGCCGAGAAGGTCCTGGGCTGCTGGCAGCGACCGCTGCTCGACGCCCACTCCGGTGCCCGCGCGTCGGCCAACGTCGAGACCGCGCAGCTGCTCGCGCACTTCGTGCGTGCGGGGCATCCGACCCTCGCGTTCACCCGGAGCCGGCGGGGCGCGGAGCTCGTCGCCCAACACGCCCGCCGTCGCCTCGAACACGCCGAACCGGGACTCGGTCAACGCGTCGCCGCGTACCGCGCCGGGTTCCTCGCCGACGAGCGCCGCGCGCTCGAACACGACCTCACGTCGGGTGCACTGCTCGGTGTCGCCGCCACAACTGCGCTCGAACTCGGCATCGACGTCGGTGGCCTCGACGCGGTCATCCTCAACGGATTCCCGGGAACGCTGGCGTCGATGTGGCAACAGGCGGGGCGGGCCGGACGCACGGGACGCCGCTCGGTCGCGGTGCTCGTCGCGGGCGACGACCAGCTCGACCAGTGGTACGCCGCGCATCCCGACGAACTCGTCCGCCGGGCACCGGAAACCGCAGTCGTGAACCCGCAGAACCCGTACGTGCTGCGCGCCCAGGTCGCGTGCGCGGCCCATGAACTTCCGCTCGCGCCCGACGACGAACGATGGTTCGGCGAAGGCATCGACGACGCGGTGCGCGACCTCGTACACGCCGACAAGCTGCGGCCGCGCGGCGGTCGGATGTACTGGGCCGGCGAGCGGGCCCCGGCGCCCGAAGTCGGGCTGCGAACCGGTTCGTCGGTCGAGTACCGGCTCGTCGACAACACCGACTGGCGCACCATCGGAACCGTCGACGACGCCCGCGCGTTCGCCGTCGCGCACCCGGGGGCGATCTACCTGCATCAGGGCCGCCAGTACCGCGTCGAGCGTCTCGACACGACCGACCACGTCGCGTTTCTCGAGGAGTACGAGGACGCCGACGAGTACACGCAGCCGCGCACCGAGACCGACATCACGATCATCGCCGAGGACCGGTCCACTCCGCTCGGCGAAACGATGGTGCACCTGGGCACGGTCGAGGTCAGCAACCAGGTCATCGCGTACCAGCGCAAGCAGATCTCGACGAACTCGGTCATCGAAGTCGTCGAACTCCAACTCCCCGAACGATCGCTCGTGACGCGCGCGTGCTGGTACACGGTCCCCGTCGAGACGGTCGCCGCCGCCGGTATCGAGCCTTCGCAGCTGCTCGGCACCGTGCACGCCGCGGAACACGGACTCATCGGGATGCTGCCGCTGTTCACGATCTGCGACCGGTGGGACGTGGGCGGCGTTTCAATGGCCCTGAACCCGCAGACGGGTGAGCCGACCATCTTCGTGTACGACGGCTACCCCGGTGGCGCCGGCATCGCCGAACTCGCGTACGAGGCCGCGGCACGGCACGCGGCGGCGACGCTCGACCTCGTGGCATCGTGCCCGTGCGAAGACGGCTGCCCGTCGTGCGTGCAGTCGCCGAAGTGCGGCAACTGGAACGAGTACCTCGACAAGCGGGGCGCGATCGTGTTGCTCGGGCTCATGGCCCGCGAACTGGCGCCGACTCCGCGGCGCTGAAGTCGACCTCGGCGCGCGCCCGGGCCCGCCCGGGTTCGGCGAGCCCGGCGACCGCATCGATCTCCACTTCGACTTCGGCGGCCACGCCCTCGCAGTCGCAGCGCACCAACTCGGCACCGTTCATGCGCGCCGTCGCGGCCGCGGCGTCGTGCGCGGCGCGGCCGCCACGGCCGAGCGCGAGTTGATCGGCCGCGGCCAACGCCGCCGCGTCGGCCGCGGCCTCCGCCCGGGCCTGCACGAGCACGGCGGCACCCAAGCGGCCGAGCCCGAGGCAACACGCGGCAATCAGCGCCAACATGCCAATCGCGAACACGCTCACGTTGCCGGCCTCGCGGCCCGGACTCGTCACCGCTCGGCCCGCATCGTCGTATGCGCCTCGAGTTCGATGTCGGGCAACAACACGCCGATGAGCGGGACGTCGGTCTTTACCGTGTAGTGCACGTACACGACGACGGGGTCGCCGACCTTGCCCCGCCGGCGGATCTCGACCTCGGCTCCGTCGAGTACGCGGTTCGCCGCCGCGTCCACCCGCGCGTCGTCGCCGCCGACACTCGCCTCCCGGGCCGCCTCGCGCGCTGCGTTGACCGTCAGCACGTGGTCACGGATGACCAGCGCCCCCTGCACGAGCACGAGCAGCAACATCATCATGAACGGCAACACGTACGCGAGTTCGACCGTCGACTGTCCGGACTGAGCACGCCTCTTCGAGGGACCCGGGGTGGGGCGCGCACGACGCGCGCCCCACCGCCGGTATTGGGGGGACATCAACCGGGCATGACCTTGTCGATCACACTGTCGAACAGGCGCGAGATCGCATGCGACTTCGTCGCCCACGCCAGCACCAGCCCGGCAATGGCAGCCGCCGCGATCAGCACAAGCGCGTACTCGGCGGTCGTCTGACCATGTTCGTCGCGTGCGAGCGGACTCGTCAACGCGATCCAGAAACGCAGGAACAGTTCAGGCACAGCTTCCTCCTCGTATGGGCTACGTCCCTCAGAGCCGGAATCCTTCGAGTACCACGGGTGCGACCGTGAGCAACGCGAATGCCGGGAGGGCACAGAACACAAGGGGGAAGAGCAGGCGCACAGGAACGGTGCGCGCACGGGCTTCGGCGCGGCGGCGAATGTCGGCGCGCACCTCGCGCGCGACGCGGGCGAGCGCGGGCGCGACGGCGGTTCCCGACCGCGCCCCGATTCTGAGGACATCGGTAAGCGACGCCAGCGCCGGTTCGGCGGCCCCCGCGTCGGCGAGCGCGTCGTCGAACGAGGCGCCGAGCACCGTGGCCCGCACGACCCGATCGAGCGGCGCCGCGATCGACGCGGGGCCGTAGCGGGCGGCGAGCGATACCGCTTGCCACAGCGTGCAGCCCGCGCCGACGGCGACGCCCGCGAGATCGACCGCGATCGGCAGGTCGCGCTGCACGACCGCACGCGTCCTGCGGGAACGGCGCGCCCGGATCAGACCCCCCGCGACCCGGCCGACGACGGTCTGCTCGAACCGGCGCCGGAGCCGCGCCGGGCGCACCTGGGCGCGGCCGCGGCCCAGCGCCCGGGCGCGGGCGCCGGTTTCGACTCGGCGGTGCAGCGCCGCCACGGGCAGCGTCGCGAGAAGACCCCAGCCACCCGCAAGCGCCAGCACGATCGGGTCGGTCACTGCTCGACCCCCGCGAGGATGCGGCGCATCCAGAGCGCGCCTGCGAGTTCGAGCACGATCCCGACCACGGCGCACGTCCGGCCGGCCGGAGTCGCGACGAGGGCGTGGAGCGTGCGCCGATCGGCGACGGCGGAGAGGGCGAGATACACGATGGGGCCGAGACCGATGACGAGGGCCGAGTAGCGCGCCTGCGCCGAGAGCGCCCGGGCCTCGGCGATCACGGCCGCCCGTTCGCGCAACGACGACGCGAGCCCTTCGAGGGCCTCGGCGCACCGGCCCCCGACCGACCCGGCCAACGCGAGCGCGCCGGCGACCGATGCCGCGCCCGCGGCCCGCCGTTCACCCGCCCAGGACGCGAGCGCGTCGGGCAGCGCGGCACCCAACCGCACCCGGGCCTCGACGCGGCCAAAGTCGGACGCCAGTGGCCCCCGACCGTTGGCGAGCGTCGCGACCCCGGTCGCGACGGTGCCACCCGCGCGGAGATCGGCGGCGATCACGTCGAGCGCGGCGGGGATCGCGGCCGCGACCTGGCGTCCACGGCGAAATCGGGCCGTGTGCAACCACGACGCGGCACCGACCACGACCGCGGTACTGGCGCCAACCGCGACGATCGGGCTGGTTCCGAGCCCGATCACGCCCACGCACCCCGCACCGAGCAGTACCACCTGCACCGCATGCTCGGGCGAGACGTCGACGGCCGCCGCGTCGAGCGCCCGGGCCAGCCGCGCGTGGACCCAACCCGGCAGCCTCCCGCTCGACACCGCGAGCGGCCGTACGCGGTCGACGACCGCGTAGCGGCGCGCCGCGCGCGCGGTCCACACCGTGGCCACGGTTCCGACGAGCGCGATCACGATGGTGTGCACGCGTTCCACACCTCCGCCAGGTCGACACCGGGGCGGCGGGCAGAACGCACCGGCGCGGCGACGACGCGTAGACCGTCGGGACCGCGTTGCAACAGCGGACGGACGGAGAGCGGATCGCCACCCTCGACCTCGGCGACTTCGGTGACGACACGCGCACCTTCCGGGGTACGCGCGACCGCGACAACGGCGTCGATCGCCGCCGCGATCTGCGCTCGGATCGCGGCCAGAGGCAACGCGATGTCGGCGCACAGCGCGAGCGTTTCGAGCCGGGTCAACGCTTCGGCCGTGCCGTTGGCGTGCACCGTCGACAACGAGCCGTCGTGACCGGTGTTGAGGGCCTGCAACATGTCGAGCGCCTCACCACCGCGCACCTCGCCCACGACAATGCGATCGGGCCGCATCCGCAGCGACGCGCGCACGAGGTCGCGCACACTCACGGCTCCGACCCCTTCGGCGTTGGCGGGCCGGGCCTCGAGGCGCACGACGTGCGGTTGACCCAGCCGCAGTTCGGTCGTCTCCTCGATCGTGACGATGCGTTCGCTCGGGTCGATGGCACGGGCGAGCGCGTTGCACAACGTCGTCTTGCCCGCGCTCGTCGCGCCCGCCACGAGCAGGTTCCAACCACCTCGAACGAGCGCGCCGCACAACGCGACGGCGCGTTCGTCAAGCCCGAACGCAGCCAGGGTCACGTCGCGCACCGTGAACCGCCGGATCGTCAGGCACGGACCGTCGGGTGCGAGCGGTGGCAGCACCGCATGGACACGGGAGCCGTCGGGGAGCCGGGCGTCGACGAGTGGTGACGACTGGTCGAGACGCAGTCCCAGCGGAGCCACGATGCGTTGCGCCATGCGGGCGATCGTGGTCGCGTCGAGATCGAGGTCGACCGCAACCAACCGCCCCCGCCGCTCGACGAACGCACGTCCGGGGCCGTTGAGCATGATTTCGGTGACCTCGCCGTCGGCCATCAACGGCTCGAGCGGGCCGAGACCACCGACTTCGTCGACCAGCGCATCGAGAACCCGCGCCGCATCGGCCGCCGGACACAACGGATCCTCGTCGCGCAGCATCGTCTCGAGGCGGCTCCGCAACTCGGGCCGGTCGAACTGTTCCGGATCGAACGGCGTGTCGAGCAGCCGTCGATGCAGCGCGTCGCGAAGAGAGGTACTCACGCGGCGCGACCCTTGCGGGCGAGGCCCGCGTGCGCGAGCAGGTCACGCGCCGGACGAGCGAGATGGTCCGGAAGGCGCGACGTGAGCACGCCGGCATCGACAACCCGCGCCACCG
>JAWXCJ010000323.1:0-2569 GCA_034408875.1 Actinomycetota bacterium
CTGCGATCACCGGGATGACCCGCCTGGCTTCTTCGTCGGCGTCGACGGGCTCGGCGCCGGGCCGGGTCGACTCACCGCCGACGTCGAGCAGCGCGGCTCCGGCGCCCGCCAGGGCCCGGCCGTGGGCGATTGCGGCCCCCGAGTCGAGAAAGCGGCCACCGTCGGAGAACGAATCGGGCGTGACGTTGACGACGCCCATCACCGCCCGGCGCGGAAGAGTCGAGACTGTGAACCGGGTCCGCACGGTCACACGGCTCCCTCGTTGCGCCATCCGTGGCTCCACTGCGTCCGCACGGGCGGAGACTACCGGGGCCGGGGCCGGGCGGGGCCGGGTCAGCCGGTTCGGATTCCCAATCCCAGGAGGGCCATCGCTTCGGCCCGCGTGGCCGCATTGTCCTTGAACATGCCACGAACGGCCGACGTGACCGTCAGCGAACCGGGCTTGCGGACGCCCCGCATCGACATGCACAGATGTTCGGCCTCGACCATCACGAACGCGCCGCGCGGTTCGAGCACCGAGGTGAGGGCATCGGCGATCTGAGTGGTCAACCGCTCCTGGATCTGCGGTCGCTGGGCAAAGCCGTCGACGAGGCGGGCGAGCTTCGAAAGGCCGGTGATACGACCGTCGTCGCCGGGGATGTACGCGACGTGCGCACGTCCGTGGAACGGGATGAGGTGGTGTTCGCACACGCTGTACAGCGGTATGTCGCGCACCATGACCATCTCGTCGTGATCGGCCTCGAACTGCACCACGAGGTGCTTCGACGGGTCGTCGTGCAGGCCCGCGAAAATCTCCTCGTACATCTCGGCGACCCGCCGAGGCGTGCGCTGCAACCCGTCGCGATCGGGGTCCTCACCAATGGCGGCGAGGATCTCGCGCACCGCGCGTTCGACGCGCGGGAGGTCGATTCCCGACTCCGACGGCGCGACGGAGTGGAGCGATTGCGGGTCGGTCACGAGATCGGTCTAGCAGGAGGCGGGTTGCTGGCGACCACCGAGGATGCGCTCCCCAGCGTACGCCTGCTGTTCGCCCACTTCTTGACGTCGTCGAGCAGGTCATCGACCTCGCTCGCGTCGAGCGTTTCGCGCTCGATCAGTGCCTCGGCCAGCCGGTCGAGAGCGACACGGTGCGTCGTGAGGATGTCGCGTGCCGTGCTGTGCGCCTCGTCGATGATTCGACGCACCTCGGAGTCGACACGCGCCGCGACAGCTTCCGAGTAATCGGCCGTATGCCCGTGATCGCGCCCGAGGAACGGTTCCGACCGCGACGTTCCGAGCCGCACGGTGCCGAGTTCGGCGCTCATGCCGAACTCCGTGACCATGCGCCGGGCGATCGTCGTGGCTTTCTCGATGTCGTCGTACGCGCCCGTGGTCGGATCGGAGAAGGTCAGTTCCTCTGCGGTTCGGCCGCCGAGCAACATCGCGATCTCATGCCCGAGTTCACTACTGCTCGCGAGCAAGCGGTCCTCGGTCGGAAGCACAAGCGTGTACCCGAGCGCTCTTCCGCGCGGAATGATCGAGATCTTGTGGACCGGACCGCGCATCGGGAGCGCATGGCCCACGATCGCGTGGCCGGACTCGTGGTACGCGATGACGCGCTTCTCGTGTTCCGACATGGCGCGGCTGCGACGCTCGGGCCCGGCGAGTACTCGCTCGATGGCGGCGTCGAGTTGCGCGGCACCGATGGATGTGAAGCCGTGCCGGGCCGACAGCAGGGCCGCTTCGTTGACGAGGTTCGCCAGATCCGCGCCGGTGAAGCCCGCGGTCCGGCGGGCGATCACGCCGAGGTCGACGCCCTCGGCGAGAGGCTTGCCCCGCCCGTGCACCTGGAGGATCGCCTTGCGGCCCTCGAGATCGGGCGTGTCGACGACGACCTGGCGGTCGAAGCGGCCGGGCCGCAGGAGCGCGGGGTCGAGCATGTCGGGTCGGTTGGTCGCGGCGATCAGGATCACGCCGGTCGACACGTCGAAGCCGTCCATCTCGACGAGGAGCTGGTTGAGTGTCTGTTCGCGTTCGTCGTGACCGCCGCCCATGCCGGCACCGCGTTGCCGTCCGACGGCGTCGATCTCGTCGACGAACAGAATCGCGGGAGCGGCCGCCTTCGCCTCCTTGAACATGTTCCGCACGCGCGCCGCACCGACACCGGCAAACATCTCGACGAAGTCGCTGCCCGAGATCGAGAAGAACTCGGCCCCGGCTTCGCCCGCGATCGCGCGCGCCAGCAGCGTCTTGCCCGTGCCGGGCGGGCCGTATAACAGCACACCCTTCGGAATACGCGCGCCCAACGCCTCGAAGCGCTTGGGCTCGGCGAGGAACTCCTTGATCTCCGCGAGTTCCTCGACGACTTCGTCGAGGCCGGCGACGTCGGCGAACGTCACGACGGGCTGATTCTTGTCAATGCCGCGCGCTCGCGAACCACCGAAGCCGAACACGGTCTTGCCGTAGACCCGGCTGATCATCCAGATGAGAATGCCGAAGACGACCAAAAGCGGGACGAAGTCCCACAACAGTCCCGTCCATATCGATACGGGCTGGCGTTCGACCGGGAGCGCGAGACCGGCCTTGACGA
>JAWXCJ010000324.1:0-8555 GCA_034408875.1 Actinomycetota bacterium
CGGTCTCGGCGTCGCGCACGCTCGGGAGCAAGATCGTGAACTCGTCGCCACCGAACCGGGCGACGATGTCGGAAGGGCGCAGGCAACTCGCGAGGCGCTGCCGTCGAGTTGCATGACGACGATGGCGTCCGACGCGTGCTGCACCAGGGCTCGCAGGCGCTCCTCACTGTTGCGCAGCGAACTGGCGACGTCTTCCTTCTCGCGGGCGGCGAACTCGAGGACGCCGATCATGGTCCACGCGCCCACGACGGCGAGCAGCGCGAGCCCGTGACCCTCGGGTTGCGGCATCAGCGACGGGAGGCCGGCGTATGCAACGAGTCCTTCGCCGACGGCGATGACGAGCGCGGTCGCGATCGCGGCGGGCCGCGCCGCCCGGGATCCATCGAGGCGGACTTGCTCCACCGCGACGAAGACAAACCCGACCGACAGCACCGCACCCCATCCGGTGAGGTACATCACGGCGCCGGTCCCGAAGGCCATGAGCAGTCCGCGCACGAAGACCCGTGCGGTCGAGACACCCGGCGGGAACACCACCTTGACCACGTTGCCGATGACGAGCGAGGCAAGGAGCGCGGCCAAGAGCGCCCAGATGGAAACGTCGGCGATGAACCCGTACTTATGGCCGAGAACGAAGACCGGCGCGACCGCGGCCGCGGCGACGATCCCCGTCATGAAGAGTGCGCGCGGAGACGGCTGCCCCACGTCTCGCCCTGACCGCCCGTACTCCCCCATTGCGCCGTATCGGCACAGCTCGGGCGGTGCTTGACCGCACGGGTAACATCCCGGCCTGTCGCATAAGTCACACGCGCGACGCGGCAGACGCGCTGACGATCGAGGCAACGCCAGATGACCGTTCGACTGCTGGGTGCGGGCGCGGCGGCACCCGACCTTCGCCTGCCCGCAACCGAGATCGCGGCCGCTTGGGGTCGCGGCCCGGGACGCGGCCACGTGGGTGTGTGCGCGCCCGACGAGGACACCCTCACGCTCGCCTGGGAAGCCGCCACAGCCGCGCTCGCCGCCGCCGGGTTGGAGCCGACACAGATCGACGCGTGCTACTGGGGCACGTCGCGACCGCCGTTCGCCGAGGGGCCCAGCCACGCGTTCCTCGCCGCCGGTCTCGGGCTCTCGTCGCACGCGGCCGGCGCGCTCTGCTCGGGTTCGACCCACGCGGGCATGGACGCCCTGCTCGCCGGCGCCGACGCGATCGCGGCCGGGAGCGCACAGACGGTCCTGGTCGTCGTCTCCGACGCGTTGCGGCCCGCACCGGGAACCGGGTTCGAAGCGCGCTGCGGTGCGGGCGCGGCCGCGCTGATACTCGGAGGTGCAGGAGGTCACGCGGCGCTCGGAACGCGCGTCACGCGCAGCCGTCCGCTCCTCGACCGCTACCGGGGTGACGGTGAGACCGACAATCGCGATCTCTACGACGCGCGACTGTTCCGCGAGGAGATCTTCCTCCCCGCTGTTTCGGAGGTCGCGTCGGCACTTGCGTCGTTCGACGTCGCGGCGTGGTCCCTGCCCGACCCCGACGGCCGGCTCGGCGCGGTCGTCGCCAAGCTCGTCGGCAGTGGCGCACCGTCGTCGACGGCGGTGTACGGCGCGGTCGGCGATTCCGGTGCCGCGGCCGCGCTGCTCGGCGCAGTTCCGGCGTTCGACGCACCCGGCCTCGTCGCAGTGGTCGGCACGGGCGGCGGCCGCACGACGGGCGTGCTCGTCGACGTCGAGACACCAGTACCCGGTGCCGCACTCGCCCTCGACGCGCTCGCGGAAGGCCGGAACGCCTCGTACACCGAAGCGCTGCGGTCACGGGGCCAACTCGTGCCCGGAGGCGAGACGATTCCCATGGGTGTGCCGCCCGAGAGTGCGCTCTTCGCGCGCGGGGCCGACGAGATGTTCGGTCTGCTCGGCGGCCGCTGCGTCGACTGCGGCACGATCAGCACTCCCCCGTCGATCCACCCGACCTGCATCGCGTGCGGGGGCGCCAAGCTCGAGCCGGTCTCGGTGGCGCGCCACGGGGTGGTGCACACGTACGTCGTGAACTACACGATGCCCGCACCCTTCGTTGCGCCCCTGCCGATCGCGGTGCTCGACATGGACGACGGCGCCCGGCTCATGTTGCAGGTCATCGGCGACGGTTCCGACGTCGCCATCGGCCGCCGCGTCGATCTCATTCTGCGCAAGTACGCGCACGAGCGCGGCGTGCCGGTCTACGGCTTCAAGGCCCGCCCACAGAAAGAAGGCGCATGACTGGGGTCAGGCGCAGCCCGGAGGTCCGGACATTGGCATCAGGTCCGGTTGAGATAGAGGACCGGAGGGAGTAGCCGCAATGTCGTGGAATCGCGTCGCGGTCGTCGGGGCGGGGCTCATCAAGATGGGCGAACTGTTCGAGCAGAGCTACGAGCAGATGGCGGCCGGCGCGTTCGATGCCGCGGTCGCCAGCGTCGACAAGGGGTTCGAACCGGCTCAGGTCGAAGCCGCGTTCGTCGCGACCCAGCGGGGCACGCTCTGGGGTCAGGAAGGCATCAGCGGCAACACGATCCCGACCGCGATCGGGCTCGTCGGCATCCCGTGTACGCGCATCGAGAATGCGTGCCCGTCAGGCTCCGACGCGGTACGGGTTGGTGCGATGGCTGTTGCCAGCGGCGTGCACGACGTCGTCCTCGTCATCGGCGTCGAGAAGATGCGCGACAAGTCGACCGAGGAGGGCTTGCTGTCGCGTGCGGCATCGGGCCACCCGATTTTCACGCGCGGTGAGACGGCACCCGTGTTGTTCGCCCCGTTCGCGACCCGGCACATGCACGAGTTCGGCACGACGCGCGAGATGCTCGCGTCGGTCGCGGTGAAGAACCACTACAACGGCGCGCGCGACCCCTACGCGCACTTCCAGAACGAGATCACCATCGAAGACGTGATCAAGTCGGCGCCGGTCTGCTATCCACTGCACCTGCTCGACTGTTGCCCCCAGACCGACGGTGCGGCCGCGGTCCTGCTCGTCAACGCCGAACGGGCGCGCGAGTTCACCGACAATCCGGTGTTCGTCGCGGGGTTCGGGGTCGCAACCGATCACCCGTACCTGCACGAGAAGGACTCGTTCACCGAGATCAAGGCCACGCGCCTCGCCGCGCACCGTGCGTACGAGATGGCCGGCGTCGGCCCGGGCGACATCGACTGCGCCGAGGTCCACGACTGCTTCACGATTACCGAGATCCTCGACATCGAAGATCTCGGGTTCGTCGAGAAGGGCCGGGGCGGCATCGCGAGCCTCGAAGGCGAAACCGCGCTCGACGGCCGCATTCCCGTCAACACTTCGGGCGGCCTGCTCGCCAAGGGTCACCCCATCGGCGCGACCGGTGTCGCGCAAATCACCGAATGCTGGTGGCAGTTACGGGGTGAAGCGGGCGACCGGCAGGTCGCCATGCGCAACGGCTTCGCACTCCAGCACAACGCCGGAGGTCGCGGTTCGGGCGTGTCCGTCGTCAACATCCTGACCACCAACGAGTCATGAGAGTTTGGGGCTGATCGTGCTCGTCGTCGAGAAGACCGACCAGGGTGTCGGCCGCATCGTGCTGAACCGGCCCGAGGCCAAGAACGCGTTGACGCCGGAGATGCGCGACGGCATCGTCGCCGCCATCCGCGACTTCCGCGCCGACCCGGCGGTACGCGCAGTGTTCGTCACCGGCACCGGCGACGCGTTCTGCGCGGGCATGGACCTCTCGGCGTCGACCGTGGCCCAAGCCGGTG
Organism: Actinomycetota bacterium; assembly: GCA_034408875.1. Taxonomy (GTDB): domain Bacteria; phylum Actinomycetota; class Acidimicrobiia; order IMCC26256; family PALSA-610; genus JANNHK01. The sequence goes on from JAWXCJ010000324.1 coordinate 3,739, forward strand.
GCGACGGCTTCTCCTCGCGCACGACCTCCGAAGCATTGCGCTTCGGGGTGCAGGCCTTCATTCGTGAGCTGTGGGAACTCGACAAGCCGACGGTCGCCGCGGTCAACGGCACCGCGGTCGGCCCCGGCGCGCACCTGGCCCTCGCGTGCGACTTCGTGCTCGTGCACAGCCAGACCCGGTTCATGTGGTCGTTCGCCCGCTGGGGGTTGGTCGTCGACGCGGGTGGTGCGTACTTGTTGCCTCGCCTGGTCGGGTTGCCGAAGGCCAAGGCCATGGTCATGCTCGGCGAAGGCGTCACGGGCGCGGAAGCGGTCGACGTCGGCCTCGCGTACCGCTGCGCCGACTCCCCCGACGCACTCGCAACCGAAGCCGATGCGCTGGTACGGCGCCTCGCGGCGGGTCCGACGCGTTCACTCGGGTTGTCGAAACGGCTGCTGAACGCGACGTTCGAGACGTCGCTCGCAGAAGCGCTCGAACTCGAGGGCCACTTCCAGGCGCTCGCAACGGGCTCGCCCGACCTTGCCGAAGGCATGGCCGCGTTCCGCGAGAAGCGCGACGCCCGGTTCACCGGCTCGTGACGGGTATCCCCCGCGCCCAGCGCGTCGCCGCGTACGTCGTCTGCACCGACGCGGAAGACCGCCTGTTGCTCTGCCGCCTCACGGCCGTCACGGGCCGGGCCGGCTGGTGGACCCTCCCGGGCGGCGGCGTCGAGCACGGCGAACATCCCGAGACCGCGGCGCGGCGCGAGCTGTACGAGGAAACCGGGCTCGAAGGCCGGATCACCGCGCTCCTCACTATCAATTCTGTGTCGGGGCCGGTACACGACGACAACGGCGTCGAGATCGACCTGCATCGCATCCGCATCGTGTACCGGGCCGAGGCCGCGCCGACCGAGTTGCGGTTCGAGGCCGACGGCACGACCGACATCGCGCAATGGTTCACGCGCCGCGACCTCTCGGAGATCCAGCTCGTCGAACTGGGCGAGTTGGGCACAACGCTCGCCTGGAGTGAGTAATGCGCGTTTCCTAGCGACAGTTGAAGCGAGGATCCGACGCGTCGGTGCGAATCTTCGCGAGTACCGTCGTCGGCGAGCACCACACCTCGTCGTACGGTCCCCTGTTGTTGGTGAAGACTTTTGCGCGCCCGGGGCCGGTGACGACTCTCGTGTTGCCCGCGGCATCCGAGATGAACGTGTCGGTGTCGTCGGGCCAGAGGTCGACGATCGAATACAGCGTTCCCGGCGCTCCCGTTGCGTGCAGCTCGTCGTTGCCGCGCCCGCCGATCAGGACCTCGACGCTCGCAAAGGTGTCGGTCGGGAAGTTGTAACTGGGATCGGTCGGGAAGGCGTAGCCACCGCCGGGTCGAATCTCAGCCTTGAGATTGCGTAGATCCGACTCGTACGACACCGTGTCGAAGCCGCCCTCACCGTTGTAGCGGTGGTCGCTCGCGCGGGCGAGCATGTAGTCGTTGTCGGGCCCGGCGTTGACTACGGATCCGACCATCCCGCCGCTGATGCGGTCGCGGCCGGCACCGCCGAAGACCGTGGCAACCGTGTAGCCCACCTCGATGTCGTCGTCGCCGGCGCCGCTGTCGAAGCGCGCGGGCTTGCCCCAGAACGCGAGCGACCGGTCGAAGCCGAGCCGATCGCGCAGGTCGCCGAGCCTGATGTCGAGGCGCGACACCGGCGCGGCGTTGCACCGGACCGCGGCACCGTCTTGCGTGCAGCCAGGGCCCGCGACGAGATCGGCGCCGAGAAAACGCGGCCCACGATCTTCGATCAAGGTGATGTCGGCCTGGTGACCGGGGTCGTCGACGACGGTCAACACACCCGCCTGAACCGACACGACCGTGCGCAGCGGTGCGGCGCCGGCGGGCCCGATCGGGCCGGTAACACCGGCGACGCTGAATACGGCAACGAACACGGCTACGGCACGCACGCGAATCTCCTGCAATTGTTTGGGCGGTGCGACTCGCGGTCGCCCAATCTAGTGGAATTCGCCGAATTTCCACAAATAGTGCGCAGCGGTCAGGTGCCGCGGACAATCGGTTCGTTAGCCTGACGCCGACGTCATATTCACAGGGGGAACCGTGGGTCTGTTCGACGGCAAGGTCGCGATCGTCACCGGTGCGGGGCGTGGCATCGGGCGCAGCCACGCACTGCTGTTCGCGAGCGAGGGCGCCGCGGTCGTCGTGAACGACCTCGGTGGCGGGGCCGCAGGAGAAGGCGCCGACGCCACGCCCGCGCAGCAAGTGGTCGACGAGATCACCGCCAAGGGCGGGCGGGCCGTCGCCAACTACGACAGCGTGTCGTCGTGGACCGGCGCCGAAGTCATGGTGCAGCAGGCCGTCGCCGTGTTCGGCGGGCTCGACATCCTCGTCAACAACGCCGGCATCCTGCGCGACAAGATGAGCTTCAACATGGAGGAGGCCGAGTGGGACGCCGTCATCGACGTCCACTTGAAGGGTCACTTCGCGCCGTCGCGCTTCGCGGCGTCGTACTGGCGGGCGAAGTCGAAGGAAACCGGCGCGCCCGTCAACGCGAAGATCGTCAACACCGCGTCGGAGTCCGGGCTGTACGGCAACGCGGGCCAGGCGAACTACGCCGCGGCCAAGGCCGGTATCGGCTCACTCACCATCGTGATGGCGCGTGAACTCGAACGCATCGGCGTGCGCGTCAACGGCATCTGCCCGGTCGCGCGCACCCGGTTGACCGAAGCGGTCGCGGGCGACTTCATGGAGGCGAAGGAAGGCGAGTTCGACCGCTTCGCACCCGAGAACATCTCGGCCGTCGTCGGCTGGCTCGCCTCGGATCTTTCCGACGGCGTCACCGGCCAGATCATCAAGGTGATGGGCGGGCAGGTGGAGTTGCTCCGCGGCTGGCGCCCCGTCACCGAAGCGACCGACGACAAGCCGTGGACCATCGACTCGATCGACGCGGCCAAGGACACCCTGTTCGCGGGAACACCGACGTCGGTACCGCCGTTCATGCCGAACATCGGCGACGCATAGCGTGCGGACGCAGCGGAGCCACGGACGGCGCAGCGAAGGGAGCCATGAATGCGTGCGGACGCAGCGGAGCCACGGACGGCGCAGCGAAGGGAGCCATGAATGACCATTGCGATCCCGACGACATCGCTCGCGCTCGACGAGATCTGGCTCGGCGACTTCGAACAGTGGCTCCGCCCCGACCGCGACGGCATCTTCGCCAAGCTCCGGGCGGAGGCGCCGGTCAGCTTCCACGCCGAACCCGAGCCGCCGCCCGACATTCCGTATCCGCAGGGCCCGGGCTTCTGGGCGGTCACGCGCTACGCGGACGTGATGCAGGTGTCGCGCGACCCCGACACGTTCCACTCGGCGCCGACCACGACCATTGCCGACATCCCGCCCGAGATCGCCGAGTGGCTGGGCTCCATGATCAACATGGACACGCCCAAGCACACGAAGCTCCGCCTGATCGTCAACCGCGGCTTCACCCCGCGCCAGGTCGCGAAGATCGAGGAGAGCGTCCGCACGCTGGCGCGCGAGATCGTCGACCGGGTCGCGCCCAGGGGCGAGTGCGACTTCGTCACCGAGATCGCGGCCGCGCTTCCGCTCGAGATCATCTGCGACATGATGGGCATCCCCCGCGAGGACACGAAGCGCATCTTCGAACTGACGAACACCATTCTCGGCGTCGGCGACCCCGAGTACGTGCAGACACTGGAACAACTCATGAGCGCCGGTATGGAACTCTTCCAGTACGGCCTCGCCCTCGCCCAGGACCGGGTCGACAATCCGCGCGACGACATCACGACGACGCTCATGCAGGCCGAGATCGAGGACGAGAACGGCACGCACCGCCTCGAAACCAGCGATCTCGGGTCGTTCTTCCTGCTGCTGGTCGCCGCCGGCAACGAGACGACGCGCAACGCGATCAGTCACGGGATGCGAGCGTTGAGCGAGAACCCGGAGCAGCGCGACATCTGGGCGGCCGACTTCGAGGCTGTCTCCGCGACTGCCGTCGAGGAGATCGTGCGGTGGGCCACGCCGGTCATCTCTTTCCGGCGTACGCCGACGCGCGACACCGTCGTCGGCGGCCAGGAGATCAAGGCCGGCGAGAAGGTCGTCATGTTCTACAACTCGGCCAATCGCGACGAGGCCGCGTTCCCCGACCCGTTCCGTTTCGACGTGACCCGCACACCGAACGAGCACGTCGGGTTCGGCGCGGGCGGTCCGCACTTCTGCCTCGGCGCGAACCTGGCGCGGCGCGAGATCAAGATCATGTTCGAGGAACTGTTCCGACGCCTGCCCGACATCGAGATCACCGGCGAACCCGACATGTTGCAGAGCAGCTTCATCCACGGCATCAAGCGCATGCCGTGTGCGTGGCACACCGTGCGCGCCTGAGAATCGCTGCCACACCCTCGCGGTACACTGCTTCCGTGGTCGCCGAGCACACAGTGCAGACGAAACTCACCCTCCCGCTCGCGTACGACGACCTCGCACGCTTCCCCGCCGACGGCAACCGCTACGAGTTGATCGAGGGAAGCCTGCACGTGTCCCCGTCACCGGTACCCCGCCATCAGCACTGCATCGCTCAGCTCATCTGCCTCCTCGCGCCAAACCTACGCGCCGACCAACTGTTGTTCCCGGCCCCGGCCGACGTGATCTTCTCGGGTGGCACGGTGCTCGAACCCGACATCGTCGTCGCTCCACGGTCGTCGATCACCGTGCGGGCGATCGAAGGCCCCGTCGACCTCGTCGTCGAGGTGCTGAGCCCGAGCACTCGGCGTTACGACCAGGTGATGAAGCGCGCCACGTACGCCGCGCACGGGGTC
>JAWXCJ010000325.1:0-2933 GCA_034408875.1 Actinomycetota bacterium
CTCAGGCGCCGATGAGTTCGAGAACTTCGCTTTCGTCGTACATCGCGGACCAGCGCTCGAGCATGGTGCCGTCGGCCGCGTAGAGAATCGCAGCCGGTTGGCCACTGACGCCGAGCTCCTGCCACGACACGAAGCTCTCGTCCCACACGAGCGGGAACGTGATGCTGTGCCGGGCGAGGAAGTCTTCGGCTTCTCCAAAGCTGTCTTGGGTCCCGAGGCCGAGGATGTCGAGTTGGTCTGCGTGTTGCCGAGCGAACTGCTCGACGTCGGGAGCTTCCCGATTGCAACGCGGTCAGTGCGGTGCCCAGAACCAGACCAGCAGCGGCCGGTCCGACGGGAGCAGGGCCGCGAGTTGCAGCGACTCGCCGGTCGCCACGTCGCGCACCTCGACCTCCGGCAACGGGCTTTCGCCGACCGGGACGGGCGCGGTCGTGTCGGATGCGCTCCCCGGCGGTGCGTTGGTCGGCGCCGTCGTCTCGGTGGGCGGCGTCGTGGCGTCGTTGTCGGCCGCCGCGCTTCGGTCGTCGCTGTCGCCCCCGCCACCGCATGCCGCGAGGGTGAGTGCGAGCGCCGCCGCGAGGAGCGGGCGCCGGTGCGTCATCCTTCTCCCTCGGGCGTCATTCGCCCATCATCGCGCGCGCGGCGCCGCCTCCGAGACGCGGCCCCGGCGACCAGACCCGCGACCGCGATCGTGCCCACCAGGAGCCACTTCGGGAGGCCTTCGACCCATTCGGCGAGCTGGTCCCGGACCTCCTGGGCCCGGTCGACGAGGGGGTCGGCGTCGCTGCCGCGCAGCTCCCACGCGCCGTAGTAGGCGACGTACGCGCCCGCGAGTACGAGGAGCGCGCCCGAGATGCGGTTCACCGCCGGAAGCAACTGCCGGAGTCGCCGGACGGTGCCCGTCCGCGCCAACGACACCGCGATCGTCACGACGCCCAGCACGAGCCCCATGCCGAGCGCGTACGCGACGAACGCCAGTGTTCCCGACGCGACTCCGGACGCGCGGAACGTCGGGGTCAGCACCACGAGGAAGGGCCCGAGCGTGCACGAGAGCGACGCGGTCGCGTAGGAGACACCGAACAGATACATCGACGCGAGCGTGCGGTCGCGGCCGCCCCGCTGCAGCTTCGGGAGCGCCGCAGTCAATTCGCGCCCGCTGAGCAACCACACGCCGAGCCCGACGAGCACGATCCCGATGCCGACGGTGAGCTTGGGCAAGTGGTCGTCGATGCCCTGCGCAACTGTCGACACCGCGAGCCCGATCGTGGCGAAGACCGTGACGAAGCCCGCGGTCATGACTGCGGTGACGCCAAGGGCACGGCCGATGCCGAGCCCGTGCCGGTCGGGATCCTCGACGCCGACGAAGAAGCCAAGGTACGCGGGGAGCATCGCGAACCCGCACGGATTGACGGTCGCGACCATGCCCGCGGTGACGGCGAGCGCGAACGGGACGTCGATCACTCGGTTCATTGTGCCCGGCGCGGCGGGCGACCAGCGCGCGCGGTCCCGCAGCCGAGTTCGAAGCAGCGTTCTACGCTGACCAACAAGCCGACCACGAGGTGGTTGGAATCCAATAACCCGAGCCTCCATCAGACCCAGGGCGGTTCAAGGTGCTGGTTCCGTCGCCTGCGCACTGTGACGTTGCGTGTGCGGCGCTCGAAGCAGGCAAGCACGTGCAGCTCCAGAAGCCGATGGCGTCGACCCTCGCGGAGGCGGACCGCATCGTCGAGGCGGCGCGTTCGGCCGGGCGGATCTGTCGGGTCACCGAGGATTACGTGTTCATCGATTCGATCCGGGCGTTGCGCGACGTCGTGGCCGGTGGCGAGATCGGCGATCCGCTCAGCCTGCACACGAAGTTGGTGGGGACAGGGCCCGGAGCCTGGGATGTGAGAAGTGACTCGTGGCGCTGGTTGATGCCGAACGGGCGGGTCGCGGGTTGATGTCGTACGACCACGGTTGGCACCACTTCGCGGTGGCGTACTGGCTGTTCGGGCCGGCGACTCGGTTGAGCGCGTGGGTTGGTGCGACACCACTCGGAGGGCCATACGTGATGGACGCGCCGACGACGATCATGTGGGATCACGCGAACGGAGTGCGGGGTGTCTTCGACATCACGTACGCGCCGGAGATGTACTGGGACAGCGACTACTACGGCGGCGACGAACGGTTCGAGGTGACCGGGACACTCGGGTACGCCCGCGTCAACTGGGTGACGGCCCGTGGTATCGGTGCACCGGTGCTGGAGGTGTATCGAGGCGGCGTCACCAGGCAGTACCACTCCCTCGACGGCGATTGGGCTCGCGGACTCGTGCGTTCGACGCGCTCGTTCTCGGAGTTCCTCCGAGGCGAGCGTGAAGAGTTGATGTTCACGGCCGAGCAGGGTCGCGAGATCCTGGCGCTCACCCTTGCCGCCAACGAGTCGTCGCAGCTCGACGGCGCTGCAGTGTCCATCTCGTAGCGTTCGTCTCGCTCCGAGAGAGCGTTCGGCCGGCGGAGGTATGTCCGTGATCTCGGTGCTACTCGGCCTGGGTGCCGCGGCGGGTTTCGGCTCCGGCGATTTCGTCGGCGGCCGGGCTTCGGTCTCGGCGTCGACCGCGACGGTGCTGGTCGTGTCACAGGCGTGCAGCGTCGTCGGTGCGTTCGCGCTCGCGATGATCGTGCCCTCGCACACGATCGCAGGCGATGTGATGCTGGGCGTCAGTGCGGGGATCGCAAATGTCTGCGGACTCGGCCTGTTGTATCACGGGCTCGCGCGTTTCCCAGCCAGTGTGATCGCGCCGATCACCGCAGTAGTCGGCGCGTTGGTTCCGTTGACCTGGGGACTCGCCCGCGGCGAGCGGCCGTCTTCTGTGGTCCTTGTCGGCGCCGCGTGTGCGCTGATCGCCGGTGCCCTGCTCGGCCGTGAACCGGGAGCGGCGTCGATGCGCTCGTTC
>JAWXCJ010000326.1:0-9810 GCA_034408875.1 Actinomycetota bacterium
GGCGAGACCGAGCGCCAGATCCGCCTCATCTTCCAGCGGGCGCGCGAGAAGAGCGAAGAGGGCAACCCCGTCATCGTGTTCTTCGACGAGATGGACTCGCTGTTCCGCACGCGCGGCACGGGCATCTCGTCCGACATCGAGTCGACGATCGTGCCGCAGCTCCTCGCCGAGATCGACGGTGTCGAGCTCCTGAAGAACGTCATCGTGATCGGCGCGTCGAACCGCGAGGACCTCATCGACCCCGCCATCCTGCGGCCGGGCCGCCTCGACGTGAAGATCAAGATCGAGCGCCCCGACACCGGGAGCGCGAAGCAGATCTTCCTGCAGTACCTCACCACCAACCTCCCACTCGCCGATGCCGAGTTGAAGAAGGCCGGCGGCGACCCGTTGCAGGCAACGAAGAACATGGTCGAACTCGCGGTCGAGCACATGTACGACACGGGCGACGACAACAAGTTCCTCGAAGTCACGTACCAGAACGGCGACAAGGAACTCCTGTACTTCAAGGACTTCTCCTCGGGCGCCATGATCGAGAACATCGTGCGGCGCGCGAAGAAGCTGTCGATCAAGCGCGCGATCGCGGGCGACGAGATCGGCATCTGCACCGACGATCTCATCGAATCGATCCGCCAGGAGTTCCGCGAGCACGAGGACCTGCCCAACACGACGAACCCCGACGACTGGGCGAAGATCTCGGGCAAGAAGGGCGAGCGCATCGTCTACGTGCGCACGATCATCAACGAGGGGCAGTCCGACAAGGGCGGCCGCCAGATCGAACGGGTTACCACGGGCCAATACCTGTAAGGAACGCCGGAAACGGCGGGCTTTGCGGGTACGACCCGCCGGTACACTGCCCCCGTGGCCGTCCCGAAGATCCTCGGTATCGAGACGGAATACGGGGTAACGCTGCGCGGCGCGGCCGATCCCAACCCCGTCGTCGCGTCGTCGTTGCTCATCAACGGCTACGTCGAACAACGCCGGGTCGGCTGGGACTTCGAGGACGAGACCCCCGGACGCGACGCCCGCGGATTCGCCCGCGACGGCGCCCAACCGCCCGAGGTCGAGACACATCTGGTCAACGCCGTGCTCACCAACGGCGCTCGTTACTACGTCGACCACGCGCACCCGGAGTACTCCACCCCGGAGTGCAGCGACCCGTTACAGACCGTCATCTACGACAAGGCGGGGGAGCGCATCCTCGCCCGCTCGATGGAAGCGGCCCGCCGGCTGCTGCCCGCCGGCCAGGAGATCGTCGTCTACAAGAACAACAGCGACGGCAAGGGCAACTCGTACGGGTGCCACGAGAACTACCTCGTCGACCGCAACGTGCCGTTCGCGCTGCTGGTGCGAAACCTCATCCCATGGTTCATCACCCGGCAGGTGTTCACCGGCTCGGGCAAGGTCGGTTCCGAGAACGGCGCCGACGCGTGCGACTACCAGATCAGCCAGCGCGCCGACTTCTTCGAAGAAGAGGTCGGGCTCGAGACCACGCTCAAGCGCCCGATCGTCAACACGCGCGACGAACCGCACGCCGACCCGCAGAAGTACCGGCGCCTGCACGTGATCGTCGGCGACGCGAACCTCTGCGAAGTGTCGACGTTCCTCAAATGCGGGACAACCTCGATTGTGCTGTCGATGATCGAAGACGGCTTCATCGACAAGGACCTGTCGGTCTCCGCGCCCGTGAGCGCGATCAAGACAGTGTCGCACGACCCGACCTGCCGCGCGACGGTCGACGTCGCCGCGCTCGGCTCGTGCACTGCGATCGAAGTGCAGTGGGAGTTCCTGCGCCTCGCCCGCAAGTACGCCGACGAATACGGCCTCGAAGCCGCCGGCGGCGACGAAATCGGCGCGGTCGTCCTCGACCGGTGGGAGCAGACACTCTCGGCGCTCGAACGCGACCCGGCAGAACTCGACGGTCAGCTCGACTGGATCACCAAGTGGAACCTGCTCCGCGCGTATGTCGATCGCGACGGGTTGGAGTGGAACGACCCGAAGCTCGAACTGCTCGCCGTGCAGTACCACGACGTGCGTCCCGACCGGTCGCTGTACGAACGGTTGGTCAGAAACGGGAAGGTCGAACGGATGGTCGACGAGGCCACCGTGATCGCCGCGATGGGCGATCCACCCGAGTCGACCAGGGCATATTTCCGCGGAATGTGCCTCACGCGATGGCCTGATTCCGTGGTCGCGGCCAATTGGGACAGCCTTGTTTTGGATGTGGGCTCAGATCCGCTCCGAAGGATCCCGATGATGGAACCAATGCGTGGTAGCAAGGTGCATGTCGCGCAGTTGTTCGACGAGGTGTCGACGCCGCGCCAGCTGGTTGATCGGCTGACGGCGTCCTAGGAGGTTGGTTCGAATGCCGGAGCGGGAGCGCAAACAGAAACCGGCGCCCGAGAAACGCGAAGAGGTCGTCGAAGAAGCGCACGCGGGCTCTGAGCGCGGCGAGAAGTTGAAGGAAGACATCGACGACCTGCTCGACGAAATCGACTCCGTGCTAGAGGACAACGCGGAGGAATTTGTGAGAAATTACGTTCAGAAGGGCGGGGAGTAACTACGTACAAATCGACGTAGTTGTCGCACCCGATCTCTACGATCAGCAGGTGAAGACCTGCAAGGTCTGCGGCAAGCCCAAGCCTCTCGACGAGTTCTACGGAAACAAGCGCCGTCGTGATGGTCGTCGCCCCGAATGCATGTCGTGCAACCTCGCGATTCGAAAGGCGAAGTACCGCGAGGATCCCCGCAAGTACATCGAGCGCGTCCAACGGTGGCAACGCGAGAATCCCGAGCGCTACCGCGCCAAGCTCCGCGAATACGCCGAGAGCGGCAAAAAGAAGGTCGCCGACCGTAAGAGTCATCTCAAGCGGAACTACGGGATCACGGTCGAGGACTACGACCGAATGCTGGCGGAGCAGGGGGGCGGATGTGCCATCTGCGCCAAGGCCCCACGCGACGACATTGCGCTGCACGTCGATCACGACCACCAGACCGGTGTCGTGCGCGGCCTCCTGTGCTTCACGTGCAACAACGCGCTGGGCGATCTGAACGACGACCCCGAGCGGCTCTACAAGGCCGTCACCTACCTGGACCGGGACGACGAGCTGACTGCTCTCGCTCGGGCTCGGGCCCTCGCCCTCACAACCTCTCGGTAGGGCGGCGCGTCTGAGCCCGGATGACGCTCTTGCGGCGCTGGCCGATCACCCTGGTCACGGCGGCCGCGGCGGCGTTCGTGCTGGCCCTGGGTTGGTACGGGCAGGACTTCCCGGCCCAGATCCTGCGGATCGAACGGTTCCGGGCCGGGGCCGTGTTCTGGAACGCCAACTGGTTCGGGGGGCACCCGACCCTCGGGTACAGCACCCTGCTACCCGCGCTCGGTGCGGTCCTCGGCGTGTGGGGGATCGCGGTCGCCTCGACGACCGCGAGCGTCGCCGCGTTCGAACGCCTCGTCCGCAACCACCCGCGGGCGCTACTCGCCACCGCGGCGTTCGCGTTCGGGATGCTCGCGAACCTCGTCGTCGGCCGGCTCGCGTTCGCGCTCGGTGTCGCGTTCGGACTCGCCGCGCTGGCCACGCTCACGCGATCCAAGACCGCAGGAGGAGCACTGGCGGTCGCGTGCGCGCTGTCGAGCCCGGTCGCGGCCGTGTTCCTCGGCATCGCGTTCGCGGCCTGGGCCTATACGGCGCAGCGCTACCGGCTCGGCGCCGCGCTCGTCACCGCGGCCATCGCTCCCGCCGCGTTCACGAGCATCGTGTTCGGCACCGGCGGCACCTACCCCATGCCGGTCACCACGGTTGCGTGGGCGCTCGGATTGTGCGCGCTCGTCGCGCTCGCGTGCGACGACCCGACGGTCAGGCTCGGGTGCGCGTTGTACGCAGTCGTCGGGACCGGCACGTTCCTCGTCGCCAGCCCGCTCGGGTCGAACGTCGGACGGCTCCCCATGCTGTTCGCCGCACCGCTGTTGCTGCTCGCCGACCCGGCCCGCACGAAGCGCCTCCTCCTCGCGGTACCGGTCGTCGTGATGTGGCACGGTTTCCAGATCACCGAAGTCGCCGAGGCCGCGGCGACCGACCTGTCGCTGCAGTCCGAGTACCACGCGGGCCTCGTCGACTACCTCGACGACCAACCCGGACACGTACGCGTCGAGATCCCGTTCACGAAGCACCACTGGGAGACGACGCACGTCGCGACCACGATCCCGATAGCACGCGGTTGGGAACGCCAGATCGACCGCAAGCTGAACCCCGAGTTCTACGACCCGCTCGTGCCGCTCGACGCCAACCGCTACCGCGCGTGGCTGTTGCGCAACGGCGTTACGCACGTCGCACTCCCCGACACCACCTTCGACGTCTCGTCGCTCAAAGAAGCCGAACTCGTCGAAGGCGGACTCGACTACCTCACGCCGGTGTGGAAAGACGAGCACTGGGACGTCTTCACCGTCGACGGCGCGACGGGCCTGCTCGACGGGCCCGGGATCCTCGTCGAAGCGACCGACACGCGCGTCACCGTCGACGCGACGTCGACCGGGCAGTTCGTCGTGCGCGTGCACGCGTCGCCGATGTGGAACCTCACCCAGGGTGACGCGGTCGTCGGCGCCACACCCGACGGATGGCTCCTTCTCGACGTGCGCACCCTCGGCCGCGTCGTGCTCGAAGCGCCCCTCGGGTAGTGGCACGACCCCGACAAACACCCGGGTAGGCTCCCCGCCCGATGCCCGACACTCCGCTGCCGTCGTTCGGGCCCGGCCTCGATCCGGGTCCGTCGTTCTCCGACCTGCTCCGCAAGGTCGCCCCGCACCAGCTCCCCGGAGCCGCCCTCGGTGGCGGCGGCGGTGGAGGCGGGGGATCGATCGAGATCACCCACGGCACCACGGTCGAGGCCATCCGTTTCGCCGACGGGGTCGTGATGGCCGGCGACCGCCGCGCCACCGCCGGAATGATGATCGCCAGCCGGCGCATCGAGAAGGTCTTCCCCGCCGACGAGTTCTCGGGTGTTGCCATCGCGGGCGCGGCCGGTCCGGCGGTCGAGATGGTCAGGCTGTTCCAGACCCAGCTCGAGCACTACGAGAAGGTGCAGGGCTCGGTGCTGAGCCTCGAAGGCAAGGCCAACCAACTCGCGCAGCTCATTCGGGCCAACCTGCCCGCCGCGATGCAAGGCTTCGTCGTCGTCCCGTTGTTCGCGGGCTACGACCAGGCCCGCCAGCGCGGCCGCGTGTTCTCGTACGACGCCACCGGCGGGCGGTACGAGGAGATCAACTACCAGACGCAGGGTTCGGGCAGCGTCCACGCCCGCAACTGGATCAAGGCGGGCTGGCACGACGACATCACCGAAGCCGAGACCGTCTCCCTCGCGTTGCGCGCCCTGTTCGCCGCCGCCGACGAAGACGCCGCCACCGGCGGCCCCGACCTCGTGCGCGGTATCTACCCGATTGTCGCGGTCATCGACGGCGAGGGCTACCGGGCCATCCCCGAACCCGAGGTCGCCGAAATCGCGGCCGCATTACTGAACGGTCCCGAGCGAGGAGGGCAAGCGCAATGAGCATGCCCTTTTACGTATCGCCCGAGCAGGTACTCAAGGACCGCGCCGACTACGCCAAGAAGGGCATCGCGCAGGGCCGCAGCCTCGTCGCCCTCGAATGCGACCGCGGCGTCCTCCTCGTCGCCGACAACCCGTCGCGCACGCTTGCGAAGATCAGCGAGATCTACGACCGCATCGCGTTTGCCGCCGTCGGCATGTACAACGAGTTCCAGATGCTGCGCGTCGCGGGCGTCCGCCACGCCGACATGAAGGGCTACGCGTACTCGCGCGAAGACGTGAACGCGAAGGAACTCGCCAACGCGTACGCGCAGACCCTCGGGCAGGTGTTCACCCACGAGCTGAAGCCGTACGAGGTGGAGCTACTCGTCGCCGAGGTCGGGAACGGTGAAGGCAGCGACAACGAGATGTACCACGTGCTCTACAACGGGGTGGTCCTCGACGAGCAGGGCTTCGCGGTGTTGGGCGGCCTCGCCGACCAGATCACCGAGAAGCTCAAGGAGCAGTACGTCGCGAGCATGCCGCTGGCCGACGCGATGAAGCTCGGCGCGAAGGTGCTCGGCGGCGACGAAGAACCGCTCGCGGCGGAAAAGCTCGAAGTCGCGCTGCTCGACAACCTGCGCCCGCGCCGGGCGTTCCGCAAGCTCAAGAACGCGGAACTCGAAGAACTCCTCGGCTGAGCGTTAGCGCAGAACTTCGACGAACCCGAAGCCGATCGCGCTCACGAGCGCGCTCACGACGATCAACGGCGTGTAGCGCCGGCGCCGCGGCATGTAGTCGAGGTCGAGCACTTCGTCGACCTCGTCCTCGAGCAGCAGCAAGCTCGCTTCGTCGGCCTGTTCCTCGGGCACGTAGACGTCGACCCGAGCCATTTCGCCGACAGTGACCGCGTACACGCTGTTCACGGCGCCGCGCAGCTCGACATCGAAGCCCTCGTACTGAAGACGAGCTGCCAGCACATGGGCCGAAAACGACCCATAGACCGACGTCAGTCTGATCATAACTATGGCTCCCTACGCTCTCGTTCGAGGGGCCTTCGGCGAGCGGGCCTTCGCTGCGTCCGCACGCTCACCAGTGTAGGTACACATACACTGGCTCCTACATGGAGAGGCGCATCTTCGGTCTCGAGAACGAGTACGGCGTGACCTGCACACTGCGCGGGCAACGCCGACTCAGCCCCGACGAAGTCGCCCGCTACCTGTTCCGCCGGGTCGTGTCCTGGGGCCGGTCCAGCAACGTCTTCCTCGAGAACGGCGCCCGCCTCTACCTCGACGTGGGCAGCCACCCCGAATACGCCACCCCCGAGTGCGACTCGATCCACGACCTCGTCGTCCACGACAAGGCAGGGGAGCGGATCCTCGAAAGCCTGGTCGAGAGCGCCGAACAGCGCCTGCGCGAAGAGGGGATCCGGGGCGAGGTCTTCCTCTTCAAGAACAACACCGACAGCGCCGGCAACTCGTACGGCTGCCACGAGAACTACCTCGTCGAACGCGACGGCGACTTCTCCAAGTTCACCGACGTGCTCATCCCGTTCCTCGTGAGCCGCCAGGTCTACGCGGGCGCAGGCAAGGTGCTGCAGACCGCTCGCGGCGCGATGTACTGCATCGCGCAGCGGGCCGAGCACATTTGGGAAGGTGTGTCGAGCGCGACCACCAGGTCGCGTCCGATCATCAACACGCGCGACGAACCCCACGCCGACGCCGAACGGTTCCGGCGCCTGCACGTCATCGTGGGCGACTCGAACATGAGCGAGTACGCGACGTACCTCAAGGTCGGGGCGACGTCGATCATCCTGCGCATGCTCGAAGAGGACGGCGCGCCGTGGCGCGACCTCACGCTCGAGAACCCGATCCGCGCCATCCGCGAAATCAGCCACGACGTCACGTGCCGGCGGCGCGTCCGCCTCGCCAACGGCCGCGAGCTCTCGGCCGTCGAGATCCAAATGGAGTACCTCCAGCGCGCCCAGCGTTTCGCGAAGCGGCGCGGCCTCTCACCGATCGAGCAGCGCGCGCTCGAGATGTGGGAACACGTGATGACGCACCTCGAAACGGACCCGCTCGTCCTGCGCGCCGAGGTCGACTGGGTCATCAAGTACCACCTCATCGAGGCCTACCGAAAGCGCGGCGACCTGCCGCTCACGCATCCGAAGGTCTCGCTGCTCGACCTCGCGTACCACGACGTCACCCGCTCGCGGTCGCTGTACTACCTGCTCGAACGGCGCGACAAGATCGAACGCATGGTCACCGACGAGGAGATCAACACCGCGATGACCACCCCGCCGCAGAGCACGCGGGCCCGCCTGCGCGGCGCGTTCATCAAACGGGCCAAGGAACGCAAGCGCGACTACACCGTCGACTGGGTGCACCTGAAGCTCAACGACCAGGCCCAGCGCACCGTCCTGTGCAAGGACCCCTTCAAGTCCCGCGACGAACGCGTGGAGCGCCTCATCGCGAGCTTGTGACACGTGCCGAGCTTCAAGTCGGGTGAGGTCGTCACGCTGATCGAGGAGCGCGCCGGGCTCCAGCGCGTCGAAGTGGAGCTCGGCTCCGGTCCCGAGCGTGCGTACGTGCTCACGCAGCTGACCGGCCGCGTCGACATGGGCGACCGTGTCGTCGTGAACACGACCGCGGTCGAGCTCGGGCTCGGTACCGGCGGCTGGCACGTGGTGCACTGGAACCTGAACTGCGAGGCGTGGTCGGAACCCGGGCCGGGTCACATCATCAAGGGCCGGTACACGAGCCTGCAAGCCGACGTCGGCAGCACCGAAGAGCACCTGCCCGAACTGGCCGACATCACGTCGATCGACGGCATGCCCGTCGTTGCGGCGGCGCTGCACGGGCAACTCCCCGCGGTCGCGGTCGCGTACAAGCGCCACCGGCCCGAGGGGCGGCTCGCGTACGTGATGACCGACGGCGCCGCACTGCCGCTCGCGCTCTCTGATCTCGTTGCCGACCTGCGCGCCCGCGAACTCCTCGACACCGCCATCACGTGCGGCCACGCGTTCGGCGGCGACTACGAGGCCGTATCCGTGTACAGCGCGCTGGCCGTCGCCCGCCACATCGCCCGCTGCGACGCAGCCGTCGTCGTGATGGGGCCGGGCATCGTCGGCACCGCGACCCGGCGCGGGTTCACGGGCATCGAGGTCGGGCCCGTGCTCGACGCGGCCGCCGGGCTCGGGGGAGTACCGATCGCGTGCCTCCGCGCGTCGTTCGCCGACCCGCGCCCCCGGCACCGGGGGGTCTCGCACCACACCCTCACCGCGCTCAGTGTCGCGACGCAGAGCCGGGTGGCCATCGCGCTGCCGACCGTCGGCGGCATCGAAGAGCAGACCTTGCGCGCCGACCTGGCCGAGGCGGGCCTCGACACGCGCCACGACATCGTCGACGTCGCGCCGGTCGGCATCGTCGATCTGTTCGCCGCCCTCGATCTCACCGTCTCCTCGATGGGTCGGCCCGCGGCCGCCGATCCGGTGCTCTTCGAAGCCGCGGCTGCGGCCGGTAGCGTCGCGGCGTGCCCGACGCCCCCGGACGCGTCGAACGCGTCCTGAACCTGCTCGCCCTCCTCCTCGACACGCGCGTTCCGTTGTCGCGCGAGGAGATCGTGCGCGACGTCTCGGGCTACCCCGAACAGCTCTCGGCGTACCGGCGCGCGTTCGAGCGCGACAAGGAAGTGCTCCGCGGTATGGGCGTGCCCATCACCATCGAACCCATCGGCGACGCGGGCGAGGTCGGCTACCGGGTCAAGCCCGACGACTACTACCTGCCCGACCTGGGGCTCACCCCCGAGGAGACGGCGGCGCTCCGAGTGGCAGTGAGCGCGATCTCGCTCGGCAACGAGTCGGGCGAAGGCGCGCTGATGAAGCTGGGCGGGCTCCCGAGCGACGGTGCCGCCGCGATCGCATCGCTGCCGATCGTGCCCGCCCTCGCCACCCTGTTCGATGCGTTCCGGCACCGGGCCGTCGTCACGTTCTCGCACCGGGGCCGCGCCCGCGTGCTCGAACCGTGGGGCCTGTCGTCGAAGCGGGGCCACTGGTATGTCGTCGGTTGGGACCGTGACCGCGACGCGATTCGCGCGTTCCGGGCCGACCGCATCGAGGGCGACGTCGAGGTGGGCGAGTACGGAGCGTTCGACGCGCCCGCCGACTTCCGTCCCGACGACCACATCGAGGACCGGCCCTGGCTGCTCGGCGACGCCGACCCCGTCGTCGCCCGGCTCCGCGTCGACGCCGACCACGCAGCCGGCGCCCGCGCCGCAATCCGCGGCGATGTCGTCACC
>JAWXCJ010000327.1:0-31194 GCA_034408875.1 Actinomycetota bacterium
CGATCACCGAGAAATATCCCGTGCAGGTCATCTGTGGCATCGTCGGTGTGCCCCTCGAGGATGCGCTCCAGTTCCACCGGTGGGCCGAGGAGATCAACCTCGGACCGCTCAACCCGGAGCGCGGGCACGCGGCGGCGCAGGCGATGGTCGACTACCTCCAGCCGCTCATCGACGACCGGCGCGCGCACCCGCGTGACGACGACTTTCTGTCCGATCTCGTGCACGCCGAAGTCGACGGCGAGACGCTCGGCGACAGCAAGCTCTACGGGTTCTTGCGCCTGCTCCTGCCCGCGGGTGCCGAGACGACGTTCCGCGTCATGGGCAACTGCCTGTTCGCGCTGCTCACGCATCCCGAAGCGCTCAAAGAGGTGTACGGCAACCGCGACCTGCTCCCGGAGGTCATCGAGGAGACGTTGCGCTGGGAGACGTCGGTGACGATGGTCAGCCGCGTCGCGACACGCGATGTCGACGTCGCGGGCTGCCCGGTCGCCGCCGGCTCACCGGTTGGTGTGATCACCGCCTCGGGCAACCGCGACGAGTCGCGCTGGGACGACGCCGACGAATGGCGCCTCGGCCGCCCGGCCCAACACCACCTCGCGTTCGGGACGGGCCCGCACCAGTGCCTCGGAATGCACCTCGCCCGCTTGGAACTGCGGGTCGGCCTCAACGTGATCCTCGACCGGCTGCCCAACATGGTCCTCGACACCGAGGCCGAAGGCGTGCTCATCGAGGGCACCGCCTTCCGGGGTCCGCGCTCGCTGCCGGTCACGTTCGACCCCCAGTAGCGTCGTTTTCTTCAGTTCCGGCGCCGGCCGGTCGAGCAGACAGGCATGCGTCGCCGCAATCGTGCCTGGCTCCGAATTCGCTCCCCGCATGCCCGCATGCTCGAGGAACTCGAACGGATGCACCGGCAGGTGAGCGCGCCTGCGGCCGCCGGCGTATCCGGACGCCGGCCGGCCGACGCCTCGTCGTAGGACTTCCGGGCTCCGTAGCCTGAGGCTGATGTACGTCGAGTACGACATGACGGACGCGAACCTGCGCGCCATGGGCGCGTGGGTGTTCCGTCATAGTCCGTACTACCGCCGTTCGATCCCGAGATTCGCGGTCGGGATGCTCGCGTGCGGCGCCATCGCGGGCGTGCAGGTCGGCGTGGTCGAGATGATCCTCCTCTCGTTGTTCGCGGTCGCGTTCGGACTCGGTGTGCTGGTCGTTGTCATCCCGCGTTCGGTAGTGCGCACCTACCGCGCCGGTCGCGCGGTTGCGCTCTCGCGGCCGATCCTCGTCGAGCTGAGCGTCGATGGGGTGACGCAGCGCGACGCGACCGGGCACACGTTCGTGCGGTGGTATGCACTCGAAGGGGGCGGACGAACCGCCGACTATGTGTTCCTGCTCGTGAGCCCGTTGAACGCGATCATCTGCCCGCGCCGCGCGTTCCGCTCGCCCGACGACTGGGCCCGCTTCGCCGACTATGCAATCTCGTCCTACGAACGCGCCCTCGGCGCCGTCGGCGAACCGTGATCTGAGTTTGAAGCCAACTGGCCGCTGAGCGGCCACTTTCCTTCAAACACGAGCTCAGCCGAAGGCGTCGAAGACGTAGTTGCGGCGTCGGACTTCGCCCATCGGTAGGAAGGGTTCGGGCGAGTACAGGTGGCCCGGGTAGAGGACCGCGTCGTCCGGGACGATGGCGAGCTTCTGCGTGATGCTCTCGTAGAGCGCAGCGGAGTCACCCCCGGGCAGGTCGGTGCGACCGCAGCCGTCGAGGAAGAGGGTGTCGCCCGACACGAGGCGGCCGTCGACGAAGAAGCACTGCGAGCCGGGCGTGTGGCCGGGTGTGTGGATGAGCGTGATGCGGATGTCGCCCACTTCGATCACGTCGCCCGACCGGTGCAGTTCCAAGTCGCTGTCGGAACAGCCGGTGACGAACTTCATGCCGTTTGCCTCTTCGTGTTGCACGTGCACCTTGCCCGAGAACTTCGGCTGCGCGAGCAGTTCGGCCACGCCGGCAAGCGACCAGCTGCCGAGCTTCCCGCCGCAGTGGTCCGGGTGGTAGTGCGTGATGAGCGCGCCGGTGAGGCGCATGCCGTCGGCGTCGAGGATCTCCACCAGCTCGGCGGGGCCGTACGCAGGGTCGATTGCGACCGCCTCGCCGGTCTCGCGGTCGCCGACGAGGTACACGAAGTTCACCATCTGCTGTGCGATCTGGTCGTCGCGCGCGAAGTCGCGCCCGGCGAGCAGCTGCTTGAAGTACAACCGGTTATCGGTAGTCGAAGGCAACGTTGATTGCTCCAGTGGTCTCTTGGCGGGCGATGGTCGGCGCTGTGACCCCGAACCCGAGCGCTCGTATGGAGCCGAAGAATACGCTCTCGGTCATGACGACGATCTCGTACCGCACGTGCCACCTCTGCGAAGCGACATGCGGACTCGAGCTGCACCTCGACGGAGACGAGATCACGCTCGTTCGTGGCGACAAAGACGATGTCTTCAGTCACGGGTTCCTGTGCCCGAAGGGCACCGCGCTGAAGCACCTCGAGCGCGACCCCGACCGCATCCGCACCCCCATGATCCGAACCGGCGACACGTGGCGGGAAGCGACATGGGACGAAGCGTTCGCGCTGATCGACGAGCGGCTCGGGCAGATCCGGTCCGAGCACGGCAACGACGCGCTCGCGGTGTACCTCGGCAACCCCGGGGCGCACAACCTCGGCCCGCTCGTCTACAACCGGGTACTTCTCCAAGCCGCGCACACGACGAACGTGTACAGCGCGAGCACCGTCGACCAGATGCCGAAGCAGGTGTCGGCCGGTCTCATGTTCGGCGGTGCGCTCGTCGTGCCCGTGCCCGACGTCGATCGCACCGACTACCTCCTGATCTTGGGCGCGAACCCGTTCGCGTCGAACGGCAGCCTGATGACGGCTCCCGACATTCCGGGTCGGCTCAAGGCGCTGCGCAAGCGGGGCGGCAAACTCGTGGTCGTCGACCCGCGGCGCACGAAGACCGCGGAGGAAGCCGACGAGCACCTCGCGATCCGGCCGGGTACCGACGCGCTGTTCTTGTTCGCGATCGTCAACGTGCTCTTCGAGGACGGTCTCGCCGGTGCCGGCGATGTCGCGCCGTATGTTGCGGGTATTGACACGGTGCAAGCCCTCGCGGCCGAGTTCACCCCCGAACTGGTCGAAGCCGCATGCGGCATCGACGCCGAGACGATTCGGCGCACGGCGCGCGAGCTGGCTGCGGCGCCGACCGCGGCGGTGTACGCCCGCATCGGTACGTGCACGCAGGAGTTCGGCACGCTCGCGTCGTGGCTCGTCGACGTCGTGAATGTGTTGACCGGCAATCTCGACCGGCCCGGCGGCGCCATGTTCACCAACGCGGCGACCAGCGCGACGGGCGGAACCGGCAAGGGGCGGGGCGTGAAGTTCGGCCGGCGTCGTTCGCGAGTGCGTGATCTGCCTGAATACTTCGGCGAACTCCCGGTCGTGTGCTTGGCCGAGGAGATCGAGACGCCGGGCGAGGGTCAGATCCGCGCGCTGTTGACCGTGTCGGGGAATCCGGCGTCGTCCACGCCGAACTCGGCGCGCCTCGATGCTGCGATGTCCACACTCGACTTCATGGTCAGCGTCGACATCTATCTCAACGAGACGACGCGCCACGCCGACGTGATCCTGCCGCCCGAGCGTGAGCTCGCCCGCGGGCACTACGACCTCGCGCTGTACAACCTCGCCATCCGTAACGTCGCGAACTATTCGCCGCCGCTCGTCGAGCTCGCGCCGGGAGAGATGCCCGAGTGGCAGATCCTGTTGCGCCTGGCCGGCATCCTCATGGGCCAGGGTGCCGACGCCAACCTCGACGCCCTCGACGACTTCGTCGTGTCGAGTCTGGTCGAGCGGGCCGTCACGAAGGGCAACATCGAGGGCCGCGACCCGGTCGAGATCACGAAGGAGCTGTCGAGTCGTCGTGGCCCGGAGCGCGTCGTCGACCTCATGCTGCGCACCGGACCGTACGGCGACGGATTCGGCGCCGACCCCGACGGCCTCACACTGGCCGTGCTCGAAGCGAACCCACACGGTGTCGACTTCGGTCCGCTGCAACCGCGCATCCCCGAAGTCCTGCGCACGCCGACGGGCATGATCGAGCTCGCCCCGCAAGCGTGTGTCGACGACGTCGAACGTCTCCGTGTGGCGCGCGACCGCCGCGTGAACGGCGAATTGGTGCTCGTCGGCCGGCGCGATCTCCGGTCGAACAACTCGTGGATGCACAACATCAACGTGCTCGTAAAGGGCAAGGCGCGCTGCACGGTGCACGTGCATCCCGACGACGCGGAGCGCCACGGTGTCGTCGACGGTGCGTCGGTACGGGTGTGGTCGACAGCGGGCGAAGTCGTGCTCCCGGCCGAAGTGACCGACGCGGTACGCCCGGGTGTGGTGAGCATCCCCCACGGCTGGGGGCACGACCACCCCGACCTCCAGATGAAAGTCGCCGCCAAGTTCGCCGGTGCCAACAGCAACCTGCTGGCCCGCAGCGACCTCTTCGACCCGCTCTCGGGTAACGCCGTCCTGAACGGCATTCCCGTCGAGCTCGCTCCGGCGTAGCGACCGTCAGTCGTCATGCCGGACTCGGCCGAATACCTCGACACGCGCGGTTTCGTGAAGCGGTTCGGTTGGAAGCGCGGCTCGACGTCGTCTCGTCAGGAGCTAGTTTCCTGACGCACACGTCAGGAAGGCGAGCCGGTGACAGTCACGGGTATGGCGAATCTTGCGGTGAAGGTGGTCGACGTCGACGAGGCCGTTGCGTTCTACGAACGGGCCGGAGCGGTGGTGAAGAACCGCATTGCCTGGAACGGCATTGAGCGAGCCGACGTGTTCCTCGGTCCGATTCAGATCACCCTGTTCGACCGGGCGATCTACGAAGACGCCGCCGACCTGCCGTCCGAGGGGTTCCTGCACCCGGCGCTGTTCACCGACGATCTCGACCGCGAGCTCGAGGGACACACGCTCGTGTGGGGCCCCGATGTCGTTTCGGGACCGTTCGGAACCCGCCGGATCGCGTTCGTCGAGGCGCCGGGAGGAATCCGACTCGAGTTCATGGAACAGCTTTCTCCCGCGCCGGACGAAGTGACGTGAAGATCACTCGTGTCCTGCATGCGAGCGTCAATGCCGCCGAGGTTCTCGATGCCACAGCTGCGTTCTACCGCGATTTCTTGGGGCTCTCGGCGTGCGTGCGCCCGGACATTCCCGGCGTGCCCGGCCATTGGTTCGCCGTCGGCGACGTCGAAGTCCATCTCGTCGGGCGACCCGCCGCAGCAGTTCCGATCGATCCGTCTCGTCATCACGTTTGTTTCGGTGTCGCCGATCTCGACGATGCGACCACCGCGCTCGAAGCGGCGAGGGTCGACTACATCCGCGGTGAGCAGCGCCATCCCGGGCGAGTTGTGCGGCAGGTGTTCTTCACCGACCCGGCCGGGAACACCGTCGAGCTACAGGAAGACTCCGGTGAATGAGATGACGACCGGAAGCGACGAGAAGCTTCTGTGACCGGCAGCACGTCGTTGCCGCTCGGCCGACCCGCGCGCGTCGGCATCGTCGGACTCGGGCAGGTCTACGAGCTGACCATTCGCGGATATCGCGACAATCCGGATACGGAGATCGTCGCGCTGTGCGACCAAGACTCGCAACGCTTGGCGCAGCGGGGGGCGGAGTGGCCCGACGCGAGGCGCTTCACCGACTACGACGCGTTCTTGCAAGAAGACCTCGACGTCGTCGAAGTGTTGGTACCGACACCGCTGCATTGCGACATCGTGTGCGCGGCGCTCGATGCAGGTCACCACGTCAACGTGCAGAAGCCGTTCGCGCACTCGCTCGCCGAGGCCGACCGCATGCCGGCAGCCCGTGACGCGGCGGGCACGTATCTACGGGTGATGGAGAACTTCATCCACTACGACCCGTTGCGGGTACTGAAGCAGGTCGTCGACTCCGGCGAGATCGGTGAGCCGGCCGGTTTCCCCATGAAGATGGTTGCGACCGGTGTCGGCGGGTGGGACATCACGTTCGCGCCCGACATGCTCATGAAGTCCGACTACTACACGAACGACGAGCGTTTCGAGGTGACGGGCCGCAAGGGGTTCGTGCGAGTCAATCGCTGCACGTCGCTCGGTATCCAGCAGGCGGCGGTAGAGGTGTATCGCGACGGTGAGCTGCGCGCGTACCACGCGCTCGACGACGATTGGGCGTCGTCGTTCGACACACAGACGCGCGAGTTCTATCGATTCCTCGTGCACGGCGGACCCGAAGCGGCGTGGAATGGCGACGAGGCGCGCGACGTGTTGGCGTTTGTCCAAGCCGCGTACGACTCGTCGGAGCAGAACCGACCGGTCAGGATCTAGTGGTCGTGGACGCGAACTCGTGGGTTGGACACGAGTTGACCGGCGTCGAACGCGACGTGTTCGAACGCGACGGCTTCCTGGTCGTGCCCGGGGCACTTGCCGCGGCAACCGTCGACGCGCTGCTGAGCCTGGCGCAGCGCTACGACGACGCGTTTCGTGCCGAACCGGGTGTCGGGCGCTATCACGTTCTGAACTTGCACGATCTCGTCGGTCGTGACGACGCCTTCTTCGATCTCGTCGACGCCGCGGCGACGTTCCCGAAGGTATTCGGGATCCTCGGCTGGAACATCCAACTGTTCCACACGCAACTGATCGTCACGCCGCCGACGCACCCTGACGCCGCAGGCGGTTCATACGGATGGCATCAGGACAACAACCGCATGAACCTCGATTTCGAAACGCCGCCGCCGCACCCGCGGGTGTCGGTCAAGGTCGGCTACTTCCTCACGTCGCTCCCGGAGCCGGGGATGGGCAATTTGAGCGTCGTGCCCGGCAGTCATCGGCTGGGTCGCCCCGATGCTGTGGGTTCGAACGAGCCGGAGAACGCGGTCGAGCTGACGGCGTCGGCGGGCGATGCAGTTGTGTTCGACCGGAGGCTCTGGCACGCGGCGAGCACGAACACGTCCGAGGCGACGCGGGTCTTCCTCGCGTACGGCTACTCCTACCGGTGGCTGCGGTCGAAGTCTCGAATGGAACCGGCGACGCTGATGGAATCGTGCGGTCCCGTACGTCGCCAGCTGCTCGGGGCGGCGCCGACCGGCGCGAACGGATACTTCGACCCCCACGACGACGACGTGCCGCTACGCGCGTGGATCCGCGAGCACCTGGGCGCCGCAGCCCTCGCGCCCTGATCACGAAAGCCGTGCTGCGGCGGTCCGCGCCGGTATCCAAGCTATCTCCGAGGCGGCGCGTCGCCGTGAGGTCGATCGGGCGATCGTTGCGGGGTACCGAGGTCTGTGCGGCATTGCGTGAAGCCGTCGATTGCTGATTCGGGCTACGAGGACTCCCGCAGGATCTTCGCGAAGTCGCCCATGCCGCGGATGTAGTCGTCGCACGACTGGGTCTTGCCGACGACCAGCTCTTTCGCGTCGACGCCACCGGGGAAGATGGGCGGGATGTAGTACTCGAAGCCGTCGTCGGTCAGCGCGTCGGCGATACCGGCCGCGCACTCGGCCGCGGGCACCTTCTCGATGTCGAATAGCGTCGCCTCGTTGTCGGGCTGGTCCCAGATCTCCGTCTCGATCGGCCCGGGCAGCACGAGCTTCACCGCCACGCCGGTGCCGGCCAGATCGACGGCCATCGCTTCGGCGAACCCGCACATCGCGAACTTGGCTGCGTTGTAGGCCGACTCGTTCGGGATCGGGATGCGGCCGCCGGTGCTCGACACGAACAGGATCGTGCCCGAAGCGCGTTCGAGCATGCGGGGCAAGACGGCCAGGCTCATGCGCATTGGCGAGTGGAAGTCGACGTTCATCACGTGCTCGACATCGTCGGGTGTGAGCTGCGCGACGTGGGTGCGCTTCGGGATCGCGGCGTTGTTCACCAGCGCGTCGAGCCCGCCGAACGCTTCCCACGCTTCGAGCGCGACCTGTTCGGCGCGGTCGAGGTCGCCGAGGTCGGCGACCCACATGCGCGACTCCGGCGTGTGCTTCCGGCATGCCGCGAGCACCTCGCGCAGGCGGTCTTCGCGCCGGGCGACGATGCCGACGGTCGCACCCCGCTCGGCGAGGATCGGCGCGAGCGCCGCACCGATGCCCGACGACGCGCCCGTGATCAAGATCTTTGCGCCGGAGACTCTCATTGCGCCTTGTCCGTCGACTCGTGCGCGGCCCAGGAGAACACGCCCTTCGACATCGTGGATCGTTCTTCCTTGGCGCGCCGCCCGAACACCTCGGCCCGGGCCGCGTGCACACCCTTGTCCTCGGGCGCGGCCTGGGCCGCGAGTTCGACGAGATGACCGGCGAGGCGCAGGTCGCCGGCGTCGGCGAGTTCGAGCGCTCGGTCGGCCAATCGGCTCGCGCCGCCGGCGAGGGCCGCGACTTCTTCGGCGAGAACCCGCGCGGGCGCGGGCTTCAGGTGCGACGGGTCACCGTCGTACCAGCCGCCGTACAACCTCCAGATGTTGCGCACGACGAACTCGGGCTCGTCGTACACCGGCCGCAGGTACGGGCGTTCGAGCAGATGCGCGGGGGCCCGCACCGTGTCGACGATGTCGTCGAGACGCGCGCCCGCGTTCATGAGTTCGAGCGTCTGGTCGAGCAGCGACTCGAGCAGGTCCGCTCCCTCGGTCAACGCCTGCCGCACCCGGTCCGCGCCGACGATCGGCAACCCGTGGCCGGGCAACAGCACCTCGGCATCGAGCGCGGCCATCGTGCGGAACGCGTTGGCCCAGTCGCGCGGGTACCGCTGCACCTTCTGCGGGTTCCCGCAGTTGGGCGACGCCCAGATGAACAAGTCGCCCGCGAACACAACCCGCGTCGCCGGCCACCACACCCACGTGCCGTCGTCGGTCTCGCCACGCGCGTGGTGCAACTCGAAGCGCTCGCCGCCAACCGTCACCTCGAGCGTGTCGCGGTACGTCTCGTCGGGATAGCGGTACTCCACCGGCCACGTCAGCTTGGCCGCTTTGAACTGCCGCTGGTTGATGACCGCGTTGTATCCGGCCGTCGTCTTGTACCGATCGAAGCGCGCGGGCACCAGTTCGTGCGCGACGACACGGGGCGGCGCCCAACCGTTGGTGCGGGCCTCTTCCTCGTACAGCTCGACACCGAACACGTGGTCGACGTGGCCGTGGGTGAAGATCGCGGTGTCGAGACGCCGGGGCGACCACGCCCGAATCGCGTCGTGCGCCCGTTCCGCGAACAGCTGCCCGCTGGTGTCGACGACGACGAGCCCGTCGTCGGTGTCGACGGCGGCCGAGTTGGCGAAGGCGTCGACGAAGGCGAGGCGGGGGAGCACCTCGACCAGCTCGCCGGTCGCCCGGAACGGGTGGTGCCGCTCGGTGGTCGTCTCGCCGAGGAACAGCTGGTCGGCTAGCTGGAGAAGGTCCATGCGGCAGTTTCGCAGACGGTGCTTGCCGGGGAAATGGGAACGTGTTTCAATTTCGTCCAATGACCGCCGGCGAGAGTGGGAGTTCGGACGCAGCGGAGCCACGGACGGCGCAGCGAGGGAGCCATGTCGAGGGCGCCCTCGCGCGCAGCCAGGCCGCCCGCCGCCGGCGGGTCCTCGACGCCACCCTCCGGCTCGCGGCCGAGGGCGGCTTCGACGCGGTCCAGATGCGCGACGTCGCGGCCGCGGCCGACGTCGCGCTCGGCACCGTGTACCGGTACTTCTCGTCGAAGGAACGGTTGCTGCTCGAGGCGATGGCCGAACAGCAGGCCGACCTGCGGGCGTACCTCGACCAGCACCCGCCGCCGGGTGCGACCGCGGCGGAACGGGTCTCGGCTGTGCTCCACCGGGCGAACTCGTCGCTGCGGCGTCATCCCGACGTCACCGCGGCGATGGTGCGCGCGTTCGGCTCGGCGCAGCAGGAGAACGCCGACGTCGTCCGCCGTGTCACCGAGATCATGACGGGCATCATCACCGCTGCGATCCAGGGCACCGACCGCCACGCCCCGACCGAGCGCGAGGTGCGCATCGCGCGGATCCTCATGCAGGTGTGGCTGTCGTCGCTGAACGGTTGGGTATGCGGCGTCGACGGGCCCGAACGCGTCGTCGAGGACCTCGAAGCATCGGCCCGCCTGATGTTGTCCTAGCGTCTCCCGGTCACGGCCCATTCGACCAACCGCGACTTCGGCAAGCGTTCCGACGACGACGTGTACTCCGCGCTCGCGGGAGGCATCGACGGGTTCATCGGCGCGCGTGTGACGTCGCCGACCGCCGTGAGCGACGCGATTGGTTCGACCGAGTCGGGCATGAATGGCATCCGGGTGGTGGAGAAGGGTGTGCCCCGGCTCCCGAACGGCGACTAAGGTGCCCGACCAGGCGGGGGCCTGCTCAAGTGCAAAACTCGAACGACCCCAATCTCGAACGACCGCTTGGATCGCAATGACTGCCCGCCGCTTCTTCTCCGTCATCTTCTCTGTATGCGCAGTGTTCGCGCTGCTCGGGCCCGCGCCTGCGGTCGAGGCCGCGGCGACGACCGAGACGCCGGTGATGGGCCCGAGTCTGTTGACCGCCGACCAATTGTTGCGGTGGTACAACAGCGAGGGTTACACGCCGCGGCTGCCGAACCTCAACAACGACGTGCGCGCGCTCGCCCAGATCTTCATCGACGAGGGCGCGTTCGAAGGTGTGCGCGGCGACACGGCGTTCGTTCAGGCCGTACTCGAAACGGGCGGGTTCTTCTATTCCGACAACGGCCAGATCCGGCCCGACTTCAACAACTACGGCGGCATCAACGCGTTCGACGGTCGCCCGAAGGGCACGACGTGCGCGGCCGAGACGGCGCCGTCACGCTGCTTCGCCACCCCGCAGATCGGTGTCCGCAACCACATCCACCTGTTGCGCGGCTATGCCGACCCGCTCACGCGCGGGTTGCCCGACCGCTTGCGCATGCCGCCGTCCGACCGCATCGGCCTCGCGCCGATATGGGAACTGTTCGGCGGCAACAGCACGACCGGCAAACTGATCTGGGCGTCGGCACATGACTACGGCCTGCGCATCATCGCGTTGTACTCGGAAGCGCTCGTGCTGAACGGCGCGCGCGCCGCGTGCCTGCCGTACTTCCCCGGGAGCAACGACACGAAGACGGGCAACGGCTACTGGGTCGCGATGACCGACAAGACGCTGTACTCGTTCGGCAGCGCGCAGTACCACGGCAACGCGCTGGGTGTGAATCTCAACAAGCCGCTGATTAACGGTGAGGCGCTGTCGACCGGCACCGGCTATTGGCTCCTCGCCGAGGATGGCGGTGTCTTCACGTTCGGCGCGGCGGCGTTCTACGGGTCGATGGGCGGCGTGCGGCTCAACCAGCCGATCAACGGCATAGAACGCACCGACAACAACGGCGGTTACTGGCTCGTCGCCTTCGACGGCGGCATCTTCAGCTTCGGGAACGCCCCGTTCTTCGGCTCGACCGGTGCCCTCCGCCTGAACCAGCCCGTTCTCGGCATGGAACGCACCGCGTCGGGCAACGGCTACTGGCTCTTCGCGAGGGACGGCGGCATCTTCGCCTTCGGCGACGCCGCGTTCTACGGCTCACTGGGGGGCCAGGCGCTGTCGGCGCCCATCGTGTCGATGCAGCGCACGGCAACCGGCCGCGGCTACTGGATGCTCGGTGCCGACGGGAAGGTCTACTCGTTCGGCGACGCGACGAACTTCGGCGGCATCGAGGGCTGCGCGAACTACTTCTTCGCCACTCGCCTCCTGGTCACACCGAGCGGCAACGGCTACTGGATCGCGACTGCAACCGGAAGTGTCGTTGCGTTCGGCGACGCCCGCCGCCTCGGCTTCCCGTCCCGCGTCGGCGGCATCCCCATCGCACTCATGCTCGCCCCGTAGTTGGGTAGGGTGGACAGCAGTTTCAGTTAGGACAAACCCACGGGGAGCTCGGGTGAACCGGGCTGAGAGGGTGGCTGTTCTCCGCCACCGACCCCTCGAACCTGCTCCGGATAATGCCGGCGGAGGGAAGGGCCATGGCGGCATCGACCGCAATCGTGTTGTGCGGGGGAGATCATTCCGACGCGCCCACGAGCGTCGACGTACCGGCAGGCGCGTACGTCGTCGCGGCCGACTCGGGGTTGCACCTCGCGGCGCGGCTCGGGTTGGCGGCCGATCTCGTCGTCGGCGACTTCGACTCGGTCGACGCGGGTGCGCTCGACGCCGCGGTCACGGCGGGAACGCGGGCGGAGCAGCATCCGGCCGCGAAGGACGCGACCGACCTCGAACTCGCGATCGACGCCGCGATCGCGCACGGAGCGTCAAGGGTCCTCGTTGTCGGGGGTACCGGCGGCCGGCTCGACCACTTCCTCGGCGTCCTTTTCCTGCTCGCTTCGCCGGCGTACGCCGACATCGCGGTCGAGGCACGCCTCGGGAGTGCCTCCGTGCAGGTCACCCACGGCCGCACCGTGGCGATCCACGGCGCACCGGGCGACATCGTGACCCTCCTCCCGGTCAACGGCGGCGCCCGCGGCATCGTCACCGACGGTCTCGAGTACCCGCTGCGCAACGAAGACCTCGCGCCCGGCACCAGCCGCGGCGTCAGCAACGTCCTGCTCGACACCGACGCGACCGTCACGCTCGCGTCCGGAACTCTCCTGGTGGTGCAACCGTGATCGTCGACATCGAATGCATTCCGCAGCCGCTCGGCACGCCCGGCGACCAGTACAAGCACGTCGAGGCGGCGATCGCGGTCGCGCAGCGATCAGGGCTGAAATACGTGGTCAACCCGATGAGCACGTCGATCGAGGGGCCGGCCGACGCCGTGTGGGTGCTGCTCCGCACCATGCATGACGCATGCCTTGCGTCGGGCGCGGAGCACGTCATCACGATCATCAAAGTCGGTGAAGACGCCGACGCCGACAAGCAACCGACGATCGACGGCCTGACCGGAAAGTTCCAATCGTGAGCGTGCGCCGGATCGTGGCGCCGATCGTGTTCCTGGCTGCGTTGATTGCCCTGTGGGAGTTCTACGTGCAGTCGGGTGGCATCGAGTCGTATGTCCTCCCCGCGCCGAGTGACATCCGACCCGAGTTCTTCCGGATGTTGCCGGATCTCGGGCACGACATCCAGATCACTGTCTTCGAAGCGGTGACCGGACTCGTGCTCGCCGCGGTCACCGGTGCCGCGTTCGCGCTTCTCATCGCGGTGTCGCCGGCGACACGCGACGCGGTGTACCCGGTACTCGTGGTGTCGCAGGCGATTCCCGCGCTCGTGCTCGCGCCGGTGTTCGCCGTCTGGCTCGGATTCGAGGAGCTGCTCCCCAAGATTCTCGTGGTCGCGCTGGTCGGCTTCTTCCCGATCGTCGTGAGCACCGTCGACGGCCTGGTCGGGGCCGATCGCGAACGCATGGAACTCGTGCAGAGCTTCGGCGCGTCGCGGGCTCAGGTGCTGCGGCTGGTGCAGGTGCCCTCGGCCCTGCCGGGTTTCTTTGCAGGTCTGAAGATCGCGGCAACGTACGCGGTCGTTGCCGCGGTCATCGGCGAGTGGATGGGCGGGTCGCGCGGGCTCGGGCTGGTCATGACCCGCGCGCAGCACACCTTCCGAAACGACCGTGTATTCGTCGCGGTGATCGTCGTGGCATTCGTGAGCCTCGCATTGTTCGCCCTCGTGAGTGTGCTCGCCCGGCTCGCGACGCCCTGGGTGACTGCCGAAGGAGACAGGCTGTGAAACGGGTCGCACTCGGGTTGTGTGTGCCGGCCCTCGTGCTGGCCCTCGTGCCGGCGGCGTGCGGCGGCGACGACGACACGAGCGCACCCGCCGACTCCGACGCGCAGAGCGCGACGCTGGTGCTCAACTGGACACCGAACGCGCATCACCTCGGCGTGTACGCGGCGGAGGAGATGGGCTGGTACGACGACGCGGGGATCGACCTGACAATCGTCGAACCGACGCAAGGCGGCGTCGAGCAGGCCATCGGCAGCGGCGCAGCCGAGTTCGGTATCAGCGCGGCCGAGTTCGTACTGCCCGCGCGCGCCGAGGGCATTCCGGTCGTGTCGATCGCAACGATCCTGCCCGTCAACGACTCCGCACTCATGGCGCTCGGTGACTCCGGGATCGCGGAACCGGCCGACCTCGCGGGCACGACCTACGGCGGCTATGGGGGCGCGCTCGAGACCGAACTCATCAACCGGCTCGCCGAATGTGGCGGCGTCGACCCGGGAGAGATAAGCCACGTCGAGGTCGGCAACGTCGACTATCTCGCCGGACTCGACGCCGACCGCTTCGACTTCGCGTGGGTCTTCTCCGGTTGGGACGCGCTCCGTGCGACCGAGGTCGAGGAGCGCGACATCTCGCTGGTGAAGTTCGAGGACTACACCGACTGCATTCCCAACTGGTACACGCCGTTGTTCATCGCGGGTGAGGACCTGATCGCCGACGATCCCGACCTCGTCCGGACGTTCCTCGACGTGACGGCGCGCGGCTACCGGCTTGTCATCGCCGATCCGCAGCAGGCGGCCGACCTCATGCTCGAAGCCGTGCCCGAGACCGACGAGACGTTGATGCGTGCGGCGGCCGACTACCACGCCACGCGGTACACCGCCGCCGGCATGCCGTGGGGCACACAGGACACGGAGACGTGGACCGAGTTCGAACAGTTCCTCGTCGATGCGGGAATACTCGAGGCGCCGGTCGGCGTCGACGACACGTTCACGAACGACTTCCTGGCGCAGTGACCGGCGGTGCCGGCGTCGTGCTGCGGGGCGTGACCCACACGTTCCCCGGCCCACCCGCCGTCGAAGCGCTGGTCGACGTCGACATCGAGGTTGAGCCGGGCGCGTTCGTCGCGATCGTCGGGCCGAGCGGGTGCGGGAAGTCCACGCTGCTGCGCGTGCTCGCCGGGCTCACCCCGCCGACCGCGGGAATCGCCACCGTCGGCGGCGTGTCGACGGTTGGCGCGCCGGGGCTCGTTGCCTTCCAGGCGCAACGCGATCTCCTCATGCCGTGGCGCCGGGTGCTCGCGAACGCGACGCTCGGCGCGGAGGTCACGGGCGTTCCTACTGTCGATGCCCGCGCTCAGGCGCAGGCGTTGTTGGCGCGTTTCGGTCTCGACGGGTTCGAGCAGGCGTGGCCCGTGACGCTGTCGGGCGGGATGCGCCAACGCGTTGCGCTCTTGCGCACGTTTCTCGTCCCGCGCCCGGTGTTGCTGCTCGACGAGCCGCTTGGCGCGCTCGATGCCATCACGCGCCGCACGATGCACTCGTGGCTCCAGGAGGTGTGGCAGGCCGACGGGCGCACCGTCGTGCTCGTCACCCACGACGTCGACGAAGCGCTCGTGCTGGCCGACCGGGTCCTGGTGATGTCGCCGCGACCGGGCCGCATCGTGTTCGACGAGCCCGTGTCTCTCGCCCGGCCGCGTACGGTCGAGACGCTCACCGACCCCGAGTTCGTCGAGATGAAGCGACGGCTGCTCGAGGCGCTCGCCGCCTAGTCTCCGGCCCCGTGCCGCGCATCGCGAAGTCTGTCGTCGCCAAGGCCGTCACGAGGGGCGCCGATGACCTCGCGGGTCGCGACCCCGTGATGGCCGAGATGCTGCGCACGCACGGGGTGCCCGACATCCGGCGGGGCCGGCCCAAGCGGCCGCACTTCGCGGAACTGGCGCGCATGATCTGCTATCAGCAGCTCGCGGGCCGGGCCGCGGCGGCGATCCACGGCCGGTTCGAGGCGTTGTACGGCGGGGCGCCGACCCCCGCCGCGGTCCTCGCGACACCGTTCGCCGAACTCCGCGCCGTCGGGCTCTCGGGCGCGAAGGCGACCTCGATTCTCGACCTCGCGACGAAGGTCGAAGAAGGGCTGGTCGAACTCGACCGGGTCGCGAAACTCGCCGACGAGGAAGTCGTGCGCGAGTTGGTGCTCGTGCGCGGCATCGGCGAGTGGACCGCGCACATGTTCCTGATGTTCCAGTTGGGCCGGCTCGACGTGTGGCCGACACTCGACTTCGGCGTCCGCAACGGATACGCCCGCATGTACGGCCTGGACCCGATGCCGACGCCGAAACAACTCCTGCCGCTCGGCGAGCCGTTTCGGCCGTACCGGTCGCTCGTCGCGTGCTGGTGCTGGCGCGCGGCCGACACCGTAGTGCCCGATTGAAGCCCCCCTTGGCGGTCCTGCTCGCGGCGCTCGCGCTGCTCGGCGCGTGCAGCGGTGACGCCATCGACGACTCCGACGCGGCGCCGCCCGACGAAGCGACGACGACGACAACGACAACGACGATCGCCGGCGCCGCGCCGGTCGTCGCGGTCTACGGCGATTCACTGGCGATGCAGGCGTGGGGCGAAATCAAGGCCGCGGGCGAGGAGCTGGGTTACACGGTGGTGGGCGAAGGTGTCCCGGGCGACGCCGTATGCGACGCGATCCCGCGGATCGTCGAGGTCATGGAAGACCCGCCCGACTATGTGGTGCTCGCGTACATCGGCAACAACCGCACCCCGTGCACCGGCAACCAGACGGGCGAAGAACTCGGCCACGGGTACGAGGAAGAGGCGGAGCACGCGGCCGAGCTGACCGAGGGCACGCAACTCGTGTTCGTCGGGCCGCCCGACAGCATCGCCGACCACTTCCGTCAGGTCGCGCCGATCGTGCGCGAGCGGTACCAACTCGTCGCCGACCGGTACGAACACGTCACGTTCGTCGACGGGCGCGCGCTGCTCTCACCCGACGGGTACTCGCAGCGGTTGCCGTGCCGGGCCACCGAAGGCGCGGAGCAAGGCTGTGTCGACGGCGAGATCGCCGTGCGCCTCTCTGACGGCGTGCATCTCAGCTATCCGTTCGACGGCTACTCGGCAGGCGCGCAACGCTGGGCCGAGACCGTCGTTTCGTCGTTGCCGCCCGCGAACGCCGCCGACCTGGGGTTGCCGCCGCTCCCACCGTTGGCTACCGCGGTGCCGCCGGATGCGTTCGCCACGCTGACTGACCCGGGTGATGGTGGCGTGGCCGTGTTCGGCGACTCGCTCACCCTCCAGGCGAGTCCGTACCTCACCGCGATTGGCGAGAACCAGCAGCACGCCGTCTCGGTCGCGGCGTACGGCGGCGCGGCTCTCTGCGATTGGTTCCCCACCCTCGAAGCAACGATCGCGAACGACGCGCCGGTCGACATCGTGCTCGCGTTTGCCGGCAACAACCTCACGCCGTGCATTGCCACCGATGACGGAGACGAACTCATCGCCGCCTACGTGCGCGACGTCGAACACGTCGTCGACCTCGCCGAGGCAGCAGGAATAGCCGTCACCTTGGCCGGTCCGCCCGACATGGGCAAGCCGGACGAGAACAGCGTCGCGGTAGCGCTGCGGCTCGCGTTCGCCGAGGTAGAGGGCGTCACCTACGTCGACTTGGTCACCGCGCTCTCGCCCAACGGCTTCACCGACGTGTTGCCATGCCTGACGTTCGAAACCGCCGAATACGGCTGCGTCAACGGCCTCATCCCGGTGCGGGACGCCGACGGCGTCCACCTCTCCGGCCCCAACGAGGCCGGCTACTCGTCCGGCGCCTGGCGCTACGCCGCCGCGCTTCTCAACGGGTGAGTCGTCGGACGATCTTCTCGTACCGGGGGTCATCGTCGCCGACGATCCGTTGGACCCAACGAATGATTTCCACCGCGTCGAGTTCCGTACCCGTTTCGAGCATCGCGTCGATGTCGACCCAGTCTTTCGGCCGGTCGAACACCGCCTTGCAAACCGCAAGGTGGTCAGGCGCCAGCACGGGAATCGTGGTGTCGGCGAACGACACGCGTCGAATGAGGGCCGCGGCGGCGTCGTGGAACGGGTCGTAGCTGAAGAACAGATCGACAGGGGTCGCGTCCCACCAGACCCGGATCTGTCCGTCCCTCGCGATTCGTAAACCGGCGTCGTTGTCGGCGTCGACACCGAGCGTGCGCAATGGGACGAGCACAACCTCGGCGTCGTCCTCGCGCACGAACACATTGATGTCGATGTCGACCGTCGCTCGGGGCTCCGCGTAGTAGGCGAGGGCAAGGGCACCGCCGAATGCGTGGGGGATCGCCTGTAACGCGTTGTCGAGCGCGATGATCTTCTCGGGAAGAGTCCGAGGCGTCACGTCGATCTCATGCTCGGAAAGGTGAGTTCGCCGCGGGGTCGATGCGGGATGGCATCGGCGAGGAGCAGCA
This sequence comes from Actinomycetota bacterium, assembly GCA_034408875.1. Classification (GTDB taxonomy): domain Bacteria; phylum Actinomycetota; class Acidimicrobiia; order IMCC26256; family PALSA-610; genus JANNHK01. The sequence continues at coordinate 18,162 of JAWXCJ010000327.1, forward strand.
CGTCGACGAGCTTGCGCGCGTTCGTTGCGGGGTCTGGCGCCGTGCGCTCGTCGTCCGCCGTCGTGCCGAGGTGTGCGGTGCGGAGTTCGAGGCGCCGGCCGGCGGCGGCGAGCAGCTTTCGCAATGTCGCCACGCCCGGGTCACGCTTGTCGTGCTCGTAGGCAGAGATGACGGGCTGGCTGGTTCCGGCTCGAACGGCGAGTTCTTGCTGGGTGAGGCGGGCCTGGCGCCGGGCCTGAGTGAGCAGCGTTCCCGGGGTCACGATCCGAGTATATCGGATTGTCTATATAGCCAGTTCAGCGGCCTATCCGGCGGTCGGTTCAGGGGCTGGGGTTACGCGATTGCGCCGGACGCCTTGAGTGCCTCGACATCGGTAGCCGCGAACCCCCAGTCGACGAGGGCGGTGTCGGTGTCGGTGCCCGCCGCGACCGGTGCGCGTTGCACTTCGCTCGGGGTGCGGTCGAAGCGCGGGGCGGGCGCGGGTTGGGGGGCACCGTCGACGTCGACGAACGTGCCTCGCTCGACGTTGTGCGGGTGGGCGCGTGCTTCCGACATCGGCAGCACGGGCGCGAAGCACACTTCGTGCCCTTCGAAGAACTCGACCCACTCGTCACGCGTACGCGTGTGAAAGATCGTCGTGAAGCGTTCCTTCAGCGCGGGCCACTCGGCTTTGTCCATTTGCCGCGCGGGGTCGAGGTCGTCGAGGCCGAGCACCGCGAGCAGGTTCGCATAGAACTTCGGCTCGTACGAAGCGATCGAAACGTACTGATGGTCAGCGGTTTCATACACGCCGTAGAAGTGCGCGCCGCCGTCGAGCAGGTTCGTGCCCCGCGGTCCCCAACCGCCCATCGCGTCGATGCCGAAGAAGATGCTCATCAGTTGCGCGCTGCCGTCGACCATCGCCGCGTCGACGACCTGACCCGTGCCGGATGTCGCACGCTCCACGAGTGCGGCGAGGACACCTATCACCACGAGCGAACCGCCTCCACCGAAGTCGGCGAGCAGGTTGATGGGCGGAATCGGCGGCCCGCCCTCGGGGCCGATGTGCCACAGCACACCTGCGATCGCGAGGTAGTTGATGTCGTGGCCGACGTCGCCCGCGAGCGGGCCGTCCTGCCCCCAACCGGTCATGCGCCCGTAGATGAGACGTTCGTTGCGGGCGCGGCACGTGTCGGGGCCGATTCCGAGCCGTTCGGCCACACCGGGTCGGAACCCTTCGAGCAGCACGTCGGCCTGTTCGCAGAGCCGCAGCACGACCTCGGGACCACCGGTGTGCTTCAGGTCGATGCCGACGCTGCGCCGGCCGCGGTCGACGACCGAATACGGCGACACGAACCCCGCGACGCTCGAACCAGTGGCCACGTCCCTCGCCCGGTCGAGGCGCAACACGTCGGCGCCCATGTCGGCGAGCAGCATCCCTGCGAACTGCAACGGTCCGATGTTCGGGATCTCGACGACCCGGACACCGGCCAGCGGCCCACTTCTCGGGAGGGTGGGCATCAGATCTTGAGGACGCGTTCGGCGTTCTCGCGTAGGAACTTAGGCCACACGTGGTCGCGGAACGGGACGTCGGGGAGTTCACCGAAGATGCGGTCGAGCGAGAGGCCCATCGGGAAGTAGCCCGCGTAGATGACTTTGTCGGCGCCGCGGGTGTTCGCGTACTCGATGATGCGCTTGTCGTAGTGCCGGGGCGCGAACGCGCTGGTCGAGTAGTAGAGGTTCGGCCATTTCAGGAGCAGCTTCACCAACAACTCGGTCCACGGCTGGCCGCCGTGGCGCGTGACGATCTTCAGGTCGGGAAAGAACCAACACACCTCGTCGAGGTGGCCGACGTACTGCGGCTCGAAGCGAATGCGCGGCCCCGGAACACCGGCGTACACGAAGATCGGGATGTCGAGTTCCACGCACTTGGCGTAGATCGGGTACATCTTCTTGTCGTTCACCGGCACTTGCGGGATGAGGCCCGTGCCCCAGCAGTGCGCGGCGACCGCGCCGTGCTCCCTGACCGCACGGTCGAGGTTGCGCACCGACTCCATGCCCTGGTTCGGGTCGACCTGGCACTGCGAGTAGAACCGATCGGGATACTTCTCGAGCGCCCGCTGCGAAGCACCGCCGTCGACGGGCATGCCCGTCAGCGCTTTCGAGATCCCGAACTGGTCCATGAGCCCGACGAGCATTTCGACCGGGTCGTCGACCTCTTCGAACTTCGGGACGCCCTTGAACATGTACTGCGCCGGGAACTCCATGTCCTGCGTTTCGGCGTCCATCGCCTGCTTGCGGATGAAGTCGTAGTGGTGGATCGTCTCTTCCCGCGGCGCCGGGAACCCGATCATCGTGTCGACGACACCACCGGCGCGCGCCTCCTCGAACGCGAGGTTGGTCACGCGGTCTCCATTCCGAAGAGGCGGAGCGCGTTGTCGCGCAGGAACTTGGGCCACACGTGGTCGCGGAACGGCACCTTCGGCAGTTCGTCGAAGATGCGGTCGAGTGTGAGCCCGGCGGGGTAGTAGCCCGCGTACAGCACCTTGTCGGCGCCGCGTGTGTTCGCGTACTCGACGATGTCGCTCGGGTAGTACTTCGGGGCGAACGCGCTGGTCGAGTAGTACAGGTTCGGCCACTTCAACAGCAGCTTCACTGCGAGTTCGGTCCACGGTTCGCAACCGTGGCGCGTGACGAACGTCAAGTCGGGGAAGTACCAGCACACCTCGTCGATGCGGGCGACGTTCTGGCACTCCATCGGCACCCGCGGTCCCGGCACACCCGCGTTCACGAAGATCGGGATGTCGAGCTCGACGCACTTCGCGTACAGCGGGTACATCTTCTTGTCGTCGATGTCGACCTGCGGCGTGAGCCCGGCCGGGAACACCTGCACCGACTTCACACCCAGTTGCTCGACCGCCTGCTCGACCTCGCGCACCGCCTCCATGCCGCGGTTCGGGTCGACGTCCCAGCTCGCGATGAACCGGTCGGGATACTCCGCGAGGGCGCGTCGGGCGTCGAGACTGGTCGACACGTTGAGCATCCCGATGCGGATGTTGTGCGCGTCCATCTCGTCGATCAGCGTCCGGACCGGGTCGGAGAGGTCGGCGAACTCGGGGACGTTCTTGAACATGTACTGCGCCGGAAAGGTGAAGTCTTCGCGACTCTCCCGGTCGTGTACCTGGGCGAGGTACTTGCGGTACTTGTCGGCTTGCTCCGCCGTCGGCGACGGAACCCCGATCATCAGATCGACCACGCCGCCGGCGGCCGCATCTTCGAACGCATCTGCCATCGGCGGCACGGTACTCGGACCGGTCGGGCGCCTGCCGAGTACCGTCGCCACCTGTGGACCAATGGGGACACGCGACCGACCTCGACGACATCCGGGGCGGGTTCGCGATCGCGGGTATCGGCGAGACCGCGTACACGACGGCGTCGGGCCGCACCGCGCGCGAGATCGGAGCCGTTGCCGCGGAACTGGCCATTGCCGACGCGGGGTTGGATCCCTCCGACATCGACGGGCTGACGTGGTCGGGCGCGTTCCCCGACTTCGACCTCGACGCGTTCCACGAGCACTTCGGTACCTCGCACGACATCTGGACGTCGCCGTGGGGCGGCGGCATGGCGTGGGCCGCGACCGCGCCGTACCTCGCGGCGCAGGCCATCCGCGAGGGGAAGGCGCGCCACGTCCTCAACGTGTTCCCGGTCGCGTGGGCGACGCAGCGCAGTTCGATGACCGGCGGACCGGGTGAGGTGCACGCGGCCCAGTCGTTGAAACAGAACCTCGAAGTGCCGTTCGGGTTCTTCCCGCAGCCGGTGTACTTCTCGTCGATCATGCGCCGCCACATGCTCGAGTTCGGCACGACCGAGGAGCAGTTCGGCGCGGTCGCGGTCGCGGGGCGCCGCCACGCAAACCTGAACCCCGACGCGGTCATGCACGCCAAGTCGATGACGATGGCCGACTACCTCGCGGCGCCGATGCTCGCCGAGCCGTTGCGCTTGTTCGACTCGTGCCTCATCTCCGACGGCGGTGCCGCGTACGTGACGACGTCGTTGGAGCGGGCGCGCGATCTCAAGCAGCCTCCGGCCGTTGTCGCCGGTGTAGGGGAGGGGTACTCGGGCAGCGGTACGCACTGGGCGCAGCAGCGTGCGTTCACGAGTACTCCGCAGGTGTTCTCCGCGCCGGGCGCGTTCGCGATGGCCGGCATCGGTCCTGCCGACGTCGACCTGCTCACCGTCTACGACCCGTTCACCGTCGTGAGCCTCATGCAGATCGAGGACATGGGGTTCTGTGCCAAGGGCGAGGCGGGCGCGTTCGTCGAGGGCGACACGTTGCACCACGACGCGGGCAGGCTGCCGTTCAACACGCACGGCGGGTTGCTGTCGCACGCGTACGTGCTCGGCATCGCCCACGTCGTCGAGTGCGTGAAGCAACTGCGCGGCGTTGCCGCGGCCCAGGTGCCCGACTGTGAGGTCGCGGTGTACGGCGGGTACACGGGTCACATGGCGAGCACGCTCGTGCTCACGAAGGACGCGTAATTGGTTATGGCGATCCAGCGCGACACGTTCCCGCTGCCCGATGTCGACGACCCGCTCGTCGCGCCGTACTTCGCGGGCGCCGCCCGCGGCGAGCTGGTCGTGCCGCAGTGCGACGGCTGCCACCGCTACGTCTGGTACCCCGAGGAAGTGTGTCCCGGGTGCGGCGGCGTGCTCACGTGGACACCGGTCTCGGGTCGGGGCACGTTGTTCACGTGGGTGGTCGTGCGCCGCGCGTTCCTGCCCGCGTTCGAAGACAAGGTGCCGTTCGTGTCGGCGCTGATCGCGCTCGCCGAGGACCCGGCCGTGCGTATCGTCGCGTACGTCGACGCCGAACCCGCCGCCCTCGTCGCGGACCAACCCGTCCACGTCGAGTTCCGCCCGCTCGCGTTCAGCACCGTCCCCGGTAAGGAGGTCGTGGTCCCGTGGTTCGTGCCGTCGTCGTCGTGACCCTCGCGGTTGCGCTCGTCGCGTGCGGCGACGATCCGTCCCGGCAGGAGGAGGTCGCCGCGCGCGGCGCGTCGGTCATGCCCTTCGACCTCGACGCGACCACGCATGGGTTCGACCACACCGACACAGGCGGTGTGCAAACGGTTGTCGCCGACGACCCGAACGACGCGGCGCAAGTGACGCTCGTGCGCGAGCACCTGCGCGAGGAGGCCGATCGCTTCGCGCGCGGCGACTTCGACGACCCCGCCGCGATTCACGGAGACCAGATGCCCGGGCTCGCCCGGTTGCGCGCCGGGTATGCGGAGATCGAGGTCGGCTACATCGAGGTCGCGCTGGGCGCGCGGATCGTCTACACCACCGACGATGCCGACCTGGTGAACGCACTGCACGATTGGTTCGACGCGCAGGTGATGGACCACGGCGAGCACGCCGAAAGCGGACACGGCTCGTGATCTACGACGGGGTGCGGGTGCTCGACCTCACCACAGGCATCGCGGGCGCGTACGCGTCGAAGCTGTTGACCGACCTCGGGGCCGATGTCGTGTTCACCGACCCGATTGCGGACCCGCTGTTCACGTACTTCCGCACCTCGCAGCGGCACGCCGCGACCGCGACCGGCTGGGTCGGGGGCGCCGACATCGTGCTCGTCGGCGAACCGGGCCGCGCACCCGATTCCGAACCGCTGGTGACGGTGTCGATCACGCCGGTCGGCCACGGCGGACCCGACGACGGGCTCGATCTGCCGGAGCCTGTCCTCCAGGCGCGCAGCGGCAGCCTGTCGAACCACGGGCACGCGCATCTTCCGCCGTTGACGGTCGGCGGAAATTTGGGCGAGTACGTCACCGGCGCGTACGCGGCATTGGGTGCGGCCACCGCCTACGCCCGCGCGTCCCGCACGCACGTTCCCGAACACGTCGACCTCTCGATGCTCGAGGCGATGCAACTCACCTTCGTGACGACGCCCACATTGATGGCGCGCTTTCCCGGCGGGCGCATGCGGTCGTTCCGGTGGGTGATGATTCCCGGCAACGAGCCGACCGGCGACGGCCGGTACGTGGGCATCACGACCGTCACGGCCCAACAGTGGCTGTCGTTGTGCCGTCTCGCCGGGCGCGACGACCTAACGACCGACGAGCCACTCACGACGATGCTCGGCCGGTTCCAGCGCGCCGACGAAGTCAACGGTTTCGTGCGGGGCTGGACCGGGTCACGCACGGCCGACGAGGTTGTTGCCGCGTGCATCGAGGCGCGCGTTCCTGCCGTCGTCGTCGGCAATGGCGCCGAGCTCCCGCGCAACCCGCAACTGGCCGAGCGCGAGGTGTTCGTGCGCCAGCCCGGCGAACAATGGATCCGGCCGCGGGCACCGTTCCGATTCCATGGCATTTCCGACCGGCCGTTGGAAGCGCCGGGCGCGGCCACGGAGCCGTGGTCTGCACGCGCGCCCGAGCCACTGACACCCGGCGCGGTCGGCGCCAAGCCGCTGGCCGGCATCACCGTTGTCGACTTCACCGCGTTCTGGGCGGGGCCGTACGCCACCGCGTGGCTGTGTGCGATGGGTGCCGATGTCATCAAGGTCGAGTCGGTCCAACGGCCCGACGGCATCCGCTTCAGCGCCGCGGTGCGGCCCAAGGACGACCCGCAGTTTTACGAGAAGTCGGGGCTGTACAACGCCGTGAACCTCGGCAAGCGCGGCGTCACCCTCGACCTCGGCCACCCCGACGGACTCGCGCTCGCGAAACGGTTGATCGAGCGAGCCGATGTCATCACCGAGAACTTCACACCGCGCGTTCTCGAACGGTTCGGCCTCGACTACGACGTCGTGCGCTCGATCAAGCCCGACATCGTCATGATGCGCATGCCTGCCTTCGGACTCACCGGACCGTGGCGCGAACGCCCGGGATTCGCGCAGACGATGGAGCAACTCACGGGCATGGCGTGGGTCACGGGCTACACGGGTGGTCCGCCGATCATCGCGGGCGGTGTCGTCGACCCGTTGGTCGGAACGCACGCCGCCCTCGCGATCGTGGCCGCGCTCGAGCACCGCAACCGCACGGGTGCCGGCCAACTCGTCGAGGTGCCGCTCGTCGAAGTCGCGACGGCGGTGACCGCCGAACAGGTCATCCGCTACTCGATCGACGGCACGTTGCTCGACCGGCGCGGCGAGCACGGTGTGTACCGGTGCGCGGGCGAAGACGACTGGGTCGCGCTCGCGACAGAAAGCGATCCGATGAACGCCGGAGAACGGGCCGCGTGGTGCGCGACGAGACCGTGCGATGACGCGGCCGAGAATCTCCGAGCCGAGGGGATTCCCGCGGCGGCGATGGTGCCCGCGTACATGGCACTCGACGACGCGCAACTCCGGGCGCGCGGGTTCTTCGAGCCGGTCGAACACCCGCTGCTCGGCTCCCACGACTATCCGTCATGGCCGATGCGGTTTTCGGCCGGTCCGGCCCGATTCTGGTCAGGTCCGTCGCCGACGCTGGGCGAGCACACCGACGAAGTACTCGGCGAGCTCGGCGTCTCCGACGCGGAACTTGACCGGCTGCGCGCCGAGCACGTGATCGGCACGACGCCGTATATCGGCTAGGAGCGCGGCGCAGGCGATCCCGTAATCTCCCGGTCGATGGTGCAGTCCCAGGACGACTCCGGTCTCGAACAAGCCGAGGACGCCCTGGTCGACGGCGACGTCGCGTACCAGCGGGGCACCGCGCAGGCGGCGTTGCGGCACCGCAACTTCCGCATCGTCTACCTCGGCACGTTCTCGTCCAACATCGGAACGTGGATGCAGAACGTCGTGCTCGGTGCCTACGCGCTCAAGCTCTCGGGGAGCACCGAGTACCTCGGCGTCATCTTCTTCTGCCAGCTCGGGCCCTTGCTCTTCCTCTCGCCCGTCGGCGGACTCCTGGCCGACATCGTCGACCGCCGCCGCCTGCTCGTCGCCGCGCAGTTCGTGCAAATGGCACTGTCGTTCGGGCTGGCGGCGCTCGCCCTCACCGACGATCCGTCACTGGTGACGCTGGCCGTCGTCGTCACCGCGATCGGTATCGCGAATGCGATCGGCGCGCCGGGCCTCAGTGCAATCCTCCCGACCCTCGTTCCCCGCGAAGACCTCCAGGGCGCGGTCGCGCTCCAGTCGGTGCAGATGAACCTGTCGCGCGTCATCGGGCCTGCCATCGGCGGCGTGCTCTACGCAGCGTTTGATGCTGCTCCCGTGTTCGCGTTCAACGCGGCGACGTACGGCTTCGCGATCGTCGGGCTGGTCTGGGCGACGTACCCGCGCCACGCCAACGCGGTGCTCGAGGAGCGGGGCTTCCGGCGATTGCTGTCTGGTGCCCGCATCGTCAACCGCGACCCACTGCTCAAGCATCTCCTCATCACGCTGTTCACGTTCTCGTTGTTCTCGCTCACGTTTGTGGGCCTGTTCCCCGAGATTGCGGCGGCGAATCTCGATGTCGAACTGAAGAGCGTCGAGTACGGATTCCTCTACGCGTGTTTCGGATTCGGCGCGGCGCTGGGTGCCATCACGGTCGGCACCGTGTTCGCGAAGCGGTCGAAGGCGCGGCTGCTCCGCCCGGGGTTCATCGCGTTCGCGGTGCTCCTCACGGCGTTTGCGCTCCTGCGCAGTGTGCTGCCCGCGTATCCGGTCGCAGCCGTGCTCGGCTACGCGTACTTCATTGTCATCACGTCGCTGTCGACGGTGCTGCAAGAACACCTCGAGGAGTCGCAACGCGGTCGCGTCATGGCCTTGTGGATCATGGGCTTCGGCGGGACGGTTCCGCTCGGTGTGCTGCTCGGGGGATGGTTGACGGAACACTTCTTCTCGATCACCGCGCTGGTCATCGGCGGCGCGGTGTGGGCGCTGGTGCTGGCAACATGGTCGAATCCCGAACAACTCGTGAGCAAGGGAGCAGTCGATGGCTGAGGTCGGAGCCGGGTACAAGGGCCTGCGGACGCGCGTGACGGAACTCGTCACCGTCGCGGATCCCGCCGCGCTGGAGTCGATCGCGCCCGCGACCCCCGAGTGGCGGGTGCGCGACGTGCTCGCGCACCTCGTCGGGGTGACGGCCGACGTCCTCGCGGGCAACATCGAGGGCGCGGCCACCGATCCGTGGACGGCCGCGCAAGTCGACGCCCGGCGTTCGCTTCCGGTGTCTGATCTGCTCGCAGAATGGGAAGCGGCCGGTCCCGCGTTCGACACGATGCTCGACGAGCTGCCGTTCGAACTCGTCGGCCAGGCGATGTTCGACGCCGCGACGCACGAGCACGACGTCCGCAATGCGCTCGGGAGGCCCGGCGCCCGCGACAGCGACGCCGTCGCGTTCGCGTGGCAGTGGTTCGTCCTCGCCCGTCCCCGCGGCGGCGCGCCCACGCTGCAGTTCGTCACCGAGACGGGCGAAGAGACCTCGGGCGCAGGCGATCCGGTCGCGCGGATCGAGGCGCCGCGCTTCGAACTGGTTCGGGCCGTCACCGGCCGGCGTACGGCCGCCGAAATCAGCGCCTTCGGCTGGGATATCGAGCCGAAGCCCGAACTCATGCTCGCGGCGTCGTTCTTCACGCTCCCCACCGAATCTCTGAACGAGTAGTCAACCCAACTCGCGCAGGACGTTGGTGACGTTGCGACCGATGACCTCGAGGTCGTAGCCACCTTCCTGCACAACAACGGTCGGGCGAGCGAGCGCGGCCAGCGCGGCGCCGATGCGGGTGAAGTCCTCGCCGGTCAACCGGAACGAGTCGGCGTCTTCGGCCGCAGTGTCGACGCCGAGCGATACGACGAGCAGGTCCGGGTCATACTTGGTGACGACCGCGGCGGCCGCGTCGAGCGCGGAACCGTACCGCGCCCAGTCGGTGCCGGCGGGGAGCGGAAAGTTGCGCGTGTACCCCTCGCCCGCACCCCACCCGCGTTCCGACGCGAAGCCGAGAAAGTACGGGTAGTGCTGCGCGGGGTCGGCGTGCACCGACACGAAGAGCACATCGTCGCGGTCGTAGAACAGTTGTTGCGTGCCGTTGCCGTGATGGAAGTCGACATCGAGGATTGCGACGCGCGCGCCCGTGTCGACCGCGGCCTGGGCGACGATCGCCGCGTTGTTGAGGTAGCAGTACCCGCCGAACGAATCGGCCGCGGCGTGATGACCCGGAGGCCGGCACAGCGCGTACGCCGTGCCCACGTCGCCCGTTGCCACCGCGCGCCACGCGCTCAACGCGACGTCGACGGCCGCGGTCGCGGCCGTGAACGTACCGGCAAGTACCGGGTCGGAGTCGTGCGAATACCAGCCCAACTTGGCGATGGGGTGGACCGGCTCGGAGTCGGGCTGGTCGCGAACCGCGCGCGCGTAGGGCGTTGCTTCCGCATGTTCCGGCCGGCCGGTCGCCGCGCACCATTCCGCGTGCACGGTCGCGAGGAACTCGACATACGCGCGCGTGTGGACGCGCAGCACGGGTTCGGGGCCGAACTCCTCCGGCGGACGGATCGGGCCGAGGTCGGCTGCGCGCAGCGCGTCGAGGATGCGGTCGACACGCTCGGGGATCTCCACGGGACCGAACTCGACGCCGTCGTCGATCGAGGGCATGCGCGGGTGATGCCGACGATGATCGTCAGATGCGACCGTCAGCACCGAGCGGACTACTCGTGTCCCGACAGGTCCGCGGCGGCCGTTTCGATGGCGGCACGAACACGTCCCGGGTCGATGTCGGGCGGGGTGAACCCTTCGCCGTCGAGGCGCCGCGTCTCGATCGCGGTGTAGTGCCGAAGTTCGAACTCGAGGCGGCGGTGCACGATGCGCACTTCGAACGAGCACCCGTACCTGCGGCCTTGCACGAGCGCGAACTCAGATCGGTTGGATGGCGCGATGAACTCGGCGTCGAGATCTTGGGCCAGGATGTGCAGGCGCGCGTTGGTGCGACCCTGGAGCCGGAGCCATCCTGGTTCGCCGTCTCGGAGCCTCGGCACTCCCACAGCAAAGCACCTACCCTGCGGTCGTGACAGACGCAGCGGTCTGGATCGTCCGAACGACCCATGGCGCGTCCGTGGACACAGTGTTGCGCGATCTCCTCGGGCGCGCGCTCGGCACCGACCCGAACGGGCTGGCGTTCGACCGCCGTTGCGCCTACTGCAACCACCCGACGCACGGGAAGCCGGCGGTGGTGGGCGCTCCCGACTTGTCGTTCAGCCTTTCGCACTCGGGCACCGTCACCGTGATCGCAGTCGCACCCGGCGCCCGCGTCGGTGCCGATGTCGAGGTGATTCGGCCCCGGCGCTATCTCGACCGACTCGCGGCGCGCATCCTCACGCCGGCGGAACTCGCTTATTGGCAAGGTCTGCCAGTTCCGGAGCGGTTGCCCATGTTTCTGCGGCACTGGACCGAGCGTGAGGCATACCTCAAGGGTCTGGGGCTCGGCCTGACGCGCCCGCTGCGCGACGCGCTCGCCGATGCCGGCGGCTGGACGCTGGCGCCGATCGACGGTCTCGACGACGCCGTCGGAACCGTTGCGCTGGAAGGCGAAGGGCGCGTGCTGGCGAGCGTCGAAGCGGCGGTACCCTGAACATTGTGGGCCAGGCGCAGGTCCGCAGGCGCGGACCGTCTGGACTATGTGCACGCGAGATGGAGCGCCGGAGATCGGAGCCGCATCATGATCGAACACGATGAGGAGCCGGCGGAACCGCGGCCGATCGACAAGTTCCGGGGCACCGCGGCCGGCGCCGTGTTCGCAGCGGGGCTGATGGGCCTCGCCGATGCGCTCGAAGGTCCGCGCGACAAGCGGGTCGAGATCGTCGTCGACTACGCAGGCGATCCGCCGTTCTCCGATCGCATTCTCATGCGCCTCGACCCGGACAACGCCGCCGACTCGATCGTGGTCGTCAGAAATACGTGGTGAGGTCGACGTGAGCGCGGGTTGCTACAGACGCTCGCGCGTCACGGTGTAGCGCTCGAGCATCTCCGCGCGGGGCTCGACTCCGGTCCCGGGACCGTCGGGGACGCGTAGACGCCCGTCCTCGAGGACGAACGGTTCGGTGAGGTCCTCGTCGAAGTAACGATCCGATGCCGAGAGGTCGCCGATCATCGTGAAGCCCGGCAGCGCCGCGAGGGCGACGTTGACGGCCCGTCCGACCCCGGTCTCGAGCATCCCACCGACGAGCGCATCGACTCCGTGGTGCACGCACGTGTCGTGCACCTGCACGGCTTCGACGAGTCCGCCGACGCGACCGGGCTTGACGTTCACGACCGAGCACGCGCCGAGGAGGATTGCCTCGCGTGCGGCCCGGGCGGAATCGATCGATTCGTCGAGACAGATGGGTGTCGTGATGAGCGCGGCCAGGTCGACGTACTTCGCGATGTCGTCGCGGCGTAGCGGTTGCTCGATGCACTGCACGTCCCAGTCGGCCAGTGTCGCGAGCAGGTCGGCATCGCTCAACCGGAAGCTCTCGTTGGCGTCGACCTGGATCGCAACGTCGGCGCCGACCGCGGCCCGTACGTCTCGGACGTATTCGAGTGGAATCTCCGGCGAGATCTTCAACTTCACGCGCCGGTAGCCCGCGGCGACGTACGCGGCCGCCCGCTCGACGATGTCGGAGGCGATCCCGATCGCAACCCCCGCGTCGACATGCGTGCTCGAGACACCGAGATGTTGTGCGAGAGAGATGCCTTCGGCGCGTAACGAGGCGTCGAGGAGCGCGGCTTCGAGAGCAGTATGGGCGAACGGAGGACCGGCGAACGCCTCGCCCGCCAAGGCGCGCGGGCCGAGTTCGTCGCGGAGTGCCGCATGCGAGACGTCGATGGTCTCGGGCGAGTACTCGGGCGACGCGAGTGCGGGGCACTCACCCCAGCCGACCGCGGCATCGGTCTCGACGCGCACGAGCAACGCTTCCTTCACCGACGTCGCGTCGTTCGCGGTGACGAACGGTGTGCGGAGCGGCATTTGCACGCGGATGAGTTCGACGACGCGAAGAGGCCCGGGCATCACACCCGGGCCTCGTGGCGTTCGTACACGAACCGTGTTGTACGAGACGTGATTAACGACGCTTGACGGCCTTCTTCTTGGCCGGTGCTTTCTTGGCCGGTGCTTTCTTGGC